>DRKP01000097.1 GCA_011051715.1 Sedimenticola thiotaurini | reverse complement strand
TATCATCGACAGCCAGACCACCGGCAGCCTGGTGGCCCGCACCGAGACCCGCAACCTGGTGCTGCCGCAGATGCGCATGTTCCACTGGCTGAAGCGGCTGTTCGAGTGGTGGTACCTGCGGCAGTATCGCTGAGCAAGCGGCCGCCGTCCCGCCGCGCCGGCCTTCCCGCGGTGGTGGTGATCAGGGCCCTGGCGCCAGCCCCAGCCCGCGCAGATACTCGTCCACCACCGCCCGCAGTCCACTGCGCCGGGTTCCCAGCCGCTGCATCACCCGGATTCCCCACACCGTCGCCATCAGGTGGCCCGCCATTCGCGCCGGATCGGCGGCAGGCTCCAGTTCGCCGCCGGCGACGGCGGCACGGAAGGCATCGGCGAATGCCCGCTCGATCGCCCGCAGGTAGCGCCGCACATGACGCCGGACCCGCTCGTTGTGGGGCGCCACCTCGAGGGCGGTATTGACCAGGAAGCATCCGCGTGGATCCCTCCTGCCGCCACCCCCCTCCGCCACCAGCAGATCCAGGAAGGCCACGATCCCGGCCAGGGCGCCGCCGTTGTCCGTCAGGATCCGCCGCACGTTCTCCAGGCTCCTGCTGCCATAGTGGTCGAGTGCGGCGAGCAGCAGCCCCTCCTTGGAATCGAAGGCCGCGTACAGACTCCCCGGGCGCAGGCGGGTCGCCTGCACCAGGTCGCTGACACTGGTGGCACAGTAGCCCCGGTCCCAGAACAGCCGCGCCGCCCGCTCGAGCACCTCGTTCCTGTCGAATCCCGCCGGTCTCGGCATGATCCTCTCCTCCTCCAGCAACCGATACCCAAGTATTGTTGAATATTCGTTCAATGACTACTATGATCTTTTCTTGAACGATCATTCAATTTGAGGACACCCGCCATGAAAACCCTGTCTGCAGCCATTGCCCGGTACAACGAACAGAAGGCGCAGAAGGTCCCGCGCGAGACCCTCGACATCATGGACGAGGCGACGCGCGCCCTGCTCCGGGCCGGCATCGCCGACCACAGCCTGCGCAGCGGGGACCGGGCCCCCGGGTTCGAGCTTCCCAACCACCTGGGGGAGAGCAGGAGCCTCTCCTCCATGCTCGAGCACTCGACCGTGGTACTGACCTTCTATCGCGGCGGCTGGTGTCCCTACTGCAACCTGGAACTGAACGCCCTGCAGCAGCGGGTCGCGGAGATGGAGGCCCTGGGCGCAATCCTGGTGGCGATCTCGCCGGAGCAGCCCGACCGGTCGCTGGAGACCCGCGAGCGCCATGCCCTCGCCTTCGACGTCCTCCACGACCAGGGCAACCGCATCGCCGAACGCTTCGGGCTGGTGTTCACCCTGCCCGAGAGCCTGCGTCCCATCTACCAGTCATTCGGAATCGACATCCCAGCCTACAATGGTGACGACAGCTTCCGCCTGCCGATCCCGGCGACCTATATCATCGGCCGGGACGGCGTCATCCGCCACGACTTCGTCGATCCCGACTACACCCGGCGGATGGAACCACAGGAGATCATCGACCGCCTGGCCTGAGCGGCCACGACGATCGCTGATGACTGCAGGGGCAACACCACGGTGTGAAGGGTGCGGGACCGGACGGGGCACGGCCAGATCCTGCGACTCCAGCACGGATCCATATGGAGAGATGATGGATCGTGCGCCCCCTCCAACTGCACGCACCCGGGAGTGCCCAAACGACGCAAGGACTCCCGATCAGCTCACCGCCCCTTCCCTTCGCGCCGGGGGCGGCGCTCCTACAGCATGAATCGTAGGGTAGGAGCGGCGCCCTCGCCGCAAACGAATGGGGCGACCGCCAGCCCGTTTCCGCTCACGCCTCTTCCGGGATAACCCAGCAGCCGGCCGCCACCGTTCTCAGTCGCGGATCGTCTCCAGAAACCCGGCCAGCGCCTGCTGATACTCCGGCTGGCTGTCGAGGAAGCCGCTGTTGTGGCCACCCCGCATGCGGAACATCGCCTTCGGCTCCCTTGCCGCCTGGAATATCCTCTGCCCCAGCCGGAACGGAATGACCTCGTCGTCCGGGCTGTGCAGCACCAGCAGCGGACACTCCCGCTGCCCGACCGCGGCCAGGGTGTCGAAGCGGTAACGCAGCCAGACCAGCCGGGAAAGCAGCGGGAGCAGCTCGGTGGCCATGTCCCGTGCCGAGCTGAAGGTGGACTCCAGGATCAGTCCGGCCGGGTCGGTCTCGGCCGCGAGCCGGGCCGCCACGGCGCCGCCCAGGGAGCGGCCGAACAGGACGATCCTCCCCGGGTCGGTCCCGCGCTCCCGGGTCAGATAGTGCCAGGCGGCCCTGGCATCGTCGTACAGCCCCTGCTCGCCTGGGCTCCCCTGGCTGCGGCCGTAGCCGCGGTAGTCGATGATAAGCAGGTTCACTCCCAGCCGGTGAAAGATCGCCACCGACTCGCCGCGGTGGGAGATGTTGCCGGCGTTGCCGTGGAAAAACAGCAGGGTTCGATCCGCCCCCTCCCGGGGAATGTACCAGCCGTGCAGACGCACACCGTCCTGCGTCTGCAGGAACACGTCCTCATAGGCCAGACCCCAGTCCGCCGGCGTCTGTTCGAGCACCGCAGAGGGAAAAAAGATCATCGACGGCTGCCGCAGGTACATGAAGCCGTTCAACAGGGCGATGCCGAGCAACAGGATCAGGGCGATCTTCATGGGTGGCTCAGGCCTGGTCCGGCTCTCCCAGATGCTCCAGGATGGCCGCGCGGGCGGCATCGCGCAGGCGCATCGCGGCGCCCCAGTCGCTGCCCTCGGGATGGATCGGCTCGCCGATGATCACCCGGGCGTGCCCACGGCGCGGGAAACGGGAGTCACCGCGCAGCAGCGAACGGGTGCCGCGAATGGTCACCGGCACCACCGGCACACCGGCTTCGGCGGCGGCGACGAAGGCGCCCATGCGAAACGGCAGCAGGCCCGGCATGCGGGTAAAGGTGCCCTCGGGGAAATAGAGCAGGGAACGGCCGCTCCGCACCACCGCCGTCGTGCGTCGCGCATCGTCGATGCCCCGCTGCTTGTCGAACCGCTCCACGAACAGGGTGCCGATACGCTGCAGGAACAGGCGCGGGATCGGCTTCCGCTGCAGCTCCGCCTTGGCGACGAAGGCGAAACGGAGGGGCAGCGCCGCCACCAGCAGGACGCCGTCCAGGTAGCTGGCATGGTTGCTGACGATGACACAGGCCCGTCCGGGCGGCAGTCGTTCGAGTCCCGCCACCGACAGCGGAATGCCGCCGAGGCGGAACAGCAGCCGGGCACCCTGGCGCATCACCGCCCAGCGCCAGGAGGCGCGCGGCAGCAGCACGGTCAGCAGCCATACGGGGGGCGCCAGCAGCCAGAACACCAGGTGGGCGTAACCGGCATAGGCGACAGCGGCCAGGCGCCGGCGTGCGCTGCGCAGGCCCGGCCGCAACGAGGCCAGCGCCAGGCGCACCACCTGCCACCAGACGGCACGCTGGCGCTGATCGATGTTTCCGGTCTCGAACAGCTCGCGCATCGCGGAGCGGCGGATCTTGCC
>DRKP01000096.1 GCA_011051715.1 Sedimenticola thiotaurini | reverse complement strand
TCTACCCCGACTCGGCCCTGTCTTTCCTCGGCCCTCGGCCCTCGCCCCTAGGCCCTTTCAACTGCCGCTCAATCACCTCGATCGGATGCAGTACCTCGATGGCGCTGCCCTTCTGCTTCAGTCCCGCGCGCAGGTGCATGGCACAGCCGGTGTTGCTGGTGACCAGCAGGCGGGGGCGGAGTTCCAGGATCCTTGTCAGGATCGTCTCCCGCAGCCGGTCCGCCAGTCCGGGCTGGGTGAGCACCTGGGTGCCCGCCGCGCCGCAGCACCCCAGGTCGGGCAGCGGTTTCAGCGTGATTCCCGGGATCCGCTGCAACAGACGGAGCGGCCATTGGGACCCGCCGAGCGGGTAACGCAGGGTGCAGGGGGTGTGGACCGCCACGGTACCGTCCAGGGCGGCCAGGCGCAGGGAGCCGGCCAGGCCGGACTGCTCCAGATACCGGCTGATCTCCAGCGGCGGTGCGCCCAGTTCCACCGCCATCGATCCATAGGCCTGCAGCTGGGTGCCGCAGCCGCTGGCCAGGTAGAGCACCGCGTCCACATCCAGGGCGGCAAAGGCCCGGCCATTGGCACGGGCCAGCGCCAGGGCGTCGTCGGGGAAGCCGTTGTGCTGGTGCATGGCGCCGCAGCACCCCTGGCCCTCGGGGACCAGGGTGGTGATGCCGAGGCTGGCGAGGACCCGCTCTGCCGCCTCCAGGGCGCCCCGGTCGGCGATGCGGCCGACGCAACCGGTGAACAGGGCGACCCTGGCGACCTGGCCCGTCGCCCCGGTCTCCCCGCTCGGGGCCGGAGCGGGTGGCTCCGGTGGCAGCATGTCGTCCAGCCGGCGCAACCGCTGCCCGACCAGCCCGCGCATCAGCCCCCGGACCATCCCCGTTCGGTACCAGCGCAACAGCCGCGGCATCGACCTGTGGTAGGGGAGCCGGGTCAGCAGCCGCAGCAGCCGCCGGCGTCCGCTGCCGCCGGGCCTGGCGCCCAGGGCACGGGCGGCATCGATGATGCGGCCATAGCGCACCCCCGAGGGGCAGGCCGTCTCACAGCGGCGGCAGCCGAGGCAGCGCTCCAGGTGCCGGATCAGGCGCGGTGAGTCGAGGGAGCCGTCGACGAAGCCCTGGATCAGGGCGATCCGGCCCCGCGGCGCATCCCCTTCGTCCCGGGTCAGGATATAGGTGGGGCAATGGGGCAGGCAGAGGCCACACTTGACGCACCGGTCCGCCTCTTTGCTGAGCTCTTCAGGGGTCACGGTGGGTGGTCGTCGGTGTCGGGCGGGTTGGTGGGGCGGGGCGGTGGCTGGGCCTGTGGTCGCTGGGCGCCATGGGGCGCACGATAGTACCTGAAGGAGTGCCCGAGCACATCCCCTTCGTCATCAGGACGCCTGCCGGAATCCGGGGGACCGGCGTGCCTGGATGACGGAGCGTCGGAGGGCTCCCCGAATGCTGGAGATCAATTATAGGGTATATTCACCGACCCGAACACGGCGATCCGCGTCCCGCCGGGGCGAAGGCGGTGCGGCTGCGCCGACTCCCGCCACAGGAGGGCCGCTGTTGTGCGGGAGTGCAACAGGGGCTTGTGCAGCGGTGCCGGATCCGGTAACATTCGCGCTCTTTTTTCGAGTGCTTTTATTTGGGGACCGGGGCGCGTCCGATCGCCGTGGGCGAGGCCGGTTCCCGGGACGCTGCTGGAGCGAGTCAAATGACTACTGTAAGTGCAAAACCCGCCGAGGTCCGCCGTGACTGGTACCTGGTCGATGCCACCGGCAAGACGCTGGGCCGCCTGTCCAGCGAGATTGCGCGTCGCCTGCGCGGAAAGCATAAGCCCGAATACACGCCGCACGTGGACACCGGCGACTACATCGTGGTGGTCAATGCCGAGAAGATCCGGGTGACCGGCAACAAGATGAAGGACAAGATGTACCATCACCACACCGGCTACATCGGCAACCTCAAGTCGATCAGCCTGGAGAAGTTGCTGGACAAGGCGCCGGAGCGGGTGATCGAGCACGCGGTGAAGGGGATGCTGCCGAAGAATCCCCTCGGGCGCGCCATGTTCAAGAAGCTGAAGGTCTACGCCGGCCCCGAGCACAAGCACGCCGCCCAGCAGCCGCAGCCTCTGGACATCTGAACCCAATCCCATTTTCTGGATATCGTAAACAGCCATGGCACAGACTCATACCTACGCAACCGGACGCCGCAAGAGTTCCTGCGCGCGCGTCTTCCTCAGCGCCGGCAGCGGCAACATCATCGTCAACGGCCGTCCCCTGGACGAGTATTTCGGCCGTGAGACCGCCCGCATGGTGGTGCGTCAGCCCACCGAGGTCGCCGAGATGAAGGACAGCGTCGACATCCGTGTCACCGTCAGGGGTGGTGGTACCACCGGCCAGGCCGGCGCCATCCGCCACGGCATCGCCCGCGCCCTCGCCAGCTATGACGAGAGCCTGCACGGCACCATGCGCAAGGCCGGCTTCCTGACCCGCGACGCCCGCGCGGTGGAGCGTAAGAAGGTGGGCCTGCACAAGGCACGCAAGCGTCCGCAGTACTCGAAACGATAAGCGCTTTGCGCTTATCGTTTCAGGGCCCAGGAAAAACAGGGCCGAGGGCCGAGGACTGGCCTTTATCAGGGAGCGGAGAGCATGGATGCTCTGGAGAACCTGCAGGTATGGAGGCGTGCCTGTCGGCTTTCAGTAGATGTTTACGGATTGTTGGCCGACTGCCGCAATCACGGATTCAAGGACCAACTTGGGCGCTCGGCGCTCTCCATTGCCTCGAACATCGCCGAGGGATATCAGCGGGTTGGAAGCAGGGAGCGAGTACGATTCCTCCAGATAGCAAGAGGTTCGGCGGCCGAGGCATGGACCCAGTTGTTGATTGGCAGCGAAGCCGGCTTCATCGACAGAGCGGATGCACTTGAAAAAGCGAACGAGGTAAGGCAGATTTCGAAAATGCTGTTTGCCCTGATAAACAGCATTCAGGACAGGACCTAGAAATTACAAAGCCGGAAACCGGGACAGGAAAAGGAGGTGTTAACATATAGTTAGCATCGGCCCTGTTTTTCCTCGGCCCTCGGCCCTGACATTGGGATGTAGCTCAACTGGCAGAGCGACGGACTCTGACTCCGTAGGTTGTAGGTTCGATCCCTACCATCCCAGCCAATGCAAAGAAAAAGGCCCGCAATGCGGGCCTTTTTCTTTGCAGGGCCGAGGAACTACAGGGCCGAGGAACTACAGGGCCGAGGAACTACAGGGCCGAGGAACTACAGGGCCGAGGAACTACAGGGCCGAGGAACTACAGGGCCGAGGAACTACAGGGCCGAGGGCTGGGAGTGGCGGGTGGAAAGAGACGGTGGAGAGGTTCGAGTCGACCAGCGGTTGGATGATTCGACATCCTAGGCCATGTGAGATTGTGATAGACAACCATGGCGATATCCCAGGTGAGGCACCGAGCCAATCACCTGTGACGTTGATTCCCTGATCGTATAGTACCTCGGCCCTCGGCCCTGTTGTTCCTCGGCCCTCCCCAACAAGTACCTATTCCGCAACACTCCCGCCCCGGGTTTTCCCCAACTTTCAGATTTCCGTTCCGGGCAGGCCACCTTCGGTTCGTAAAAAATCCCCTGTGAGAAGCGCCCGTGGCTTCTTCAAAGGGCCGGCAATTGGCTGAAAACAGGACAAATAGTGGCGATTGGCCGCCGAAAGGGGGGAGAAGTGTATCATTTTGGCAACAAGATCGATTCCTGTGGTTTTTTTTTAACAAAACTGTTGCAAAAAGGTTTTTCCAGGTCTATTATCCAGCCTGCACAACGCTGTTTTTTCCATCAACTTCAAGAAGCGGGAGTTCATCAATGAACAAAAAGCTGATTACCCTGGCCGTCGCCGGCGCCATGGTGGCCCCCCTGGCCGCCGCGGCCGACACCACCCTGTACGGCCGCATCCACACCAGCCTGCAGTATGTGGACGGTGATGTCCTCAACGTCTTCCGGGATCCGATCACCGGTGCCATCACCACCCAGAGCGTCAACGCCGACTCCACCTGGGATGTGCGCAACGAGACCACCCGTATCGGTGTCAAGGGTTCCGAGGACCTGGGCAACGGCCTGAAGGCCATCTTCCAGGCCGAGTGGGCCTTCAACAGCGCCGAGGGCGGTTCCACCGCCGGTGGCCTGGCCAACCGTCTTGCCTATGCCGGCCTGACCGGCGGCTGGGGTACCGCGGCCATCGGTCGTCAGTGGACCCCCTACTACGGTGCGGTCGACAAGGCTGACATCTTCAACGGTGGCTCCTTCAACAACCAGTATGTCGGTACCTTCCGTACCGGCAACGCCGTTGCCTATGTCACCCCCAACTTCGGTGGCTTCGTCGGCAAGGCTGCTCTGGTCATGGACGCCGGTGATCCGAACAACAACAATGTCGATGCCTACAACCTGTCGGCGCAGTACGACAATGGCCCGATCAGCGTTGGTATCGGTTACCACAACACCGTGGACGGTGCCACCAATGATGGCGGCGTCACCTACAGCGACGTGAAGGGCTGGGGTATCGGCGGCAGCTACAACTTCGGCATGTTCAAGGTCATCGCCCAGTACGAAGACTGGGATCGGCTGGACCTGACCGGCGTCAAGAACACCGACGGCTGGTCGGAGTACACCCTCGCCGGTGAGATGTACATGGGCAAGCACACCTTCAAGGCCATGTGGGGCAACCTGGACTACGGTGCCGATGACGATGACAACTGGGCCATCGGCTACCAGTACAGCCTGAGCAAGCGTACCCGGGTCTACACCGAGTATGGCGAGCCCACCGGTGTGCAGCAGGACAACACCAACGCCAACCAGATCGCCTCTCTGCAGGACGGCAAGATCTGGAACATTGGTCTGCGTCACGACTTCTAATCTCCCCCAGGAGATCCGAAGTTGAAGAAACGGGGCCTTCGGGCCCCGTTTTCTATTTGGGAACGGGGAAAGAAAGGGCCAGGGGGCTACAGGGCCGAGGACTGGTATTCACTCGCCGGTCATGATCTTCGGGAAACCGGGGGGCTTCTTCCCCTTTGCTGAAAAAACGGTTTCCATATCTGGCATTATGGCACTGTATTCTCTATGCTCTGCGGTTGCTGTTGGATCGTCCGGTAACATGGATATAATCGCAAGCCGGGCCAATTGTCTGCAACGGATGAGGATGAGAAGAATGAAATCGAAACTGGGTCGTACAGTACTGATCGCCGCCATCAGCGCGGTGCTGGCAGCGCCTGTCATGGCGGCCGAGACCATCAAACTGGGTGTGGCCGGGGCCCACAGTGGCGACCTGGCCTCCTACGGACTGCCGAGCGTCAACGCCGCCAAGCTGGTGGTGCAGGACATCAACGCCCGGGGCGGCATCGACGGCAAGAAGGTGGAGCTGCTGGTGGAGGACGACGTCTGCAAGCCTGAGGTGGCCACCAATACCGCCACCAAGCTGGTCTCCGAGGGGGTCGACGTGGTACTGGGCCACATCTGCTCCGGTGCCACCAAGGCGGCCCTGCCCATCTACAAGAATGCCGGGGTGGTGGTGATGTCCCCCTCGGCCACCAATCCGGCGCTGACCCAGAGTGGTGACTACCCCAATTTCTTCCGCACCATCGCCTCCGACGACGCCCAGGCCCGTACCGAGGTGGATTTCGCCATCAACCGGCTGGGGGTGAAGAAGATCGCCGTGATCCATGACAAGGGTGACTACGGCAAGGGCCTGGCCGAGTTCGCCAAGAAGTTCATCGATCAGTCCGGCGGCAAGGCAGAGGTGGTCCTGTTCGAGGGGATCACCCCGGGTGCGGTGGACTACTCCGCCATCGTGCAGAAGATCAAGCGCTCCGGCGCCGATGCCGTCATCTTCGGTGGCTACCATCCCGAGGCCTCCAAGATCGTCACCCAGATGCGCAAGAAGCGGATGAAGACCTATTTCATCTCCGACGACGGCGTGAAGGACGATACCTTCATCAAGGTGGCCGGCAAGTATGCCGAGGGTGTCTACGCCACCGGCCCCAAGGACACTTCCCAGAATCCGCTGTCGAAGGCGGCGGTGGCCCAGCACAAGAAGGTGTACGGCACCGATCCGGGCGCCTTCTACGAGAACGCCTATGCCGCGGCCCTGGCCCTGCTGAACGCCATCGACAAGGCCAACTCCACCGACATGGCGGCGGTCAAGAAGGCGCTGCAGACCAACGACGTGGACACCCCAGTGGGCAAGATCCACTTCGACGACAAGGGTGACGCCGTCGGCGTCGGCTTTGCCATGTACCAGGTGAAGGACGGCAAGTACGTCGAAGTCAAGTAACAACAGGGCCGGGGGCCGAGGAACTACTGGGCCGGGATCGGGGGGAGGGTTTCACCCCTCGACCTCCAGCCTGGGCTTTCTTGCGTTTGGGTATTCCAGGTGATGCGAGCATGACAAAAGGATTCCTGTTCTACAGGATGGGTTGTGCCGATGGCCTTAAGACAGCCTTCCCTCCCATGAAATACCGCTCCTTGGCCCTCGGTCCTGTAGTTCCTCGGCCCTGATCTCATGGACTACTTCATCGAACTGTTCTTCGGCGGCCTCACCCGCGGCTCGATCTACGCCCTGATCGCGCTCGGTTACACCATGGTGTACGGCATCATCGGCCTGATCAACTTCGCCCACGGCGAGATCTACATGATCGGGGCGTTCACCGCCTTCATCGTCGCCACCGTTCTCTCGATCTACGGCTTTCCGCTGCTCGCCATCGTGGTACTGGCCGGGCTGGCGGCGGCGGTCTGGTCGGCCTCCTACGGCTATACCATCGAGAAGATCGCCTACCGGCCGCTGCGCCACGCGCCGCGGCTGTCGCCGCTGATCAGCGCCATCGGCATGTCCATCTTCCTGCAGAACTACGTGCTGCTGGCCCAGACCTCCGACTTCCAGCCGTTTCCCGAGCTGATCCCGGAGTTCGATTTCATGGAGCCCTACGCCTCCTTCATCGGCTCCTCCGACATGGTGATCCTGGTCACCACCGCCGTGGTGATGATCGGCCTCACCCTGCTGATCAAGTACACCCGCATTGGCAAGGCGATGCGGGCCACCTCCCAGGACCGCACCATGGCGATGCTGGTGGGGATCGACGTCAACCGGGTCATCTCCACGACATTCGTCATTGGCTCCGCCCTGGCCGCCATCGGCGGCATGCTGATCGCCTCCCACATCGGCCAGATCAACTTCTATATTGGTTTCATCGCCGGTATCAAGGCGTTCACCGCCGCCGTGCTCGGCGGCATCGGCTCCATCCCCGGGGCCGTGCTCGGCGGTTTCGTGCTGGGGTTGACCGAGAGCTTCGCCACGGGATACGTCTCCAGTGATTACGAGGATGTGTTCGCCTTCTCGCTGCTGGTGCTGATCCTGATCTTCAAGCCCTCGGGGCTGCTCGGCAAGGCCGAGATCCAGAAGGTGTGATCATGGTGGGTATCTGCAATTTCGCCGGATTGGCCTTCGAGCCGGCGAGCATCCCGGAAACACCCGCAATTCCCGCCCGACCGGTGTCGCTGCCGGGGGCACCGGCACCAGAGGGGGAAGCTGACAGACCATGTTCTCGTTCCAGGAACTGAAGAGATCCCTCGGCGTCTCGCTCTGGTTCGCCTTCCTCACCTTTCCCATCATGGTGATCAGGGCAGACCCGATCGAGCGCACCGTGGTGTGGCGCTGGGACAACCTGGTGTTCGTCGCCATCGGCAGCTTCGTGATCTCCCTGCTGGTGCGGGCCTGGTACGCCCAGCGCGACCGGCGGCGGGAGCGCCAGTCGGCCAACTGCCAGCCGGCGCGGCAACCGCTGCTGCAGCTGGTGCTGCACGAACCGCGTTATCTCTATCCCCTGGCCGGGGCGGCGCTGCTGTTCGCCACCGCCTTCCCATTCATCTTTTCCACCTACCAGACCAACATCATGATCACCGCCCTGATGTACGTGATGCTGGGTCTGGGCCTGAACATTGTGGTTGGACTGGCCGGCCTGCTGGACCTGGGATACGTTGCCTTCTATGCCGTCGGGGCCTACACCTATGCCCTGCTCAATCTGCACTTCGGGCTTGGTTTCTGGACCGTGCTGCCCATCGGTGCCCTGCTGGCGGCGGCCTTTGGCGTGGCCCTGGGATTCCCGGTGCTGCGCCTGCGTGGTGACTACCTGGCCATCGTCACCCTCGGTTTCGGCGAGATCATCCGCCTGATCCTGGAGAACTGGAACGAGTTCTCCCGCGGGCCCAGCGGCATTGCCAACATCCCGCGGCCCGGCTTCTTCGGCATCGAGCTGTCGCTGGACAACGCCATTCTCTATCTCTACTACCTGATGATCGCGATGGTGATCATCACCATCTTCGTGGTCAACCGGTTGCAGGACTCGCGCATCGGCCGAGCCTGGATCGCCCTGCGCGAGGACGAGATCGCGTGCCAGGCGATGGGCATCGACAAGACCAAGACCAAGTTGACCGCCTTTGCCCTGGGTGCCACCTGGGCCGGGCTGGTGGGTGTCATATTCGCCGCCAAGACCACCTTCATCAACCCCGCCAGCTTCACCTTCCTGGAGTCGGCGATCATCCTCTGCATCGTGGTGCTGGGAGGGATGGGCTCCATCGTCGGCGTCATCATCGCCGCCATGGTGCTGATCCTGCTGCCGGAGTACCTGCGCGCCCTCTCCGACTACCGCATGCTCGCCTTCGGCGCCGTGCTGGTGACCATGATGATCTTCCGCCCCCAGGGATTGATCGCCAACGTGCGGCGCACCTACCGCTTCGAGAAGAAGCCGGCGGAGGCGGACCATGAGTGAGCGGCCGATCCTGCAGGTCGACAACCTGTCCATGGACTTCGGCGGCATCCGCGCCATGGACCAGCTCGACCTGGAGGTGAACCAGGGTGAGATCGTCGCCCTGATCGGCCCCAACGGGGCCGGCAAGACCACCTTCTTCAACTGCGTCACCGGCATCTACAACCCCACCGGTGGCGACGTCTTCCTCAATCCGCCAGGCCGGAGTCCGATCCGTCTCAACGGCATGAAGCCGAACAAGGTGGCGGAGAAGGGGATGGCCCGCACCTTCCAGAACATCCGCCTGTTCTCCAACATGACGGTGCTGGAGAACGTGATGATCGGCCGCCACTGTCGCACCCGCTCCTATATCGCCGGCGCCATCTTCCGCACCCGCGCCACCCGGCTGGAGGAGCGGGAGACGGTGGAGAAGAGCTACGCCATCCTGGAGAAGGTGGGGCTGGCCGACGCGGTCAACGAGTTCGCCAAGAACCTCCCCTACGGCGCCCAGCGCCGGCTGGAGATCGCCCGCGCCCTGGCCACCGAGCCGATCCTGCTGCTGCTGGACGAGCCCGCCGCCGGCATGAACCCCCAGGAGACCCGGGAGCTGGACGAGCTGATCAAGCGCATCCGCGACGAGGGTCATTCGATCCTGCTGATTGAGCACGACATGAAGCTGGTGATGAGCCTCTCCGACCGTATCTTCGTGATGGACTACGGGCGCAGGATCGCCCAGGGAACCCCGCAGGAGATCAGTGCCAACCCGGCGGTGATCAAGGCCTACCTGGGCGAGGATATCGATGCTTGAGCTGAACGGGGTCCATACCTATTACGGAAACATCCAGGCCCTGAAGGGGATCAGTCTGGAGATCCGCAGCGGCGAGATCATCACCCTGATCGGCGCCAACGGTGCCGGCAAGAGCACCACCCTGATGTCGATCTGCGGCGTCGTTCCACCCCAGGCGGGGGAGATCCGCTTTCGCGGGGAGCCGATCCATGGCCTGATCCCCAACCGGATCGTCTCGCTGGGCATCTGCCAGGTGCCCGAAGGGCGGCACATCTTCCCCCAACTGACGGTGCAGGAGAACCTGGACCTGGGCGCCTTCCTGCGCACCGACAAGGCGGAGATCAGGCGCGACCTGGACTACGTCTTCTCCCTGTTCCCGATCCTGGAGGAGCGGCGCCACCAGCCGGGCGGCACCCTCAGTGGTGGCGAGCAGCAGATGCTGGCGATGTCGCGGGCGCTGATGGCACGGCCCCAGCTGCTGCTGCTGGACGAGCCCTCCATGGGACTGGCGCCGCTGATCATCCGCCAGATCTTCGAGATCATCCGGAAGATCAACCAGGAACAGGACACCACCATCTTCCTGGTGGAGCAGAACGCCAACCAGGCCCTGCGCATCGCCCACCGCGGCTATGTGATCGAAAACGGCCGTATCACCCTCACCGACACCGCCGACAGGCTGCTGAGCAATCCGGAGGTACAGAAGGCGTATTTGGGGATGTGAGGTTGTTAGGGCCGAGGGCAGAGGAACTACAGAGCAGAGGAACTACAGGGCCGAGGGGCCATATTCCGTAGCTGAAAGGCTTTTTCTAGAGACATCCGAACACCACGTCATCCCGGCGCAGGCCGGGATCCAAAGGGAACGTTCGCCGGATTCCGGCCTGCGCCGGAATGACGGAAGGGGACGGTGTCGGCCCTCTACCCCGTAGTCCCTCTGCCCTCGGCCCTGTAGTTCCTCGGCCCTGTCCTCACTTGATCGTCTTGACCCCATCCTCGCTGCCAAGGATCAGCACGTCCGCCGGCCTGAGGGCGAAGATGCCGGTGGTGACCACGCCGGCGATGTTGTTGATCTGCTGCTCCAGTTCCGTCGGCTCCATGATCCGCAGGTTGTGCACGTCCAGGATGATGTTGCCGTTGTCGGTGACGAAGCCCTCGCGCCAGACCGGCGTGCCGCCCAGCTTCACCAGTTGCCGGGCCACGTGGCTGCGGGCCATGGGAATCACCTCGATCGGCAGGGGAAAGGTGCCGAGCACGTCCACCAGCTTGCTCTCGTCGGCGATGCAGACGAACTTGCGGCTGGCCCCGGCGACGATCTTCTCCCGCGTCAGTGCGCCGCCGCCGCCCTTGATCAGGTGCAGGTGGCGGTTGGACTCGTCGGCACCGTCCACATAGACCTCGAGTTCACCGGTGGCGTTGAGGTCGAGCACCGGGATGCCGTGGGCCTTGAGACGCTCGCTGGAGGCCTCGGAGCTGGAGACGGTGCCGTCGATGCGTCCCTTCACATCGGCCAGCAGATCGATGAAGTGGTTGACCGTGGAACCGGTGCCAACCCCGATGATGCCGCCGTCGATGTACTCCATGGCCGCTTCCGCCGCCATCCGCTTCAGGTCGTCCTGATTCATGCTCGTCTCCTGCTGTTGCCTTGGCTGAAATTGGATGGATCACCACGGGGCCCCGGCGAACACGGCGTTTCCATCGCCGGCGACGATTGGAGCTGGGGCCGACGGGATACGGGAGGGTTCATCCAGGTTGGTGAGCGCCCGGCAGATACTCCAGTGGCCGTGTTGGTACCTCTGTGCTCTCTGTGGCTCTGCGGTGAACCGAATGGAAATAGGCAAATTATGATAACGTTGCAGGGTTGAGATGTCATTCGGGATACAATCGCAGGATCATCATGCCCCACTCCTATATCGAGAGAATTCTCCGTGCCCAGGTCTACGACGTGGCGCGGGAGACGCCATTGGTCGAGGCGTCCCGTCTGTCGCGCCGGCTCGACAACCGGGTCTGGCTGAAACGGGAGGACCTGCAGCCGGTGTTCTCGTTCAAACTGCGCGGCGCCTACAACCGGATCCGCAGCCTCTCCGACCAGGAGCGTGAGCGCGGTGTGATCGCGGCCTCTGCCGGCAACCATGCCCAGGGCGTGGCCCTCTCCGCCCATCGCCTCGGTATCAAGGCGCTGATCGTGATGCCGAAGACCACCCCGCTGATCAAGGTGGAGGCGGTGCGCAGCCTCGGCGCCCGGGCGGTCCTGTTCGGCGACTCCTACGACGAGGCCTATGCCCATTCGCGCGAGCTGGCGGAGGAGAAGGGACTCACCTTCATTCACCCGTTCGACGACCCGGAGGTGATCGCCGGCCAGGGGACCATCGGCATGGAGATCCTGCGGCAGCATCCGGGGCCGCCGGATGCCATCTTCGTGCCGGTCGGTGGCGGCGGCCTGATTGCCGGCATTGCCGCCTACGTAAAGTACGTATTTCCCCAGGTGCGGATGATCGGCGTCGAGCCCGAGGACGCACCCACACTGTACCGCGCGCTGGAGGCGGATCGCCGGGTGACCCTGAAACAGGTGGGCATCTTCGCCGATGGCGTCGCCGTGCGTCAGATCGGCAGGGAGACCTTCCGGGTCGCCAAGCAGGTGGTGGACGAGGTGATCCTGGTCAGCACCGACGAGATCTGCGCCGCCATCAAGGACATCTTCGATGACACCCGCACCACCGCGGAACCGGCGGGGGCCCTGTCGGTGGCGGGGATGAAGAAATATGTATCCCGGGAAGGCGTTGCCGGTCAGAGCCTGGTCGCCATCGAGAGTGGCGCCAACATCAACTTCGATCGTCTGCGCCACGTCGCCGAACGGGCGGAGCTCGGGGAACGCCGGGAGGCCCTGCTGGCGGTGCAGATTCCAGAGGAGCCCGGCAGTTTCCTGCGTTTCTGCCGCGTACTGGGGCGGCGCAGTATCACCGAGTTCAACTACCGCTACGCCGACAGTCGCAAGGCCCACGTGTTTGCCGGTGTCGAGCTCAACGAGGGGGACAGCGAACGGGAGATGCTGATCCGGGCGCTGGAGGAGAAGGGCTATCCGGTGGTGGATCTCACCGACAACGAGATCGCCAAGCTGCACATCCGCTACATGGTCGGTGGCCATGCGCCGGGGGTGGAGAACGAGAACCTGATCCGCTTCCAGTTTCCGGAACGACCGGGGGCTCTGGTGGCCTTCCTGTCGGCGATGGGCAAGCGCTGGAACATCAGCCTGTTTCATTACCGCAACCATGGAGCGGCCTACGGTCGGGTACTGATGGGGATCCAGATCGACCCCAGGGAGAAATCCGAGTTCAGGCGTTTCCTCAAGGAACTGGGTTATCCCTGGGAAGAGGAGACGGAGAATCCGGCCTACCGGATGTTCGCCTGCGGTGGTGAATGCGAGTTGAAAGAGAACGGGTGACAGGAACCGGTCGTTCCCAGGGAGGATATTGGCAGAACGGCCACCGGATCGAAAACGCCCGGTGGCCGGCTGGACCGGCTACTTCAGTGACCGTTTCTTGCGTGGTGTCACCTTCCTTCCCGGCGCGGCCTTTTTCTTTACGCTCTTCTTCGCCGCCTTCTTTTTCGGCGCGGCCTTTTTCTTCACGCTCTTCTTCGCCGCCTTCTTTTTCGGCGCGGCCTTTTTCTTCACGCTCTTCTTCGCCGCCTTCTTCTTCGGTGCGGCCTTTTTCTTTACGGTCTTCTTTACCACCTTCTTCTTTGGTGCGGCCTTTTTCTTTACGGTCTTCTTTACCACCTTCTTCTTTGGTGCGGCCTTTTTCTTTACGGTCTTCTTTGCCACCTTCTTCTTTGGTGCGGCCTTTTTCTTTACGGTCTTCTTTACCACCTTCTTCTTCGGAGCAGCCTTCTTCTTTACGGTCTTCTTCGCCACCTTCTTCTTCGATGTGGCCTTTTTCTTCGCGGCAACCTTCCCGCGACCTGCAACCCCTTTCTTGCTGATGCTCTTCTTCGCTCTCTTGACAGCCATCCAGACGCCCTCCATCCCCGATCGAATAACCCTGTTACGAGTATAATAAAGGTGCTTGAAAAAACCAGTCGCCGGCAAAGGTGAGTGGAATTGCCGGAACAGGTCTCTCTTCGTCATCCCGGTGAAGGTTGGGATTCAGGTGGGGAGTCCTCTGGATTACGGCCTGCGCCGGAATGACGGTGTGATTCATAGGAATGGTGGGGGTGGTTCACCGGTATGGCGTGATGGTTCACCAGTATGAAGAACCGGTTTACCCGAGTGGCCGGCTGCTATTCCGGAAGGGGCGGTTGGTTCACCGGAATGACTGAGTTGGTTTGCAGGAATGATGGCGGATCAGCCGGAGGCCCGGAACATCTGCAGCCGGGATTCCGTGAGGATGCCGTTCAACGGGACGTCCCAGGGCCGGTCGGGGAGACGGTCGACGCGCTGGCATTCGTGGGCCAGGCCGATCAGCAATGGCCGGCGCCAGTGACGGCGATGGCGCAGGTAGGCGAGGGTACGGTCATAGAAGCCGCCGCCCATGCCCAGCCGCCGCCCGGCATCGTCGAATCCGACCAGCGGCAACAGCAGCAGGTCGAGTCCCCAGGGAGGCAGCGGTGGATGGGCGCGGATGTCCGGCTCCGGGATGCCGTAGCGGTTGCGCAGCAGTCTGCCGTCGGGCAGGTATTCGCTGAACCAGAGGGAAGGCCGCGCCAGGGGGCGCAGGACCGGCAGATAGAGCCGCTTGCCGCTGTCGAATGCGGCGTCCGCGAGCGGCCCGGGGTCCAGTTCCCCGTCGTTGGCGAGGTACAGGCCGATCCGCCGATAGCGCAGGAACAGCGGAGAGCAGCGGAAGTTGGCGGCCGCCTGAAGGGCGTGGTCGCGTCGTACCGGCTCCGGGATGGCACGCCGGCGCCGGCGCAGGGAACGTCGGAGCTCGGGGACGGAGTCGGACATGGGAATGAAAGGAGGCGTCCTCCGCCTGTGCCGTCGCTGGTCATCGTTCTTGAACCGGCAGGTTCAAGTGGGGATAACAGGGGTGCCTTCAGGCTTTCCGCTCGAAGGCGGACATGCACACCGGCACCGGCTTTATACCCCCAGGGTATGAATTAGGCTCAAGAAAATACCCGACCTGCTGACGAGCACCGCAGGGGACGCCTTTGAAACTAGGCTAACGCCAAACGCCTCAAAGTTCCAGTTGATTCGTTTGATGCAGAGCAACCTCGACCTTTTCCCGCAGTGCCTGGATGCGCCGTCCGACCCGCTCCTCCCCGTCGTCGTGCTTCGACCGCTGTTCCAGCAGTTCGTGGGCCAGATTGAGCGCCACCATCACCGCGATGCGGTCGTTGCCGATCACCTTGCCGCTGGACTTGATCTCCCGCATCTTCTGGTCCAGGAAGCGGGCGGATGCGAGCAGCGCCTCCTCTTCCCCGGGCTGGCAGGCGACGCGGTACTCCCGATCCAGGATCCTGACCTGCACCGGTATGCTTCTGCTGTCGCTCACAGATTGGTTTCCATGGACTTCAGGCGCATGATCATGGATTCGACGCGGTTTCTGGCCAGCTCCGTCTTCTCGATCAGGCCGGCGCGTTCGGCGACCAGCTCCTCTTCGCGGGAACGCAGCAGCCGGTTCTCCTCCCGGAGCTGCTGCAAGGCGCCGATCAGCTCGTCGAGCCGGCCCTCCAGCTGCTCCAGGTCCTGTTCCGTCCGTCTGTTCCTGTCTTCACTGCTCATGCCGGCCAATATAGAGTGAGCCATGGACAGGGTCAACGGTCGCCGCCCCCATGCTATGATGCATGCCCTTTGGGCGTTGGGTCGAACCGCCATGCCGGGACCCCTACAGGGAGGAAGCGGGTTCCCGGCGGCCTGATCGAGACCCCGTCGTGACGGAGGGCGAAATGCTGTATGGGGAGATAGAGCACGAACGGGTGGCGCGGCAACTTGCCTCCGCCGATCTGGAGCCAAGCGCGTCCGAGGTCCATGGTGTCCTCTGCGGCCTGTTGTGTGCCGGCCGGCAGGATGCCCTGGAGCTGTGGTTCGCCGAACTGTTCGAGGGCAGCGACGAAGACGACGAGCTGGTGACGGAGTGCCGCCGGCTGCTGAGCCTGCTGCATGGCGAGACGCGGGAGGCGATCGAGGGGCCTGGGCTTGGCTTCCAGCCCCTGCTGCCGGACGACGAACGGCCGATCCGGGAACGGGCAGAGGCGGTACGTGACTGGAGCCAGGGTTTTCTCTACGGCATCGGCCTGGCCGGGATATCGCCCGAGCGCGAGTTGTCGGAGCACACCCGTGAGGCGCTGCAGGACTTCAGCGACATCACCCGCATGGAGACCGAGGGCCTGAGCGATGGCGACGAGGAGGACGAGGACGACCTGATGCAGGTGACCGAGTTCCTCTGGGTCGCCGCGATGATGGTCTACGATGACCTGGTCCACGACGAGACCGCCCGCTCATGACCCGGGCCGAGTTCGCGCGCCGGCGCCGCCAGCTGGCCCGGATGATGGGGCCGGGAAGTATCGCCATCCTCCCTTCCGCGCCGGTGGCCCACCGCAACCGTGACGCCGAGTATCCCTACCGTCCGGACAGCGACTTCTTCTATCTCACCGGCTTCCCCGAACCCGAGGCGGTGGCGGTGTTGATCCCGGGCCGGCGCCACGCCGAGTACGTCCTGTTCTGCCGCGAGCGGGACCCGGAGAAGGAGATGTGGGAGGGCGCGCGTGCCGGCCAGGAGGGGGCGAAGGAGGAGTACGGTGCCGACGACTCCTTCCCCATCGGCGATCTCGACGACATCCTGCCGCGCATGCTGGAGCAGTGCGAACGGGTGTTCTATGCCATGGGCTGCAACCCGGACCTGGACCGGCGCATGTCGGAATGGATCGGTCAGGTGCGCACCCGCGCCCGCGCCGGGGTGCAGGGGCCGCTGGAGTTCGTCGCCCTGGACCACTATCTGCACGACATGCGGTTGTACAAGAGCCGCTCCGAGATCAAGACCATGCGCCAGGCCGCACGCATCTCCGCCCGTGCCCACCGTCGCCTGATGCAGCTGTGCCGGCCCGGCCTGGCGGAGTGGCGGCTGGAGGCGGAGTTCGTCTATGCCTGCGTCAGCGCCGGCGCCCGCTACCAGGCCTACCGGCCGATCGTGGGTGGCGGCGCCAATGGCTGTGTCCTGCACTACGTGGACAATGGCGACGAGCTGCGCGACGGCGACCTGGTGCTGGTGGATGCCGGCTGCGAGCTGGAGTGGTACGCCTCCGACATCACCCGCACCTATCCGGTCAACGGCCGCTTCTCGCCATCCCAGCGGGCCCTCTACGAGCTGGTGCTGAAGGCCCAGCTCGCGGCCATCGCCAAGGTGCAGCCGGGCAACCACTGGGACGACCCGCACAAGGCGGCGGTGCGGGTGATCACCAGGGGGCTGGTGGAGCTGGGGATCCTCAGGGGACAGGTGTCGTCGCTGATCCGGCGCGAGGCCTACAAGCGCTTCTACATGCACCGCACCGGCCACTGGCTCGGCATGGACGTGCACGACGTCGGCGACTACAAGATCGACGGCGCCTGGCGCCTGCTGGAGCCGGGCATGGTGCTCACCGTGGAGCCTGGTCTGTACATTCCCGCCGGCAGCAAGGGGGTGGCGAAGAAGTGGTGGAACATCGGTATCCGCATCGAGGACGACGTGGTGGTGACCAGGGATGGCCATGACATCCTCAGCAAGGATGCGCCGAAGACGGTGGCGGAGATCGAGGCGCTGATGGAGCGGGGGAAGTGATGAGTCAGGGAAGGGGGTGGATAACCTAGGCTCTAGGCTCTAGGACCTAGGACCTAGGACCTAGGACCTAGGACCTAGGACCTAGGACCGAGGGCAGAGGAGGGCGGGTGTTGCCCGATGTCCGCTGCTCCGTTGCTTCATCGGGTCGGGGGGTGGAGGGCGGCCGTGTCGTGTGGGGCCATCGAAGGCACCCGGCCAGGCCTCCCTTCGTCATTCCCGGCCAGGCCTTCCTTCGTCATTCCGGCGGAGGCCGGAATCCAGGCCCATCACCAAATGGATCCCGGCCTCCGCCGGGATGACGGGATGTTCACTGGCGCTTCATCTCCTCTGCGCCTTTGCGCGGGGGGATTGTCTCTCTCGCCAAGGCGCCAAGGCCGCAAAGAACGCCGAGCGGTTTGTTCACCCATCGATCGCATTGGCCATTGCGCATCGAGATCCTTTGTGATCTTCGCGTCCTCTGCGCCTTTGCGAGAGGGAAATTGCTTCTCCGTCACTATTGTCACTTCCGGCGCCGGCCGGAATCCAGGATGCCGGATCGACTGGTTTCGGGTATACGCCACGACGATTGGTTATCCACCGGCTCCCTGGGTGTAGAATAGAACAGTGATCCGGCCCTCGGCCCCCGGCCCCCGGCCCTTTCGAAACAAAGGTGTCGAATCCCGAAATGAGCACCCCCTATGACATCATCGTCGCCGGCGGCGGCATGGTCGGCGCCAGCCTGGCGCGGGCCCTGGCCGGCAGCGGGTTGCGTGTGGCGGTGGTGGAGGCGTGGTCGCTGGAGTCGGGTCGCCAGCCCAGTTACGACGATCGGGCCATCGCCCTGGCCTGGGGCACCCGCCTGATCCTCGACGCCATCGGCGTCTGGCCTGTGCTGGCCGGCCACGCCGAGCCGATCCGTCACATCCACGTCTCCGACCGGGGGCACTTCGGGTGCACCCGGCTGCACGCCGACGAGCTCCAGGTCGAGGCACTGGGCTATGTCGCCACCGCTCACGACATGGGCCGTTGCCTGCTGCAGGGTCTGGAGCAGGTCGACGGGGTCGACCTGTTCTGCCCCGCCACCCTGGAGCGTTTCCGGATCGACGACGCCGGCGCCCGGGTCTGGATCGGGCGGGACGATGGGTCACTGCAGCTGACCGCCCCCCTGCTGGTGGCGGCGGACGGTGGCCGTTCCGCGATCCGCGAGGGGCTGGGCATCCGGGTGCGGGAGTGGGGCTACGGCCAGACGGCGGTGATCAGCAACCTGACGCCCGGCGTCGAGCCCAATGGCACCGCCTACGAGCGCTTCACCGACCAGGGGCCGATGGCGATGCTGCCGCTGACCGGTGGCCGTTACGGGTTGGTCTGGACCCTGGACGATGGCGCGGTGGAGCAGGTGCTGGAGCTGGACGACGACGCCTTCCTGGCGCGGGTGCAGGAGCGTTTCGGCAACCGCCTCGGCCGCTTCCGCCGGGCGGGGAAGCGCTCCAGCTATCCGCTCAAGCTGCTGCAGGCGAAGGAGCACGTGCGCCCGCGGGTGGCCCTGATCGGCAACGCCGCCCATGCCGTCCATCCCATCACCGGCCAGGGCTTCAACCTGGGGATCCGCGATGTGGCGGTGCTGGCGGAGGTGGTCAGCGACGCCTTCCACGCCGGCGCCGACATCGGCTCTCCCCAGGTGCTGGAACGCTATGCCCGCTGGCGCCGCCGCGACCAGCAGGCGGTGGCTCTGATGACCGACGGCCTGGTACGCCTGTTCACCAATCCGCTGCTGCCGGTGCGGCTGGCGCGCAACCTGGGGCTGGTGGCCCTGGACCTGCTGCCGCCGGCCAAGGAGCTGCTGACGCGCCAGTTCATGGGCGTCAACGGCCGGCTGCCGCGCCTGTCCCGGGGACTGCCCCTGCATGACTGAACCGAACCCATCCATCACTTGCCAGGTGGCCGTCGTCGGCGGCGGCATGGTCGGCGCCGCGCTGGCGGCCGGCCTGGCCCGGCGTGGCTTCCGGGTGGCGCTGGTGGAGCGCCGGGCACCGCAGCGGGAATGGCCGGCGGACGAGGTGGACCTGCGGGTCTCCGCCCTGACCCGCGCCTCCCAGCGGCTGCTGCAGAACCTGGATGCCTGGCCGCGCATGGTCGCCCGCCGCGTCAGCCCCTACCGGGCGATGGAGGTGTGGGATGCCACTGGCAGCGGCCGTATCCGTTTCGATGCCGCCGACATCGGCGAGCCGGACCTGGGGCATATCGTCGAGAACCGGGTCACCCGTCTCGCCCTGTGGGAGCAGATCGAGGCCGATGGCGAGGTGGAGTTCCTCTGCCCGGATGCAGTCAGCGCCCTGCGGCCCGGGGATGCCCATCCGGTGCTGGAGCTGGAGAGTGGCGCCCGTGTCGACGCGGAGCTGGTGGTGGGCGCCGAGGGGGCCGACTCGCCCCTGCGCCGGATGGCCGGAATCGAGTCCAGCGGCTGGGCCTACGATCAGCACGCCATCGTCGCCACCATCTGGCCGGAGCGGCATCACGGCGAGACGGCCCGGCAGCGTTTCATGCCGACCGGTCCCCTGGCCCTGCTGCCCATCGACGACGGCCGCTGCTCCATCGTCTGGTCCACCTCGCCGGAGCAGGCGGAGCGGCTGATGGCACTGGACGACGATGGCTTCTGCGCTGCCCTGACCGGGGCCAGCGAGCGGGTGCTGGGCCGGATCCGCAGGGTCGGCCCCCGGGCTGTGTTTCCGCTGCGCCTGCGCAATGCCGACCGCTACGTGAAGCCGGGGCTGGCGCTGGTCGGGGATGCCGCCCACGGCATCCATCCGCTGGCGGGGCAGGGGGTCAACCTGGGCTTCCTCGATGCCGCCGAACTGATCGACGTGCTGACCGCGGCACGGCAGGCCGGCCGCCCCCTGGGCAGCCTGAACACCCTGCGCCGCTACGAACGGGCCCGGCGCAGCGCCGACATGGAGATGCTGGCCCTGATGGACCTGTTCAAGCGCCTGTTCAGCAACGAGCTGCCGCCCCTGCGCCTGCTGCGCAACCTGGGCCTGCGCCTGGCCGATGCCTCCGGCCCGTTCAAGGGGCTGCTGGTACGCCGTGCCATGGGGCTGACCGGGGAGCTGCCGTCGCTGGTGCGCTACCGTCCCGCCCGCTGAGGCAACGCGCCGGGCAGCGGGGAACGATGCGCCACGCGGGTGCGCCCTCCCCGGCGGGAGATGGCCTTACTTGGCTTGTGTCTGCCCCTCCGGCGTCCCCTTGACCCGTTCGCGGATCGACTGGATCACGGCGAAGAACAGCGGCACCAGCAGTGGCACCATCAGGGTGGCGGCGACCATGCCGCCGAACACGGCGGTACCGAGGGAGCGGCGGCTGGCGGCGCCGGCACCCATGGCGACCACCAGCGGGATGACGCCGAGGATGAAGGAGAAGGCGGTCATCAGTACCGCCCGGAAGCGCAACCGGGCGGCGGTGATCGCCGCCTCCAGGATGTCCATCCCCTCCTCCCGCCGCTCCTTGGCGAATTCCACGATCAGGATGGCGTTCTTGGTCGCCAGTCCCATCAGCAACACGATACCCACCTGCATGTAGACGTCGTTCTGCAGTCCTGCCAGGCTCTGGGCTGCGGCGGCACCAAAGATGGCGAAGGGAACCGAGAGCAGGACCGAGATCGGGATCGACCAGCTCTCGTACTGGGCCACCAGGAACAGGAACACGAACACCAGTGCCATGCCGAAGACGATGGGCGCCTTGTTGCCGGCCAGGATCTCCTGGTAGGCCTGGCCGGTCCATTCATAGATATAGCCGGGGGGCAGCGATGCGTCGGCCACCCGCTCCATGGCGGCGATGGCCTGACCGGAGCTGTAGCCGGCGGCCGGCGAGCCGTTGACGATGATGGCGCGGTAGATGTTGTAGCGGGTGATCATGTCGGGACCGAGCAGCGAGCGGGTCTGCATCAGGGTGCGCAGGGGCACCATGTCGCCCTCGTCGTTGCGGACGAAGAGGTTGTAGATGTCCTCCTTGTTCTCGCGGAACTCCGCATCGGCCTGGGCCAGTACCTGGTAGGTCTTGCCGAACTTGTTGAAGTCGTTGATGTAGTTCTTGCCGGTCTCGCTGGCGAGGGTGTTGAAGATCGAGCTCAGGGGGATGCCCATGATCTTCGCCCGTTCCCGGTCGATGTCCAGGTAGATCTGGGGTACCGAGGCCTTGAAGGTGCTGAACACCGAATTCAGTTCCGGCGCCTGGTTGGCGGCGATGGCCAGGCCACCGAGCACCGACGCCATGTTGGCCGGGGTGTCACCGGCGGTGGACTGGAGCACGAACTCGAAACCGCCGGTGTTGCCCAGGCCGGGGATGGGTGCCAGCTGGAAGGGGAAGGCGGTGGCGGAGGCGATGGCGTTCAATCTGCCTCTCAGGGCCTCGACGATCACCGCCTCCTGAAGCTCCGGGCCAGTGCGCTCGGACCAGTCCTTCAGCACCACGATGGTAAGGGCGCCATTGGAGGCGATGCCGTGTTTGAGGATGCTGTAGCCCACCACCGAGATCACGTCCTGCACGCCCTCCTGTTCCCCCACGATCTTCTCCACCTCTTTCACCACCGCGGTGGTGCGCTGCAGGGCCGCCCCGTCCGGCAGCTGGATATCGATCATGAAGGCGGCCTGGTCCTCGGAGGGAACGAATCCGCCCGGCAGACGCTGGAACAGCACCAGGGTGAGGCCGACGAAGCCGGCGAACATCAGCATGACCAGGGTGCGACGGCCGAGCAGGGCGGTCACCCATTTGACATAGCCCCGGGTGGCGCGGTCGAACACCCGGTTGAACAGGCCGAAGAACCCCTTCTGGCTCAATTCACCGCTGCCCGGCTTGAGCAGGGTGGCGCACAGGGCCGGGCTCAGGGTGAGGGCGTTGATCGAGGAGATGGCGACGGCGATGGAGATGGTCACCGCGAACTGGCGGTAGAGCTCGCCGGTGAGTCCGGGGATGAAGGCCATGGGGACGAATACCGCCAGCAGCACCAGGGTGGTGGCGATCACTGCGCCGGAGATCTCACCCATCGCCTTGCGTGCCGCCGCTTTCGGCGACAGCCCCTCGGCCATGTGGCGCTGGGTGTTCTCCACCACGATGATGGCGTCGTCCACCACGATGCCGATGGCCAGGATCAGCCCGAACAGGGTGATCATGTTGATGGAATAGCCCAGCGCCAGCATGCCGGCGAAGGTGCCCACCAGGGAGACCGGAATGGCGATGCTGGGGATCAGGGTGGAGCGCCAGTCCTGGATGAAGATGAACACCACCAGCACCACCAGCGCGATGGCGATCAGCAGGGTCTCCTTGACCTCGTCGATGGAGGCCTGGATGAAGCGGGTGGTGTCGTAGGCGACGGCGTATTCCAGGTCGTCGGGGAAGCGCCTGGAGAGCTGTTCCATCTCCTCCTTCACCGCCGCCGCCACCTCCATGGCGTTGGCCCCGGGCAGCTGGTAGATGGCCAGCACCACCGCCGGCTTGCCGTTGAACAGGCCGAAGGCGTCGTAGGACTTGGAGCCCATCTCGATCCGGGCCACGTCGCGCAAGCGTACGGTGGAGGCGTTCTCCCCCACCCGCACGATGATGTTGCCGAACTGCTCCGGGTCGCTCAGCCGTCCCTGGGTGCGCAGGGTGTACTGGAACTGGGACTTGTGGGTGGACGGCTCCTGGCCCAGCTGGCCCGCGGCCACCTGCACGTTCTGCTCGCGGATCGCGTTGGTGACGTCGTCGGTGGTCAGTCCCAGGCTCGCCAGCCGGTCCGGTTGCAGCCAGATCCGCATGCTGTAGTCCTGCACTCCCAGGATGGTGGCCTTGCCGACACCATCGATGCGCGCCAGGGAGTCGGTGACGTTGATGTTGGCGTAGTTGTTCAGGAACAGGGTGTCGTAGGTACCGTTGGGGGAGAACAGGTTGACCACCAGCAGCATGTTGGTGGACTGCTTGGTGGTGGTCACACCCTGGCGGCGCACCTCCTCCGGCAGCATGGCGGTGGCCTGGGCCACCCGGTTCTGCACGTTGACCGTGTTGATGTCTGGGTCGCTGCCGACGGCGAAGCTGACGGTGAGGGTGTAGCTGCCGTCGTTGGCGCTGTTGGAGGACATGTAGATCATGTCCTCCACCCCGTTCACCTTGGACTCGATGGGGCCGGCCACGGTATCGGCGATGGTCTCGGCATCGGCACCGGGGTAACTGGCGGTGACCTGCACCTGGGGTGGGGTCAGCTCGGGGTACTGGGCCACCGGCAGCACCACCATCGAGATCAGGCCGGCGATGGTGATGATGATGGAGATGACGAAGGCGAACTTGGGCCGCTCGATGAAGAAGGCACTGAACATGGCTCAGTTCCCCTGCTTCGGTTCGGTCGTGGTGGCTGGATCCGCCGTCTCCCCGCCGGCCTGCAACGCCTGCTTCCGGCTCGCCTCAGCATTCGCTTCCGGGGTGGCTCCGGCGCCCGGAAGGAGCGTCTCCTTCGGTGCCACCAGCATGCCCGGGCGCACCTTCTGGATCCCTTCCACCACCACCCGCTCGCCCGGTTCCAGGCCACTCTTCACCACCAGTTCCCCCTCCACGTGGCGGCCGGTGGTGATACGCCGGCGCTCGATCCGGTTCTCCGGATCCACCACCATCACGAAGCGCCCGGCCTGGTCCTCCTGGACCGCCGGTTCCGGCACCAGCAGCTCGGTCTTGCGCTGGTTGCTGCCCAGGATGGCGGAGACATAGAGGCCGGGCACCAGCAGGCGATCCGGATTGTCGAAGCGGGCGCGCACGGTAATGGTGCCGGTCTTCGGGTCGACCACGTTGTCGATGAAGTCCAGGTAGCCGGTCTGGGGGTAGATGGTCTTGTTTGCCAGGCGCAGCTTCACCTCGATGGTATTGTCCCCCAGCTTCTTTCCCTCCTTCAGCAGCCGCTGGCGCACGTCCAGGAGATCCCTTTCACTGACGTTGAAGTTGACATATATGGGATCCATCTCCACCAGCCGGGCCAGCTCGCCGCTCTGGGGACCCACCAGGTTGCCGATGCTGACCAGTGCCCGGCCGATGCGTCCCCCGATCGGAGCCTTGACGAGGGTGAAGGAGAGATCGGTCTCCGCCTTCTTCAGGGTCGCCCTGGCGGCAACCAGCTCCGCCTCCGCCTGCAGCTTGTCGCTTTCGGCCTGGTCCACCTTCTGCTGGCTGACCGACTGCTTCTTCAGCAGCTCCCGGTAGCGCTTCAGGTCCTTCATGGTCCGGGTCAGGGCGGCCTCGGCCTTGGCCACTTCACCCCTGGCGGCCGCCACCTGGGCCTCGTAGATCGACGGGTCGATCTTGAACAGTGGCTGCCCGATCTCGATCTGGCTGCCCTCCTCGAAATAGCGCTCCAGCAGGTAGCCGCTCACCTGGGCCCGCAGGGAGACGTCCTTCACAGCCACCGTCCGGCCCAGGTACTCGAAGGTGTCGGTGATGGAGCGCCGCCCCACCTTGGCCACCAGCACGCCCGGGGGTGGGGCCTTGCCGGCGGCATCCTTGGCCGCCTGGTCCGAATCGCAGGCTGCCAGCATCAGGCTGGCCAGAAACAGGGAGAGCAGGAGTCTTGTGCAGCGTCCGATCACGAGAGGGTCCCTTTCCGTTTTCGTTGTTTTGGGCAGAGTGTCGTTCAGGAGGGCAATGATACCCGTTTTCTTACCGGGTGCGACCGGGTTCCACCCGCCTCCATCACCTGTACTCCACTCCCCACCTCCTCACACCTCACTCCTCACCCCTCACCAAATTGCCACCCTCCGTCCACGCCTGATATGATCCCCGGAATCAACCCTCCACCCCATGGGAGAGGCCGGCCCCGCGCCGGCGCCGAAGGCGCAAACCGCCCGGAATCGCTCAGGCAAAAGGACCATGGGGATCGGGGCCGGTGCAGCGCCGGGCCCGGGTTGACTCTGGAGAGCGATCGAACAGCGATCCACCGACGGGGCAGGGGACTCCGGCCGCAGGCCGGACCTCAAACTCTCAGGTCTTGGACAGAGGGGCGGCGCGGGACGGGATCTCCTGCGCCGCCCTTTTTATTTGCAACCGGCCACCGGATCACCGAGGAGGAGAGGAGATGGGAAACCGTACCGTACTCTACCCCGTACACCAGGAGATGGGCGCGCGCATCGTCCCCTTCAGTGGCTGGGACATGCCCCTGCACTATGGCTCCCAGCTGGAGGAGCATCACGCCGTGCGGCGTGACGCCGGCATGTTCGATGTCTCTCACATGACGGTGGTGGATCTGGAGGGGCCGGAAGCGGGGCCCTTCCTGCGTCACCTGCTGGCCAACGACGTGGCCCGGCTGCAGCAGCCGGGCAAGGCCCTCTACAGCTGCATGCTCAACCCCGAGGGTGGGGTGGTGGACGACCTGATCGTCTATTTTCTCACCGACGATTGGTACCGGATGGTGGTCAACGCTGCCACCACGGAGAAAGATCTGGCCTGGATCGGCGGCCTGGCCGAGGGACGCGGGGTGAAGGTGACGCCACGCCGTGACCTGGCCATGATCGCAGTGCAGGGCCCGAACGCGCGGGACAAGACGCTGCCCCTGGTGCCCGACTCCCTGCGCGAGTCGGCGGCGGCGCTGAAGCCCTTTACCGCTGCTCCCGGGCAGCGCTGGTTCATCGCCCGCACCGGTTACACTGGTGAGGATGGCTTCGAGATCATGCTGCCGCTGGACCAGGCGGAGGGATTCTGGAAGGCCCTGGCGGAGGCGGGTGTTGCCCCCTGTGGCCTGGGTGCCCGCGACACCCTGCGGCTGGAGGCCGGCATGAACCTGTACGGTTCCGACATGGACGAGTCCACCTCGCCACTGGAGTCGGGTCTGGGCTGGACCATCGCCTGGGAGCCGGCGGAGCGCGACTTCATCGGCCGCAGCGCCATCGAGCCCCATCGCGGCGACCCCGCCAACCGGCGCCTGGTGGGACTGGTACTGACCGGCCGCGGCGTGCTGCGTGACCACCAGAAGCTGTACCAGGGCGAGCAGGAACTGGGTGAGATCACCTCCGGCGGCTTCTCGCCCACCCTGGAGCGCTCCATCGCCCTGGCCCGGGTCGACCCCGGTATCGGTGCCGAGTGCGAGGTGGAGATCCGCGGCAAACGGGTGCCTGCGAAGGTGGTGAAGCCACCGTTCGTGCGCCACGGCAAGGCGTTGATCAATCTCTAGGGGTTGGGGCTGGTGACCGTGACCCGGGGTTTGTTCGAATGGCATGGATTCCGGCCTGCGCCGGAATGACGGCTGTTTCGAAAGTCACCGGGTAGCGGCTACCGCCCCGGGAGAGATCAAGCCAGCCGGACTGGACCGGAAAAACGGGAATCACAATATTGTTCCATGGTCGGATCCCGGGTCCGATCTGCAGTACCTAGTACCTAGTACCTAGTACCTAGTACCTAGTACCTAGTACCTAGTACCTAACAGAAAAGGTTGACACGACATGAGCAACGTACCGAGTGAACTGAAATACACCAACAGCCACGAATGGGTCCGCGACGAAGGCGACGGGACGGTAACCGTCGGCATCACCGAGCACGCCCAGGAACTGCTGGGCGATCTGGTGTTCGTGGAACTGCCGGAGACGGGCAGCGAGGTGGCCGCGGGCAGTGAGTGTGCGGTGGTGGAGTCGGTGAAGGCCGCATCGGACGTCTACAGCCCGGTCACCGGTGAGGTGGTGGCGGTCAACGAGGCCCTGGCCGATGCGCCGGAGAAGGTGAACGAGGACGCCTTCGGCGAGGGCTGGCTGTTCCGGGTGAAGCTGGCGGATCCGGCCCAGCTCGACGGTCTGCTCGACGCCGGGGCCTACCAGGCGGTGATGGAGGCGGACGAGCACTGAGATCCGCCGCGCCGGCGGCAGCTGCGCCGGCACCTCTCCGCGTCAGCGGCGTCCCGCCGGCAACGAGACAGCGGCTTCGTTTGCCCTGGGAACGCCACTTCCACACCCCCAATCGATGCACCGAGGAGACCATGCCGTTCATACCCCACACAGAGGAAGAGGTCCGGGAGATGCTGGAGGCCATCGGCGTCCAGGCCATCGACGACCTGTTCGACGAGATCCCGGAAGAGCTGCGCTGCGGCGGGCTGGAGGCAGTTCCCACCGGCATGAGCGAGATGGAGGTGGGGCAGCTGATGCATCGCCGTGCCCGCCAGGACGGTCACGCCGCCTGCTTCATCGGCGCCGGCGCCTACGACCATCACGTACCGGCGGCGGTATGGCAGCTGGCCACCCGCGGTGAGTTCTACACCGCCTACACCCCCTACCAGGCGGAGGCCAGTCAGGGCACCCTGCAGCTGCTCTACGAATACCAGTCCATGATGACCGCGCTCACCGCCATGGACGTCTCCAACGCCTCTCTCTACGACGGCGCCTCGGCGCTGGCAGAGGCGGTACTGATGGCGGTGCGGGCGAACAGGAAGTCGAAGTCGAGGCGGGTGCTGTTGCCGCGCAGCCTGCATCCGGCCTACCGGCGGGTGGTGCACACCATCGTCCACAACCAGGACATCGAGCTGGTGGAGCTACCGTTCGACAGCAGCGGCGGGCACACCGATCCGGCGCTGCTGGCATCCTATGCGGGCCAGGACTTTGCCGCCCTGGTGATCCCCCAGCCCAACTTCTTCGGCGTGCTCGAGGAGGTGGATGCGCTCACCGACTGGGCCCACGCCAACGGCGCCCTGGCCATCGCCGTGGTCAACCCGGTGGCCCTGGCGGTGCTGAAGCCGCCGGGGGAGTGGGGCCGGGCGGGGGTGGACATCTGCTGTGGCGACGGCCAGCCGCTGGGGGCACCGCTCTCCTCCGGCGGCCCCTACTTCGGTTTTCTCTGCTGCCGCCAGTCCCACGTGCGGCAGATGCCGGGCCGCATCATCGGCCGCACCCTGGATCTGGACGGCAACACCGGCTACAGCCTGACCCTGCAGGCCCGCGAGCAGCACATCCGCCGCTCCAAGGCCACCTCCAACATCTGCACCAACCAGGGGCTGATGGTGACTGCCGCCACCATCCACATGGCCCTGCTCGGCGGCGAGGGCCTGGCCCGGGTCGCCGGCGCCTGTCATGAGAACACCGCCGGACTGGTGCGGCGCCTGTGCGCCATCCCCGGCGTCGAGCCCCTGTTCGACCGCCCGGTGTTCCACGAGCGGGCGTTGCGCCTGCCGGTGCCGGTGAAGGGCGTGCTGCGGTCGCTGGCGGCCCACAACCTGCTCGGCGGGCTGGACCTGTCGCGTGACTACCCGGAGCTGGGTGACGCCATCCTGGTCTGCGCCACCGAGAAGCGCACCGACGAGGAGATGACGGCCTTCGCAGAGAAACTGGAACGGGTGATCGGCCTGCAGGGGGGAGCCCCCTGCCAGCTGCAACCGAAAGAGTGGTGATCGACATGGCATTGATCCAGGAACAGTCCCGCCCCGGCCGTCGGGCCGTGGCCCAGGCCCCCGCCGGGCCGGTCCGGCTGGAGGGCATCCCCGCCGCGATGCGGCGCCAGGCGCCGCCGGCCCTGCCAGAGGTGTCGGAGATGCAGGTGGTGCGTCACTACACCCGGCTGTCGCAGAAGAACTTCTCCATCGACACCCAGTTCTATCCGCTCGGCTCCTGCACCATGAAGTACAACCCGCGCGGGGCCAACGAGCTGGCCATGCTGCCGGGCTTTCTCGGTCGCCATCCGGAGGCCCCCGACGGCCACAGCCAGGGCTTCCTCGCCTGCATGCACGACCTGCAGGAGATCCTGCGCGAGGTGACCGGCATGTGCGCGGTCAGCCTCAGTCCCATGGCCGGCGCCCAGGGGGAGTTCGCCGGGGTGGCGATGATCCGCGCCTACCACCGCTCCCGCGGCGACGACGCACGCCAGGAGATCCTGGTCCCGGACGCGGCCCACGGCACCAACCCGGCCTCGGCGGTGATGTGTGGCTACCGGGTGCGGGAGATACCCACCGGCGACGACGGCGACATCGACCTGGAGGCGCTGCAGGCAGTGCTGGGGCCCCACACCGCGGGCATCATGCTCACCAACCCCTCCACCCTCGGGGTGTTCGAGCGCCACATCGGCGATATCGCCGGCATGGTCCACGACGCCGGCGGCCTGCTCTATTACGATGGCGCCAACCTCAACGCCATCCTCGGCAAGGTGCGGCCCGGCGACATGGGGTTCGACGTGATCCACATGAACCTGCACAAGACCTTCTCCACCCCTCACGGCGGCGGTGGTCCCGGCGCCGGGCCGGTTGGGGTGAGCGAGCGGCTGGAACCGTTCCTGCCGCTTCCCCTGGTGGTCCGGGAGGGGGAGGAGTACCGCTGGCTCACCGAGGAGGACCGGCCCCACAGCATCGGCCGGCTGTCGGCCTTCGCCGGCAACGCCGGGGTGCTGCTGCGGGCCTACGTCTATGCCCGCATGCTCGGGCGTGAGGGCATGTCCCGGGTGGCCGACTACTCCACCCTGAATGCCAACTACATGTTGAAGCGGCTGCAGGAGGCGGGCTTCGATCCGGCCTACCCCGACCGCCGCGCCACCCATGAATTCATCGTCACCCTGCGTCGCCAGGCCAGGGAGCTGGGGGTGAACACCATGGACTTCGCCAAGCGGCTGCTGGACTTCGGTTTCCACGCCCCCACCACCTACTTTCCCCTGCTGGTCCCCGAGTGCCTGCTGATCGAGCCGACCGAGACCGAGGACAAGGCCACCCTGGACGCCTTCGTCGCGGCGATGGCGCGGATCCAGGAGGAGGCGGAGCGGGAACCGGACAAGGTGAAGGGGGCCCCATGGAGCCTGCCGGTACGGCGCCTGGACGACGTCCGCGCCGCCCGCGAGCTGGATCTGGCCTGGCGGCCCCACTCTTCCTGAGGGGCGCGGCGTGGCGGGACAGCAGGCCCGCGGAGTACGGCGTCTGGTCAACGCCTTCCGCTACTCGATGGCGGGGTTTCGCGCCTGCTTCGTCCACGAAGAGGCCTTCCGCCAGGAGTTGCTGGCGCTGGTGCTGCTGATTCCGGCCGGGCTGTGGCTGGGAGAGAATGGCGTCGAGCGGGCGCTGCTGCTGGGCAGTCTGCTGCTGGTTCCCCTGGTGGAACTGCTCAATTCCGCCATCGAGGCGGTGGTGGACCGCTTCGGCGACGAGATCCATCCCCTCTCCGGCCGGGCCAAGGACATCGGTTCGGCGGCGGTGCTGCTCAGCATCCTGCTGGCGGCGGTGGTGTGGGGGCTGGTGCTGCTGTCGTAGGGAACCTCCGGGCTACGCGTCACCCCGGCGCAACCCGTCACCCCGGTGAAGAACGGGGTCCAGGCGGTGGAACGTCATGGATTGCAGCCGGCCTCATCTTCCCCTGTTCCGCTCCAGCGCCCCCAGCAGGCCGGCGTAGTAGGTGGCGCTCATCAGGTCCCGCCGCTCTCTCTCCTCATCCTCCTCCGCGGTGGGTTCGGGAGGGGGCTCCGGTTGTTCCGGGGGCGTTGGTTCCTCCGTCTCCTCCTCCGGCCCGGGCACGGCCGCCTCTCTGCCGGAGACGAATGGATGCAACCGGTCCAGTTCGGCGTCGGTCAGCTGCAGCCTGCCGAAGAAATCGCTGAGACCGCCCTGCACCGACTTCTCCAGCCGCTGTTCCAGCCGGTTGCCGATGGACTGCAGGCAGAGGCTGGCGACCGCCTCCGGCCGGCTGAGCAGGATCGGGTTCTGCTGCATCACCGCGGCCGCCATCTGCTCGTCCCGCAGGACATAGCCGAGGTAGCCCACGTCCAGCTGCAGAAAGCGGGCCGCGCTGGTCTGGAACCTCTTGAAGCTGTCGTGGGCCGCCGCCCGGTTGTCGGCCATGTTGACCACCACCTGGACCGGGTGGTCGAGTCCGTAACGCCGCAGCACCTTGAGCAGGGAGAAGGCGTCGGTCAGGGAGGTGGGTTCGGGAGTGATCAGCAGCAGCAGTCCGCCGGCGGCGAGCAGCAGCTGGAGCGTCGATTCCTGGATGCCGGCGGCCGTATCGACGAGCAGGTAGTCGAACTGCCGCTCCAGTGCCTGCAGCGCGGCGAGCAGGCGGCGCTGCTGTTCCGGATCCAGCTCGATGAACTCCTCGATGCCACTCGCCGCCGGTACGATCCGCAGCCCCTCCGGTGCCTCCAGCAGGATCTCGTCGAGTCCCTTCTCCCCCTGCAGCAGTGCCTGCAGTGTGTATTCCGGTGCCAGACCCAGCAGGATGTTGAGGTTGGCCAGGTTGGTGTCGGCATCGAACAGGCAGACGCGATGGCCGCGCCGGCTGAGGTGCAGTGCCAGGTTGAGCGCGATGCTGCTCTTGCCTACCCCCCCCTTGCCGCTGGCGATGGCCAGGACACGGGCGCGGGACGAGCCCCTGCGGCCGGGGTGGTTCAGCTGCGCCAGTTCGCCCATTTCTCCGCCGCTCCAAATCGCCATGTAAAAATACAACCAAATATCATTGATTTAGTTGTCTGTTCTGTTAGAGTTGTTGAAATATGGCTGGTATCTCACTCAATAGTGCCGTCCGATTCGACATTGGACAGCTGCCCTCCATACCCCGGGTCCTGCTCAGGCTGATCGAGGCCTGTCACCGCGCGGACGTAAGTTTCGAGGAGCTGTCGGAGATCATACAACAGGATGTGGGCCTGAGCGCCAGGATCATCGCCATCGCCAATTCGCCGGCCTATGCCCAGTGGAACGGTGTGCGTGATTTCAACCGCCTGCTGGTGGTGCTGGGACTGGACACCATCAAGACCATCGCCATCACCACCGCGGTACACCAGTTCTTCTCCCAGTTCAGCCAGGAGGGCGGCCGCTGGATGGGCGCCTTCTGGCGCCGTTCCCTGTTCTGTGCCTGCAGTGCACGGGTGCTGGCGCGGCTGACCAGCTATGAGCCGGCGGAGGAGGCCTATCTGATCGGCCTGCTGCACCAGGTGGGGCAGCTGGTGTTCCTGAAGCAGGAGCCGGAGGGTTATCTGCGGCTGTACGAAAGCGCCGGCGGTGACGAGGCCCAGCTCAGTCGGCGGGAGCGGGAGATGTATGGTGGCAGTGCGGCGGAGCTGGGTGCAGAACTGGCCGGCGCCTGGGGTCTGGGGCCCTTTCTCGCCGATGCCATCCGGTACCAGGGGGAGCCGGCGGAGGCGATCCTGGACACCCCACGCCTGGTGCGGTTGATCAACTTCTGCCACAAGCTGGGCCTGCAGGGCGCGCCGACCGAATCCCTGCAGCAGGAGGCCGATCTGCTGTTCGGTCTCTCCGGCTCGGTGATCGACGATCTCCTGACCGAGGTACGGGAAGAGGTGGCGCGGGCCGCCGAGGGCCTGGGTATCGATCTGGAGCAGGGGGACGACGCCTTCTATGCCGACAGCGAGGAGGTGCGGCTGGAGCTGGCGCGACGGGTGCGCGAATTCGCCCTGCTCGACGGTGTGCGCCAGAACATCGCCGGTGGCGACGACCTGGTCCGCATGCTCGGCGCCACGCTGCAGGATGCCGAGCTGCTGTTCGGCCTCTCCAACAGCATCTTCTTTCTTCTCGACGACGACCAGACGACGCTGCGGGCGGCGGTCGCCAGCCGCCAGCCCCGGGAATCGGTGGGCGAACTGAGGATCGCCATGAAGAGCGGGCGCAGCCTGGTCGCCGATGCGCTGCTGGAGGGACACACCTGCAGCTCCTTCGACAGCGGGGGCGATGCACCCCAGGCGGTGGTGGACAGTCAGCTGGTGCGATTGCTGGAGGGAGACGGGCTGATCTGCATACCGCTGATCGGGAACCGGGGCAGGGTGGGCATACTGGTCGCCGCCGTGGACAGCCACCGCTGGCGCCGCCTGAGGGAGCAGAAGCCCCTGCTGGACGGCTTCGCCGAGGCGGCCGCCGACCTGATCCAGCAGCGTTTGCAGGCGGATCGTGCCCGCGACGAGGCGGTCGGGCAGGAGCGCGAGCGGCAGCAGCGGCGCATCCGCGAGCTGATCCACGAGGCCAACAACCCGCTCGCCATCGTCACCAACTACCTGCAGGTGCTGGCACTGCGGCTGAAGCAGGATCCGGCGCTGCAGAAGCAGCTGTCCACCCTGCAGGAAGAGGTGGAGCGGGTCGGCAACATCATCCTGCGCCTGCGCGACGTGCCCGGCGCGGAGGAACTCCCGCGGGACGAAGTGGACGTGAACCGGGTGATCGGGGACCTGCTGGAGGTGTTCCGGCTGTCCCACTTCGAGCCCCGCGGGATCCGGCTCGACCTGAGCCTGGACGATGGCATCCCGGTCATCCACAGCAACCGCAACAGCCTGAAACAGATTCTGACCAACCTGATCAGAAACGCCGTCGAGGCGTTGCCGGAAGGGGGAACCATCGGCATCGCCACCCGGGACCAGGTGAACCGGGACGGGCGGCAGTACGTGGAGATCCGGATCGAGGACGACGGCCCCGGCCTGCCGGCCGAGGTGCTGGCCAACCTGTTTCAGCCGGTGACCAGCAGCAAGGGCAAGGGGCATGCCGGTCTGGGACTGACCATCGTGCGCAATCTGGTCTCCGAGCTGGGGGGATCGATCGGATGCAGGAACCGCAGGCGGGGTGGCGTCGAGTTCGTCATCCTGCTGCCCAGGAAGACGGCACACTCCTGACCGGCCACCGAAGGCGGGGACGGGATCGACGATAGAACGAGAACCGAATGGGGATCTAGATGAAAACCTCTGTGTCATGGTTGGGGGCCAGCTACGGCCCTCTCGATGACCAACGCCAGGGAGAGGTGCCAGAAACCGCGGAGAACAAAGAGACAACGGTTTTGGTTGTGGACGACGAACCCCGCATGCGCGAGAGCGTGCGGGATCTGCTGGATGCCTACGGTTACACCTGCCTACTGGCCGGAAGCGGCCGCGAGGCGCTGCGGCGGCTGGATGAACGGCCGGTGGACCTGATGCTGCTGGATCTGAACATGCCGGAGATGGACGGTTTTCAGGTGATGCAGCAGGTGCGGAAACGGCATCCGGACACCGATGTCGTGGTGGTCAGCGGCGAGACCACCTTCGAGAGCGCCACCGAGGCGCTGCGCCAGGGGGCCCAGGACTTCCTGCGCAAACCCTACGCACCGGACGAGCTGTCCCGGGTGATCGGCAGTGTGGTTCACAAGCGGCGGCTGGAACGCAACATCCACGAGGTGCACCGGCGGCTGGAGGCATCGGAGCAACGCTACCGCTTCATCGTCAACAACTCACCCGACATCATCTACATGCTGGACGACCGGGGCCGCTTCAGCTTCATCAACGAGCGTGTCACCGCCCTGCTCGGCTACACCCCCGACGAGGTGGTGGGCATGCACTACAGCGACCTGGTGCACGAGGATGACCTGGAGAAGGCGCGCTTCGCCTTCGACGAGCGGCGCACCGGCAGCCGCGCCAGCCAGAACGTGGAGTTCCGCCTGGTGTGCAAGAGCGGTCCCCAGTCCTACCGCTATTTCGAGTCCCGCTCCATCACCATCGAACTCAGCGCCATGGGCATGTACCGCGACCGCGCGGAGCGGCTGGAGCAGGGGTTCGTCGGCACCTACGGCGTCGCCCGCGACATCAGCGAACGCAAGCGTGCCGAGGAGATCATCAACTACCAGCTCTACCACGACCTGCTCACCAAGCTGCCCAACCGGGCCCTGTTCCGGGACCGGCTCAGCCTGGCCATCTCCCGGGCGCGGCGCAGCGGCAGCCGGCTGGCGGTGCTGTTCCTGGACATGGACCGGTTCAAGGTGGTCAACGACTCCCTCGGTCATCTGGCCGGTGACCAGCTGCTGCAGACAGTGGCCGCGCGGCTCGATGCCTGTCTGCGCGAGAGCGATACCCTGGCGCGGGTCGGCGGCGACGAGTTCAACCTGCTGGTGCCGGACATCGACGGCCCGGAGGACGTGGCCCGGGTGGCGCGCAAGATCATGGACCGGCTGAAGGAGCCGGTGGTGCTGGAGGGCTACGAGGTGTTCGTCAGCTTCAGCATCGGCATCGCCCTGTTCCCGGAGGACGGCCAGAGCATGGATACCCTGGTGAAGCACGCCGACATGGCCATGTACCACATCAAGGGGCGGGGCAAGAACGGCTACGAGTTCTTCTCCGACCACATGAAGGCCCATTACCATCGCCAGCTGTCGCTGGAGAACGGTATTCGGCGGGCCCTGGATGAGCGCCAGTTCGAGCTCTTCTACCAGCCCCAGGTGGATGTCTGCGACCAGCGGGTGTGCGGCATGGAGGCCCTGCTCCGCTGGAACCACCCGGAGCGGGGGCTGGTGCTGCCCGGTGATTTCATTCCGCTGGCCGAGGAGACCGGCCTGATCATCAACATCGGCAGCTGGGTGCTGGAACAGGCCTGCCGGGAGCTGGGCGCCTGGAACCGGGAGGGACTGGGCGACCGGGTGCTGGCGGTCAACATCTCCGCCGCCCAGCTGGAGGAGCCGGACTTCGAACAGCGGGTGGTGGAGGCGATGAAGCACCACGGCGTCGGCCGCGGGCAACTGGAACTGGAGATCACCGAGAACGTGCTGATGCAGGACATGGACCAGGCGGTAACCAAGTTCCGTAACCTGGCCTCCCACGGGGTGCGGGTGGCGGTGGACGATTTCGGTATCGGCTACTCCTCCCTCAGCTACCTCAAGTCGCTGCCCCTCAACACCCTCAAGGTGGACCGTTCGTTCATCAGCGACATCCGTTCCCGCAGCGACAAGAACAGCATCGTCACCGCCATCTTCGCCATGGCCCGGGAGCTGGAGCTGGAGGTGGTGGCCGAGGGGGTGGAGAGCCAGGGACAGGTGGACTACCTGAAGAGACTGCGCTGTCCCAAGGCCCAGGGCTTTCTGCTCGGCCGGCCGATGCAGGCGGAGCAGGCCCGGGAGATCCTGCGCCGCGGTCTGCACTGAAGTCCCGCCGCATGGGTGGCGTGCCGCCGGGGGTGACCGACGTCGCCCGGTTTGGGGTAGAATCTGCACCTTTGCAACCGGCGGCGATCGCCACCCGTCCGTAACGAGGTCCCTATGTCGGCGCTGATCTGCGGCTCCCTGGCCTACGACACCATCATGGTGTTCCACGACCGCTTCAAGAATCACATCCTGCCGGAGCAGGTGCACATCCTCAACGTCGCATTCCTGGTGCCGGAACTGCGCCGCGAGTTCGGTGGCTGCGCCGGCAACATCGCCTACAATCTGCAGCTGCTCGGAGGTGACGGTCGCCCCATGGGCACCGTCGGCAACGATTTCGCACCCTATGCCGACTGGATGGACCGCTGCGGGGTGAGCCGCGACCACATCCGCGTGATCGAGACCGAGTACACCGCCCAGGCGTACATCACCACCGATCAGGACGACAACCAGATCACCGCCTTCCACCCCGGGGCCATGAACCACTCCCATCTGAACCGGGTGGAACAGGTGGATGGCTGCACCCTGGGCCTGGTCTCCCCCGACGGCCGTCAGGGAATGATCGAACACGCCGCCCAGTTCGCAGAGGCGGGGATCCCCTTCATCTTCGACCCGGGCCAGGGCATGCCCATGTTCGACGGCGACGAGCTGCTGCGTTTCGCCGACCAGGCCGACTGGCTTGCCTTCAACGACTACGAGGCCAAGCTGATGCAGGAGCGCACCGGCCGCACCCCGGAACAGCTGGCGCAGCAGGTGCGGGCGGTGATCGTCACCCGCGGCGGCGAGGGTTCCCTGATCTATACCCGTGACCGGGTCCACGACATCCCGGCCGCCCCGGCACGGCGGCTGGAGGACCCCACCGGTTGTGGCGACGCCTATCGCGCCGGCCTGCTCTACGGCCTGATGAACGACCTGGACTGGGAGACCACCGGCCGCGTCGCCGCCCTGACGGGGGCGATCAAGATCGAGCACGCCGGCACCCAGAACCACCGCTTCACCATGGACGAGTTCCGTGCCCGCTTCCGCGAGGCATTCGGCTACGATATGGCGTGAGGGGTGGAAAAGACCGACAGAAAATGGGATTGAATTCGGGGCGGTGAAGTGCGTTGATGGTGCCACCGACGACCGCCTGGCGAGAGGCTGCAATGACAGGACACTATGACGACTCCGGCTTCGTGCCGTTGAACATCGCGGTGCTGACCGTTTCGGACACCCGCACCGAGGAGACCGACAAATCCGGCAGGATCCTCAAGGAGGGGGCAGAGGCGGCCGGCCACCGGGTGGTGGAGAAGGCGATCGTGAAGGACGACGTCTACCAGATGCGGGCGCTGTTCTCGCGCTGGATCGCCGATCCGGAGGTACACGTGATCCTCTCCACCGGTGGCACCGGCATCGCCGGCCGCGACAGTACGCCGGAGGCGGTGCAGCCGCTGCTGGACAAGCCCATCGAGGGCTTCGGCGAGCTGTTCCGGTCGATCTCGATGGAGGAGATCGGCGCCTCGGCGATCCAGTCCCGCGCTATCGCCGGACTGACCAACCAGACCCTGATCTTCTGCCTGCCCGGTTCCTCCGGAGCCTGCCGCACCGGCTGGGAGAAGATCCTGAAGGCCCAGCTCGACCACCGCACCCGGCCCTGCAACTTCGCCCAGATGTTCCGGGCCTGAGGCGGCTGCACAGGGTGGTGAAAAGCCGCGAATGCACGCCGATGGACGCAAGTGACCGGTGTTTCTGCAACAGGATGGGCCGGGCCCACCCGTCATTCAGGGACTGTCCGGAAATGGTTGGACAGGTCTCTTTTGGTCGTTCCGGCCTTCGCCGGAATGACGTATTTTTCTACCGGAAAGACGGATTTGTACCGGAATAACGGGTTACACAGACAGAAATTCCCGGGCGGGTATTTGCGGCCATTGCCATAGACCCCGATCCCCAATGCAGAGAAGCACGAAATGAGCGAATGCGGTTGTTCGACCCACAGTGGCCCGGTGCCGCTGAAACCCCTGGAGGAGGCCCTGGAACTGCTGCTGGGTCACGCCCGGCCGGTGGCCGGAACGGAGCGGGTGGCGGTCTCCGCAGCCCTCGGCCGGGTCCTGTCCGAGCCGGTGGTCAGCCGCATCACCATGCCGCCGTGGGACAACAGCGCCATGGACGGGTATGCGGTCAACACCGCCGACCTGGGACAGCCGGGGGTGCGCCTGCCGGTGTCCCAGCGCATCCCCGCCGGGGTGGCCGGTGAGCCGCTGCAGCCGGGGACCGCGGCCCGCATCTTCACCGGCGCGCCGGTGCCGGAGAACGCCGACGCGGTGGTGATCCAGGAGGTGTGCCGGGCCGACGGCGATGGCGTGGTGATCGAGCAAGTGCCGGAGCCGGGCGCCAACATCCGCCGCGCCGGCGAGGACATCCGCAGCGGTGACGAGGTGCTGGCCGCCGGGACCCGTATCGGTCCCCAGCACATGGGGCTGCTGGCCTCGGTGGGCCTGGCCGAGGTGCCGGTCCATCGCCGCGTGCGGGTGGCCCTGTTCTCCTCCGGCGACGAGCTGGTGATGCCGGGCGAGCCGCTGGGGCCGGGCCAGATCTACAACTCCAACGAGTTCACCCTGGAGGGACTGCTGCGCAACATCGGCTGCGAGGTGGTCAAGCTGGGGATCGTGGAGGACACCTTCGACGCCACCTGCGACGCCCTCTCCCGCGCCGCGGCCCAGGCCGATCTGGTGATGACCTCGGGCGGTGTCTCCGTGGGCGAGGAGGATCACCTGAAGCCGGCGGTGGAGAAGCTGGGCAGCCTCGACCTGTGGAAGATCGCCATCCGCCCCGGCAAGCCACTCGCCTTCGGTCACATCGACGGGGTGCCCTACATCGGCACCCCGGGCAACCCGGTCTCCCTGTTCGTAACCTACTGCCTGTTTGCCCGGCCCTTCATCATGAAGCAGCAGGGCATCACCGGCGACCTGGCGCCGGTGGCGCTGGAGGCACCAATCGACTTCGACTGGCCGCGGCCGGACAAGCGCCGCGAGTTCGCCCGCGCACGGCTGCAGCGGGACGCCTCGGGCGAGCCGGTGATCTCGGTCTACCGCAGCCGCTCCTCCGGTGTGCTCAGCTCCCTGGCCTGGGCCAACGGCCTGGCCATCCTGCCCGAATCGACCCCCCTGAAGCGGGGCGACCGGGTTCGCTTCCTGCCCTTCAGCGAGCTGCTGTCATGATCCGCATTCTCTATTTCGCCCGTCTGCGCGAACAGCTGGGAACCGGCGCCGAGGAGCTGCCCGCCAGCCCGGAGAGCGCCACCCCGGGCGCCATCATCGGGCAGCTGAAACAGCGCGGCGGCCCCTGGGCCGAGGTCTTCGCCGGTGACCAGCCGGTGCTGATGTCGGTCAACCAGGAGGTGGCCGACCTGGACACCCCGGTGACCGATGGCGACGAGGTGGCCTTCTTTCCGCCGGTGACCGGTGGTTAGGGGTTGGGACAGGAGGGCCGAGGAAAGACAGGGCCGAGGAACAACAGGGCCGAGGAACAACAGGGCCGAGGAAAGACGGGGCCGAGGAAAGACGGGGCCGAGGAAAGACAGGAGTGGAGAATGGCTGCAGGAGCGCCGTCCCCGCCGCGAACCAGCGCTTGCCCAAAAGAGGCGTCCGCGGCCATGCTTTTCTCGGCCCTCGGCCCTCGGCCCTCGGCCCTCGGCCCTCGGCCCTCGGCCCTAGAACCTAGAACCTAGAACCTAGAACCTAGAACCTAGAACCTGGATTAGAATGGATCAAATCACCATCCAGACCACCCCCTTCGACATCGCCGCCATCCAGGAGGAGATGCGGGCGGGCGATCCCGCCATCGGTGCCCTGGTCACCTTCGTCGGCCAGATGCGCGACTTCAACGACGGTGACCCGGTCAGCGCCATGACCCTGGAGCACTACCCGGGGATGACCGAGAAGGCGCTGCAGAAGATCCTGGACCAGGCCAACCGGCGCTGGGAGCTGCTCGGGATCCGGGTGGTGCACCGGGTGGGAGAGTTGAAACCGCTCGATCCCATCGTCCTGGTGGCGGTGGCCAGTGCCCACCGCGGCGAGGCGTTCCGCGCCTGTGAGTTCGTCATCGACTACCTGAAGACCCGTGCCCCGTTCTGGAAGAAGGAGCGGACCCCGGACGGGGAGCGCTGGGTCGACGCCCGGGTCAGCGACGACGAGGCGGAGGCGCGCTGGCGCGATTCGTAACCGCCCGTCGCTCCCGGGTTCCCGGGCAGGGCCTGTCGGGCTCGTGCCGACGGGTCCTGGGGCCCGGAAAGGAGGGACCCGGAGAACGCCATGCCCACCATTCACGATACCCCGCCCCCCGCCGTGCGGGCGGATCTGCAGGCGCTGCGCGGCTACCTGGACCGGCGGATCCCGCCGAAGATGCTGGACCGCAACCTGCTGATCGCCACCTGGAACATCCGCTCCTTCAGCTCCCTGACCCGCAAGTGGACGGCCGGTCCAGGCGATTCACCGAAGCGGGACCTGCGTGGCCTCCTGGCGATCATCGAGATCATCCGCCGCTTCGACGTGATCGCGATCCAGGAGGTGCGCGGCAATCTGCGTGCCCTGCGCGACACCATGAAGGCCCTGGGCGACGACTGGGGCTTCCTGATGACCGATGTCACCGCCGGTGAAGCCGGCAATGGCGAGCGCATGGCCTACCTGTTCGACCGGCGCCGGGTGAAGCCGTCCGGCCTGGCCTGCGAGCTGGTGGTGCCGCCGGAGTGGCTGCAGGGGGCGTCGCTGCAGGAGCTGAGCCGGCAGTTTGCACGTACCCCCTACGCCATCAGCTTCCTGACGCTGCGGACCACCTTCATCCTGGTCACGGTCCACATCAACTACGGCCAGGATCCGGCCGGGCGGATCCCGGAGCTGCGCGGGGTCGCCCGCTGGATGCGGCGCTGGGCGAATCAGTCCACCGCCTACTCCCACAACCTGATCGCCCTCGGCGACTTCAACATCGACCGCCACGGCGATGCCCTGTGGCAGGCCTTCACTTCCACCGGACTGAGCGCACCGGAGGCGCTCAACGAGGTGCCGCGGACCATCTTCGGCGACTCCGGCACAGAGCAGTTCTACGATCAGATCGCCTGGTTCCGTACCGGCAGCGGGGTGAACAAGCTGAACATGGAGTACCTGGGGGCGGGGTACGTGGATTTCCTGCCCTATGTCTACCGGGATCGCGGGCTGAGCCGCCAGGCCGTCTCCTACCGGGTGTCGGACCACTATCCGTTGTGGGCGGAGTTCTCCGTGCGCTGAGCGGAGCCTGTTCGCGGCGGGGGCGCTGCTACCGGCTCTTCTTTTTGGTGGGGGATTCCGCGGCCGCCGGGGCGTTCCGGGCCGCCTGTGGAGGCCCTCCGCCGGCGGACGTTCGGAGCTCCACATCGGCCAGGGCCGACACCGAAGGCCCGGAACGCCGTGGCGGCCGCGCCATGGCTGGATGGGCACCTTTGCGGCGGGTGCGCCGCTCCTGTGGGCGGGGACGGCCGTTGGTGGGGGTGTTCCGTGGCTGGGGGGCTACTCCCGGGGGCGTTGGAAGGAGCCACTCCCGCCCTCGAAGGTGGCGGGGCGTTCCAGCCGGGCCTCGCCGGCGGCGAGGCGGCGGTCGAAGGCCTCGAAACTCTCCAGTGGCGCCTCGCAGCGGGTGCCGGCGCAGAGATAGGCGCAGGTGCGGCCGGTGGCCACCCGCTGCCCCAGCAGGCCCGGCAGCCCCTGCTCCGAATCCGGGATCGCCACGCTGAAGCGGCGCGGGGCGAAGGCCTGGCCGGCCCTCTGCAGCCAGCGGCCGATCTCCGCTTCCGGCCCGCGGATGACGATGGTCTCGGTGGGGTGGAGCTGCTCCTCCAGAGCGGCCAGCAGGGTGCAGTGGGCATGGGGAAGCTGGCGCAGATGCTCCCAGGCGTTGCCCAGGGTATCCGCCGCGGCGTCCAGGTAGGCGCTCTCGCCCAGCAGGTGGCCGAGGCGGGCCAGGGCCAGCGCGGCCACGCCGTTGCCCGACGGCATGGAGTCGTCGCCATAGCCCTTGGGCCGGTGGATCAACTGCTCGTGGTCGTCGGCGGTAAAGAAGAAGCCGCCGGCCTCCCGGTCCCGGAAACGGGCCAGCAGGCCGTCCGCCAGGGCGGTGGCGAAGGCCAGGTCGGCACGGCGCCAGCGCACCTGCAGCAGTTCCAGCAGGGCGTCCAGCAGGAAGGCATAGTCGTCCAGGTAGGCAGGCAGGGCGGAGACCCCGTCCTTGTGGGTGGCCAGCAGGCGGCCGTCGCACCACAGCTCACGACGGATGAAGTCCAGTGCCCGCTCCGCCGATTCGATCGGCGCGGATTGTTCCAGTACCCGGCCGGCCCGGGCCATCCCCTTGATCATCAATGCGTTCCATGAGGTCAGGATCTTCTCGTCCCGGCCCGGCCGCGGTCGTTGTTCGCGCGCCCTGAACAGGGTGTCCCGGGCCGATCGCAACAGGGTCCGTGCCTGTTCCCCGCTGCTGCCGAAGGCCTGGTTCAGCTCGGCCACGGAGACCCGGGTGTGCAGGTGCCAGCGTCCCTCGAAATTGGCCGGGCCGTCGAGACCGTAGTAGCGGGCCAGATGGCGGTACTGGTCGTCGTCCAGCAGGGCCCGTACCTGCTCCCGGGTCCAGACGTAGAAGCGTCCCTCCTCACCCTCGCTGTCGGCGTCCAGGCTGGAATAGTAACCACCCTCCGGCGACTGCATCTCGCGCATCACCCAGCCGGCGGTCTGCAGGGCGGTGTCGCGGAACAGGGGCTTGCGGGTGATCTGCCACAGGTCGGCGTAGAGCCCGAGCAGGGGGCCGTTGTCGTACAGCATCTTCTCGAAGTGGGGGATCATCCACTGTTCGTCCACCGAGTAGCGGCAGAAGCCGCCGCCGAGCTGATCATTGATGCCGCCCAGGGCCATGCGGGTGAGGGTGTGATCGACCACGTGGAGGGAGCGCGCGTCCGGGTTGCCGTTGACAGCGGTGGC
>DRKP01000095.1 GCA_011051715.1 Sedimenticola thiotaurini | reverse complement strand
CCCTCCGCCCCTCCGGGGCCGGCCTCGCTCCGCTCCGCCGTTCAGGCCCGCTATGCGGGCCTGTCGAACCTTTCGGTTCTCATCCTGCCGTGGTCGGCCGCAGCACTCCGCAAATATGGCTGGGGCGGCAGGATTCGAACCTGCGCATGCAGGGATCAAAACCCTGTGCCTTACCACTTGGCGACGCCCCATCGATTCGTCGGCGATCAGTGTTCCCGTTCGCGCAGGGGGGACAGATTGCGACCACGGGCGACGAACGCGGGATAGCGTTCCGCTGCCTTCTTCCACACCGCCCTGGCCGACATCTCGTCCGGAAAGCAGGCAAACACACCTGCCCCGGTGCCCGTCAACTGTGGTTCCGCGAATCTGCCCAGCCACTCCATCGCCTCTGCCACCGCGGGAAAGCGGCGCCGGACGACGGACACGCAGTCGTTTTCCCTGCTGCCGGCGAGAAAGTCGCGTATTGTGATCCGGGGGGAGTCCCGTGTCAACCGGGGGTCGGCGAACACCACCGCAGTGGAGACATGGCAGGGTGGAACCAGCACCAGGTACCAGGGCTCTGGCAGATCCACCGGCTGCAGCCGTTCACCCACCCCCTCGGCCCAGGCGGCGAACCCGTGCACGAACACGGGCACATCCGCACCGAGCCTCAGCCCCAGCCGGGCCAGCGCGGCTCGGTCCAGGCCGCAGCCCCACAGCCGGTTCAGCGCCACCAGGGTGGTTGCCGCATCCGAGCTGCCGCCACCGAGTCCGGCCCCCATCGGGAGCCTCTTGTCCAGGCCGATCTCCACCCCCCGGGAAACACCGGCCACCTGCTGCAGCAGTCGCGCGGCCCGCACCACCAGGTCGTCCGCCTCCGCCACCCCGTCGATGTCGCCGGGGCGCAGGATACGACCATCGTCCCGCAGCCGGAACCGGAGCCGGTCACCGTGATCGAGAAACTGGAACACGGTCTGCAGCAGGTGATATCCGTCCGGCCGCCGCCCCACCACCCGCAGCATCAGGTTCAGCTTGGCCGGCGCGGGCCAGTACTCTGCACGCTCACTCACGACGGAGTGGTCAGGGCCGCGAACCGGTGAGACGTTCCACCGTCTCCTTCAGATAGCGGCTGTCGGGATCCCGTTTCAGCGCCTGCTCCCAGATACGGCGCGCGCCCGCACGATCACCGGTCATCCACAGCACCTCGCCCAGATGGGCGGCGATCTCCGAATCCCTGTCCAGCCCATAGGCGCGCTGCAGGAAAACCAGCGCCTGCTCATAGTTGCCCATGCGATACTGCAACCAGCCCATGCTGTCGAGAATCGCGGGTGAATCCGGCTTCAGCTTCAGCGCCCGCGAGATCAGCGACTGGGCCTCCTCGAAACGCCGGGACTGGTCGGCGAAGGTATAGCCGAGGGCGTTCAGGGCATCGGCATTGGTCGGATCCATGGCGATCACCTTGCGCAGGTCCCGCTCCATCATTTCCATGCGTCCGATCTCGGCGGCGTAGAGGCCACGGGCATAGAGCAGCTCGGGATCGTCCGGATGGGCGACGAGCGCCTTCCGGTACAGGCCGAGAACCTGCTGCCGGGTACCGAAATCGCGCAGGATCCCCGCCTCCAGCAGGTACAGTTGCACCTCCTTCTCCGGCATCTGGATACGCAGCGACTGCAATTCACTGCGCGCCTCCTCCACCCGTCCGAGGCGCGCCAGCACCCGGATCGCCATCAGCTGGGCCTCGAACTTGAAGCCGCCGCCCTGTACCCGACGATACCAGCCGAGGGCGTCGTCGAGCCGACCATCCTGCTCCGCGATCCGTCCCAGATAATAGGCAACGTCGTCGCTGCGCTGGCCGCGCTGCTGCAGCTGCTCGAAATAACGCCGTGCATCCTCCACCCGTTCCAGCTGCATCGCCAGCACACCCAGCGAGTAGACGACATCGGGATCCTTGGGGGCCAGCCGCCTCACCCGGAGAAACTGACGGTAGGCGGCCTGGTAGTCACCGGACTCCACCAGCAGGCGGGCCAGCGCCGCATTCAGATCCAGGTCGTCCGGCTGGCGCCCGATGGCCCGGCGCAGAATGTCGATCGCACCCTGCTGGTCACCCTGGCTCATGCGGATGCGGCTCCACAGGAAGTAGCCCCGCCCCCAGTCCGGGTACTGCTCCAGCAGGCGACGGATCTCCTGCTCGGCGATCGGATACTCCTTCCACATCATCGCCAGCAGGGAGAGGGCGTAGCCGGCACGGCGGTCGTCCCCGTGGGCGGCGCCCAGCCGCCGCAGCATCTGCAGCGCGGCCGGATGGTCCTTCGCCTTGGACAGGGCCGCCATCGCGGCCAGGTAGCCGTCCTCCCCCTTCGCCTCGCTGATCGCCAGGATCGCCTGCAACTGCCGGAAAGCCTCGTCGCGCTGCCCCGCGTTCATCGCCAGCAGGGCCGCCAGCTGGCGCGCGCCCAGGCTGTTGGGGGCCAGCCTGGTCCACAGGGCCGCCGCTTCCCGGGCCAGTTCGGTCCGCTTCAGCACCAGGGCGATACGGGCCGCCCGCTCCGCCGCCGCCGCGTCCCCGGCCAGGCGGGCGGTCTGCATCTGGTAGCGGTAGGCGAGGGGAAAATCCCTGCGCTGCAGCGCGATCTCACCGGCCAGGGCGCTGAACACCAGGTCTTCGTCCAGTTCCCGCACCGGCGGTGCCGGGGGCGTGAACGGCAGCCTCGGCGGTTCGGTGGCGGCAACAGGCTGCCCCTGCGACGCCCCGCCCTGCCGCTGCTCCAGCGAGCTGCAGCCCACCAGCAGCAGGACACCGCCAAGGCAGGCAACCCGTTTCAACAACCCGTTCATCGACTCTCCTGGAACTGTCCCGGAAGCGGGGAATCTATCATACTCACAATGGCCTGGACACTGACGCCACCCCCCTTTTCCGCCCCTGCCCGGGGGCGGAAAAGGGCAGGGAGCTTGAATTCAACCCCTTGATACTACAAAATTTCAGATTCCCTACGGTCAGGCTTTCCGGTTCCCATGGCACTTCTCGCACTCGGCCTCAATCACAAGACCGCCCCGGTGGAGATCCGGGAGCGGGTGACCTTCGGGCCGGATATCGTGGTCGGGGCGCTGCGCAGCCTGTGCGGTCAGCCCGGCCTCGAGGAAGCGGTGATCCTCTCCACCTGCAATCGCACCGAGCTCTACTGCGCCACCGATGGCGACGACGGTGCGGAGCGGGTGGGCCGCTGGCTGAGTGACTTTCACGGCCTCGAGCTGGAGACCATCGCCCCCTACCTGTATCGCCATGAGAACCGGGACAGCGTGGCCCATCTGCTGCGGGTCGCCAGCGGCCTGGACTCGATGGTGCTGGGGGAACCGCAGATCCTGGGCCAGGTCAAGCAGGCCTACCAGACCGCTGCCGATGCGGCGACCACCGGCAAGCTGCTGGGGCGCCTGTTCCAGCACACCTTCTCGGTGGCGAAACAGGTGCGTACCGACACCGCCATCGGCCACAGCCCGGTCTCCATCGCCTTCGCCGCTGTCAGCCTGGCGCGTCAGATCTTCAGCGACCTGGCGCAACAGAGCGCCCTGCTGATCGGCGCCGGCGAGACCATCGAACTGGCCGCCCGCCACCTGCACCAGCACGGAATCGGCCGCATCATCGTCGCCAACCGCACCCTGGAGCGGGCCCACAGCCTGGCCAACCAGTTCGACGGCTACGCCATCGCCCTGACCGAGATCCCGGCCCACCTGCCGGAGGCGGACATCGTCATCTCCTCCACCGCCAGCCCGCTGCCGGTGCTGGGCAAGGGCACGGTGGAGAGCGCCCTGAAGAAGCGCCGCCACCAGCCCATCTTTATGGTGGACATAGCCGTTCCGAGGGACATCGAGGCCGAGGTCGGCGATCTCAACGACGTCTACCTCTACACCGTCGACGACCTGCAGGAGGTGATCGAGGAGAACATGCGCTCCCGCCGCGAGGCGGCGGAGCAGGCGCAGGAGATCATCGACCTGCATACCGAGGAGTTCATGGGCTGGCTGCGCTCGCTGGATGCGGTGGACATGGTCCTCGACTATCGCCGCAAGGCGGAACGGATGCGCGACGAGGTGTTGCGACGGGCGATGAAACAGCTGCAGGCCGGCAAGACCCCGGAACAGGTGATGCAGTTCCTGGCCCACACCCTCACCAACAAGCTGCTGCACACCCCCAGCGCCCGGATCCGCCAGGCCGGCGTCGACGGTGAGCTGGCCCTGCTGGAGGCGGCCAACACCCTGCTGCAGATCAAGGAGACCGGTTCCAGCCAATGAAGCCGTCCATACGCAGCAAGCTGGACCAGATCAGCGACCGCTTCGAAGAGATCACCGCCCTGCTGGCGGAACCCGAGGTACAGAATGACCAGGAGCGGTTTCGCGAACTGAGCCGGGAGTACGCCCGGCTGGAGCCGGTGGTTTCCTGCTACGGCAGCTACCGCGAGCAGGAAGAGACCATCGCAGCCGCACATGAAATGCTGCAGGATCCGGAGATGGCCGGCCTGGCGCAGGAGGAGCTGACCCGGGCGGAGCAGGCACGCCGGGCACTGGAGCCGGAACTGCAGCGACTGCTGCTGCCGGCCGACCCCAACGACGAGCGCAATATCTTTCTCGAGATCCGCGCCGGCACCGGCGGCGCCGAGGCGGCCCTGTTCGCCGCCGACCTGCATCGCATGTACCTGCGCTACGCCGAGCTGCGGGGCTGGCAGGTGGAGACCATCAGCGAGAGTCCCGGCGAACAGGGCGGCTATAAGGAGATCGTCTTCCGGATCAGCGGGCGCGGCGTCTACTCCCGGCTGAAGTTCGAATCCGGCACCCACCGGGTGCAACGGGTGCCGGAGACCGAGTCCCAGGGACGCATCCATACCTCGGCCTGCACCGTGGCGGTACTGCCGGAGGCGGAGGCCATCGACGATGTCGAGATCAACCCGGCGGATCTGCGTATCGACACCTACCGCGCCTCCGGCGCCGGTGGCCAGCACGTCAACAAGACCGACTCGGCGGTGCGCATCACCCACCTGCCCAGCGGTATCGTGGTGGAGTGTCAGGACGAGCGCTCCCAGCACAAGAACCGGGCCCGCGCCATGTCCCTGCTGCAGGCCAGACTGCTCTCCAGTCTGCAGCAGCAGCAGACCAGTGAACAGGCCGCCTCACGCAGGCTGCAGGTGGGCAGCGGTGATCGCTCCGAGCGCATCCGCACCTACAATTTCCCCCAGAACCGGATCACCGATCACCGCATCAACCTCACCCTCTACAAGCTGGACGAGGTGCTGGCCGGGGCCCTGGACCAGGTGATCGATCCCCTGGTCCAGGAGCACCAGGCGGAGCAGCTGGCCACCCTGGCCGGGCAGGAGTAGCCGTTGGCCCGCGACTGGGGCGCAGGGAGCATCGGCACCGCCCTGGCCCGGGCGGCACGGCGCCTGGCTGCGCTGGACGAAACCGATCCCCGGCTGGAGGCGGAGCTGCTGCTGGCCCACCTGCTGGAGCGGCCGCGCAGCCATCTCCACGCCTGGCCCGGGAACCCTCTGCCGGAGCAGCAGGAGACGGCGTACCACGCCCTGGTCGAACGGCGCCTGGCCGGTGAACCGCTGGCCTATCTCACCGGCGAGCGGGAGTTCTGGTCCCTCTCCCTGCGGGTCACCCCCGACACCCTGGTCCCCCGCCCCGACACCGAGCTGCTGGTGGAGCTGGCGCTGGAACTGATCCCGCCGCGGGCATCGTGGCGCATCGCCGACCTGGGCACCGGCAGTGGCGCCATCGCCGCCGCCGTCGCCCACGAGCGCCCCGCCTGCCGGGTGATCGCCACCGACCGCTCCGCCGCGGCCCTGGCGGTGGCGCGGGACAACTTCGAACGTCTCGGCCTCGGCACCGTCGAGTGCCTGCAGGGTGACTGGCTGGAGCCACTGGCCGGTCGACCACCATCCGACCTGATCCTCTCCAACCCCCCCTACGTCGCCGCCGCCGACCCCCATCTCCAGACACCGGAGCTGCAGCACGAGCCCCTCTCCGCCCTGGTAGCGGGCGACGACGGACTGTCCGCCATCCGGCGGATCGCGGAGCAGGCTCCGGCCCATCTGCGGGCAGGTGGCCGGCTGCTGCTGGAGCATGGCTTCCAGCAGGGGGCCGCGGTACGGCGGATCCTGCGCCAGGCCGGCTTCGGGCAGATCGGGACCCACCGCGACCTGGCCGGAAACGAGCGGGTGACAGCGGGACGAATCCCCTGAGGAGGAACACCGCCGGCTGCCGGCATACCCCCACGAAAACTTGATTATTCCTCGCCAGCCGTTAGGATCGATGGCTATGGAAAGGGACAGACCGGAACTGATCAAGCAGCGCCACATCCATTTCGTGGAGCTGCATCCCGACCCCAACCAGGCGGCCACGGCCGCCGGGATGCTGGCGGATATCGAGGGAATCGAGGAGGCGGTGGCCGAGAGCCCGACCCTGCTGCGGGTGCGCTACCAGCTGCTGCAGGTCTGCCTGGAGCAGATCGAGAATGCCCTCACCGATACCGGCTTCCACCTCAGCAACCGGCCGATCCATGCCATCCGGCGGGCCCTCTACTACTATACGGAAGAGACCCAGCGGGCCAACAACGGCTGCCCGCGGGGGGACAGCAACTGCACCCGCAAGATCTTCATCGACCACTATCACCGGCGCGACCATTCACTGCAGGATCCGCGTCCGGAGCACTGGCGCAAATATCTCTGACCTCCACCACGGTGGCGGCACGCAGGCCGGTTCCGTGCCATAATCCACCGGTCTCCCCCACCATCCAGGATCCGGCACCGATGATGAACGACGAGCAGCTGCTGCGTTACAGCCGCCAGATCATGCTCCCGTCCATCGGCATCGAGGGGCAGGAGCGACTGCTGCAGTCGCGGGTACTGATCATCGGCCTGGGCGGGCTCGGCTCGCCCGCCGCCCTCTACCTGGCCGCGGCCGGTGTCGGCCGCCTCACCCTGGTCGACTTCGACCGGGTGGACCTGAGCAACCTGCAGCGCCAGATCATCCACCGCAACGATCACATCGGCATGGCCAAGGTGGAATCGGCCCGGATGGCACTGCAGGGGATCAATCCGGACTGCCGTATCCACCCCATCGACCACGCCCTCGAAGGGGATGAACTGGAGCAGGAGGTCGCACGGGCCGACCTGGTGATCGACGGCAGCGACAACTTCACCACCCGCTTCGCCGTCAACGACGCCTGTGTCGCCACCCGCACCCCCCTGGTCTCCGGCGCCGCCATCCGCATGGAAGGGCAGGTCGCCGTGTTCAGCGGCCGCCCCGGCGATCCCTGTTACCGCTGCCTCTACGGTGGTGGTGCCGAGCTGGACGAGACCTGCTCCGCCAACGGCGTACTGGCGCCGCTGGTGGGCATCATCGGCAGCATCCAGGCACTGGAGGCGATCAAGGTGCTGACCGGCGCCGGCGAGCCCCTGATCGGCCGTCTGCTGCTGCTGGATGCACTGCAGATGGAGTGGCGCACCCTGCGCCTGAAGGCCGACCCGGCCTGTCCGGTCTGTGCCGGCAGGTCGCCACAGTGATGGGAAGCACCCCCCGCATCGGTGCCGATACCCGCCAATGGCTGGAGCAGCTGCGCCGCGATATCGTCTTCACCGAGACCATCCGCGGCCAGTCGCTCACCTTCCACACCACCTGGGGCCTGTTCTCACCCAAGGGGCTGGACGAGGGCAGCCGCCTGCTGCTGGACCATCTCGAAGTGGCCCCCGACGACGATACCCTGGACCTGGGCTGCGGCTACGGCCCTCTCGGCCTGACCCTGGCCCGCCTCGCACCTGAAGGAACCAGCCTGCTGGTGGACAAGGATTTCGTGGCGGTCGACTACAGCCGCCGCAACGCCCGCATCAACCGGATCGACAACGTGGAGATCTTCCTCAGCAACGGCTTCGACCAGGTGGGAGAGGAGCGCCGCTTCGATCTCATCGTCTCCAACCTGCCGGCCAAGACCGGCAAGGAACTCTACTACCTCTACTTCTACGACGCCCTGCTGCGGATGAACCCGGGGGCCCGTTTCTATGTGGTCACCATCAGCGGGCTGCGCAGGTTCGTGCAGCGCGCCTTCAACGAGGTGTTCGGCAACTACCGGAAGCTTAAGCAGGGGCGCAGCTACACCGTGGCCATGGCCCGCTTCGATCCCTGACCTGCATGGCACCAGCGGGGAAGGAACTTCCCTTGGCGCGGATGCCGGATCGAGGTTACAATCCCTGCAACTGTGACCGAGATCACAGTACCCCCCTTCAGTCCTTCCCGAGCCCCGATGACTGAAAGGCCCCACAGGGACCCGTGGGACACCAGCCGCCCGGCCCCGGGCGCGACACATCCGACCTGAGACAAGTATTCGTCGTGGAGATTCGTGCCATGCAGCGAACCAAGATCCTTGTGGCGGACGACGACCCCATCCTGTTGACGACGCTGAGCCGGGGACTGCGGGCCGCCAACTATGAAGTGCTCACCGCCAGCAACGGCGACGACGCGGTACGCATCGGCTGCCGCGAGAAGCCGGATCTGGCGATCCTGGACGTGCGCATGCCCGGCACCTTCGGTATCGAGGTGGCCAGGCAGCTGCGGGACCGGGTCGGGGTGGGCAGCCTCTTCATCTCCGCCTATTCCGAGCAGGAGGTGGTGGAGCTGGCGACCAAGGAGGGGGCCCTGGGCTACGTGGTGAAACCGATCAGCCCGATCCAGCTGATCCCGGCCATCCGGGCCGCCCTGGAGCGTGCAGCGGACCTGCGCCGGTTGCAGCGTAACGAGGCCCAGTTGACCCGTGCGATCGAGAGCAACCGGGACATCAGCATCGCCGTCGGCATGGGCATGGCACGCTTCCGACTGGAGCGTCCCATCGCCTTCGAGACGTTCCGGCGCTACGCCCGCAGCCACCAGCTCAAGATGGTGGACCTGGCCAGGCGGGTATCGCTGCAGGCCAGCGACCGCGACCGGCTGCTCGATCGCATCTTCTGCGGCGACGGGGATGATGGGAAAAACAGCTGACGGCGGCCTTTCTTTTTCGGACTGGTAGGTTAAACTTCTGTCCTTGCGAACCGATACAACGAATGCAGCACCACCGGTCTTCGGCGCATGGCTGCGAAACGGTCTGACGCTGCAGGGAGGCGGTCGGTTCAGGTACCGGTAGTAGTGTGATACAAGAGCCTGAATCCTCATAACGGAATCGCCACCAGGGACAACCCACCCTTGTCAGAGCAGAACAAGAGATCACTGGATCCGGATCCGGAATCCACCGCCCATACACTGCGGGTCGCGATCCCCCTGATGGCGAAGCACAAGGTCGCCACCACACCGCAAAATTTCGCGATCTGGTACCACTACGTCCTCGGCGACAAGCCGGGTCTCAAGGAGAAGATCGACAAGCTGATCGGGGACAGCGCCGCCTTCGACGAGGAGATCAACAGGGCCCTCTACCAGGAGTACCTGTCCGAGTGCAACCTGGAACAGGCGGAACGCATCCGCCAGGAGATCCAGGAGGCTGTCAGCGAGGCGGCCATCACTCTGCAATCCACCGGTTCCGATGCCAACCGCTATGGGGAAGTGTTGGGACGGTTCGACGCCGGCTGCAGTACCGCCGACTCCATCGCCGATATCCATGGTCTGCTCAGCGAAGTGGTCGAAGAGACCCGGCACATGAAGGAGGCGATGGCGCGCATGAAGCGCGAGTTCGAACTCAAGTCGGTGGAGATGGAGAACCTGCGCAAGGAGCTGGAGCAGGTACGCCTGCAGGCGTCGACCGACGCCCTCACCGGGCTGGCCAACCGGGCCACCTTCTTCGACCGGCTGCGCCAGACGGTGGAGGAGGCGGAGAAGGAACGCGAGTACTTCTGCGTGGTGATGGCCGACATCGACCACTTCAAGCGGGTCAACGACACCTTCGGCCACCTGGTCGGCGACAAGGTGATCCGCTTCGTCGCCGAGACCCTGAAGCAGTCGCTCAAGGGGCAGGATACCGCCGCCCGCTACGGCGGCGAGGAGTTTGCCCTGCTGCTGCCCAACACCAGCGCCGAAAACGCGGTGGTGCTGTGCGACAAGATCCGCAACCACATCGCCAACACCAACCTGGTGCGTACCGGCACCCGCGAATCCCTGGGCCAGATCACCATCTCCGCCGGCGTCGCCCAGTACCGCTTCGGCGAGGAGATGATGGACTTCATGCAGCGCGCCGACCAGGCCCTCTACGTGGCCAAGGAGAATGGTCGCAACCGGGTGGTTAAAGCGAGCTGAAGGGGCCGTTCGTCCCTCCTCTACACCCGCGGACCCGGCAGTGGCCGGCGGTCATGCGCGCGCTGGATTCCGGCCTGCGCCGGAATGACGATCGAGCTAGAGCTTGCCGCGCAGCAGCTGGTTCACCTGTTGCGGGTTGGCCTTCCCCTTCGACGCCTTCATCACCTGGCCGACGAAGAAGCCGATCATCTTGGCCCGCTTCTTTTCGTCCGCCGCCCGGTAATTGGCCACCTGCTCCGGATTGTCGGCCAGCACCTGGTCCACGATCCGCTCGATGGCGCCGCTGTCGGTGATCTGCTTCAGTCCGCGCGCCTCGATGATGGCGTCGGCCGTCCCTTCCCCCTGCCACATGGCCTCGAACACCTGCTTGGCGATCTTGCCCGAGATGGTATTGTCCACCACCCGCTGCAGCAGCCCCCCCAGGGCCCCGGCATCCACCGGTGACTGCTCGATGGCCAGCCCCTCCCGGTTGAGGGCCCCGGAGAGCTCCCCGACGATCCAGTTGGCCGCCATCTTCGCCTCACCGCAGACGGCCACCAGCTGCTCGTAATAGTCGGCCAGGGCACGGCTGGCGGTGAGCTGCTGCGCGTCCGCCGCGCCCAGTCCGTACTGGTCGCAGAAGCGCTGGCGGCGCGCATCGGGCAGTTCCGGCATGTCGGCCGTGGCCTCGGCAATCAGGGCATCGTCCAGCTCCACCGGCAACAGGTCCGGATCGGGGAAGTAGCGGTAGTCGTTGGCCTCCTCCTTGGTCCGCATGGAACGGGTCTCGTCCCGGTCGGCATCGTACAACCGGGTCTCCTGTACCACCCGTCCGCCCGACTCCAGCAGCTCGATCTGCCGCTCCACCTCGAAGTTGATGGCCCGCTCCAGGAAACGGAAGGAGTTGATGTTCTTCAGCTCGGTCCGGGTCCCCAGTTCCTCTCCCGGCCGGCGCACCGAGACATTGGCGTCGACCCGGAAGGAGCCCTCCTGCATGTTGCCGTCGCAGATGCCGATGTACTGCACGATTTGATGGATCTTGCGGGCATAGGCCACCGCCTCCCTGGCCGAGCGCATATCCGGCTCGGACACGATCTCCAGCAGCGGTGTGCCGGCCCGGTTGAGATCCACACCGGTCATGCCGTGGAAGTCCTGGTGCAGCGACTTGCCGGCATCCTCCTCCAAGTGGGCGCGGGTGACGCCGATGGTGCGGGTGTCGCCATTCTCCAGCAGCAGCTCCACCCGGCCCCGGCCGACGATGGGCAGCTCGAACTGGCTGATCTGGTAGCCCTTGGGCAGGTCCGGGTAGAAATAGTTCTTGCGCGCGAACACGGAACGCCGGCCCAGCTCGGCGTCGATGGCGGCGGCGAACTTGATCGCCATCAGCACCGCCCCGCGGTTGAGCACCGGCAGCACCCCGGGCAGTCCCAGGTCCACGGCGCAGGCCTGGGTGTTGGGAGCGGCGCCGAAGGCAGTGGAGGCGCCGGAGAAGATCTTCGACTTGGTGGCCAGCTGGGCGTGGATCTCCAGCCCGATGACGGTTTCCCAGTTCATTGCGTCGATTCCAGATTCGTTGTCGCGGGGGCCCGGGGCCTAGTAACCGGCAGGGGTGGCCAGGTGCCAGTCGGTGGCCTGCTGCAGGCGGTGGGCCACGTTCAGCAGTCTCGCCTCCTGGTGGTAGTCACCGATGATCTGCAGCCCCACCGGCAGGCCGTTGACCGGTGCCACCGGGATGGAGATGCCCGGCAGACCGGCCAGGTTGACGGCGATGGTGTAGATATCGGACAGATACATGGTGACCGGATCGTCCGCCTTCTCCCCCAGGCCGAAGGCGACGGATGGCGCAGTCGGCCCCATGATCACGTCGACCTGTTCGAACGCCCTGCGGAAGTCGTCCGAGATCAGGTGCCGGATCTGCTGCGCCTTCAGATAGTAGGCGTCGTAGTAACCGGCCGACAGGGCGTAGGTGCCGATCAGGATGCGCCGCTTCACCTCGGCGCCGAAACCCTCGGCCCGGGAACGCTTGTAGAGATCCTCCAGGTCCCTGGGATCGTCGCAGCGGTGACCGAAACGGACACCGTCGAAGCGGGCCAGGTTGGAGGAGCACTCCGCCGGCGCCACCACATAGTAGGTGGGCACCGCCAGGTGGCTGTTGGGCAGCTCGATCTCGCGCACCGTGGCGCCCAGGCGCTCGTACTCGGCGACCGCATCCCGCACCGATGCCGCCACCGCCGGGTCCAGCCCGTCGTCGAAATACTCCTTCGGCAGGCCGATGCGCAGGCCGCCGATGTCGCCCTCGAGAGCGGCCGGGTAGTCGTCCACCGGTTCCTGGCCGCTGGTGGAATCGCGGGGATCGAAACCCGCCATCACCTGCAGCATGTGGGCCGCGTCCTCGGCGCTGCGGGTCAGGGCTCCGCCCTGGTCCAGCGACGAGGCGAAGGCGATCATGCCATAGCGCGACACCCGGCCATAGGTCGGTTTCAGGCCGGTGAGCCCGCACAGGGCCGCCGGCTGGCGGATGGAGCCGCCGGTGTCGGTGCCGGTGGCCGCCGGACACAGCCGTGCCGCCACCGCCGCCGCGGAGCCCCCGGAGGAGCCGCCCGGGACCCGCTCCGGATCCCAGGGGTTGCGCACCGGACCGTACCAGCTGGTCTCGTTGGAGGAACCCATGGCGAACTCGTCCATGTTGGTCTTGCCCAGCAGCACCGCCCCCGCCTGCCTGAAACGGGCCACCACCGTGGCGTCGTAGGGGGCGACGAAGTTGTCCAGCATGCGCGAACCGCAGCTGGTGCGGATACCGTCGGTGCAGAAGATGTCCTTGTGGGCGATGGGGATGCCGGTCATGGGCGTGGCATCGCCCGCCGCGATACGGGCATCGGCCGCCGCCGCCTGCTCCAGCGCCTGCTCTTCGGTAACCGTGATGAAGCTGTTCAGGCGCCCGTCGAACTCGCGGATACGGTCCAGGAACCAGCGGGTCAGCTCCACGCTGGAGAACTCGCCGGCGCGCAGGGACGCGGCCAGCTGACGGATACTCTTGTCGTGCATATCGTCGGACCTGCCGGATCAGTCGATCACTTTGGGGACCAGGTAGAGGCCGTTCTCGGTCGCCGGGGCGATGGCCTGGAAGCGCTCGCGCTGGTCGCTCTCGGTCACCTCGTCCTCGCGCAGCCGCTGGGCCATGTGCAGCGGATGGGCCATCGGCGTGACCCCCTCGGTATCCACGCTCTCCATCTGCGCCACCAGGTCGAGGATATTGGTGAGGTCGCCGGCCACCGCGTCGAGCTCGTCGGCCGTGACCTGCAGCCGCGCCAGGTGGGCGATCTTTTCCACCTCGGTTCGTTTCAATGTCATGGTATCTGGATTCCCGGCGGTTCTGGGTTGCCCGATCGCTCCGCGCCGGCACCGCTGGCCCGGCCGCTGGGCACGACCCAGGCGAAAGGCTAGGAAAACTACCACATTTCTCTCCGCGTGGGCAGTGGCGACCCCGCTCTCGGGGGAACCCCGTCCGCCACCGCCGCGGACGGGGAGCGGGACAGAATGGCGTCGCGCCCCCGGTTTCACGATCATTTCCTTGCCCATCCCCCCCTGCGGTTGCTAAATTAACCCTTTCGTCAGGGTCGTACTGGCTACCCATCCGGCTTCCCCCGCCCCTGACCCCCTTTATTAGGCACCCGACGGAACCGACACACACATGCTGTTCAGACGCATACGCGGACTCTTCTCCAATGATCTCTCCATCGATCTCGGCACCGCCAACACCCTGATCTACGCCCGCGGCCAGGGCATCGTCCTGGATGAACCGTCGGTGGTGGCGATCCGCCAGGATCGCGGCCCGGGCGGCGGCAAGTCGGTGGCGGCGGTCGGCGACGAGGCCAAGCAGATGCTGGGCCGGACCCCCAACAACATCACCGCCATCCGGCCGATGAAGGACGGCGTGATCGCCGATTTCACCGTCACCGAGAAGATGCTGCAGCACTTCATCCACAAGGTGCACGAGTCCAAGCTGATCCGCCCCAGCCCCCGGGTGCTGGTGTGTGTGCCCTGCGGCTCCACCCAGGTGGAGCGGCGCGCCATCCGTGAATCGGCCGCCGGCGCCGGGGCGCGCGAGGTGTACCTGATCGAGGAGCCCATGTCGGCCGCCATCGGCGCCGGCCTGCCGGTGGACGAGGCGCGCGGATCCATGGTGCTGGACATCGGCGGCGGCACCTCGGAGGTGGCGATCATCTCCCTCAACGGCATCGTCTACGCCAACTCGGTACGGGTGGGCGGCGACCGTTTCGACGACGCCATCATCAACTACGTACGCCGCAACTACGGCACCCTGATCGGCGAAGCGACGGCCGAGAAGGTGAAGAAGGAGATCGGCTCCGCCTTCCCCGGCAACGAGGTGAAGGAGATCGAGATCAAGGGACGCAACCTGGCCGAAGGCATCCCACGCAGCTTCAGCCTCAACAGCAACGAGATCCTGGAGGCACTGCAGGAGCCCCTCTCCGGTATCGTCGGGGCGGTCAAGGCAGCGCTGGAACAGACCCCTCCGGAGCTGGGCGCGGACGTGGCCGAGCGCGGCATCGTGCTGACCGGCGGTGGCGCCCTGCTGCGCGACATCGACCGGCTGCTGGAGGAGGAGACCGGACTGCCGGTGCTGATCGCCGAAGATCCCCTTACCTGCGTCGCCCGCGGCGGCGGCCGTGCCCTGGAGATGCTGGACGAGCGCGGCGGCGAGCTGCTGTTCGCACTGGAGTAGGCGCCCCGCCGGCCGGGCCGCAGCGAACCGCCGCACCCGACCCGCCACACCCGAGCCCGACAATCCCCCCGAGGTGGATCAGCGATCAAACTGATCTTCACACAAGGCCCCTCCATCAACACCCGCGTGGTGGCGGCAGTGGTGGTCTCCATCGCCCTGATGGTGGTCGATCATCGCCAGCACCACCTGGAGGGGATCCGCGCCACGCTGGCGGTGGTCCTCTCCCCGCTCACCTTCGTGGTCGATCTGCCGGCCACCGTCAGCCGCTGGGCCAGCGAGAGCCTGGCCAGCCGCAGCGAGCTGCAGAACCGTAACCGTTCGCTGGAGCGGGAGAACCTGCTGCTGCAGGCGAAACAGCAGAAGATGGCGGCGCTGGAGGCCGAGAACATGCGCCTGCGCAACCTGCTGGACTCCTCCTTCAAGATCGGCGACCGGGTGCTGATCGCCGAACTGGTGGCGGTGGATCTGGACCCCTACCGCCAGCAGGTGCTGATCAACAAGGGCACCAGCTCCGGCGTCTACGAGGGCCAGCCGGTGCTGGACGCCAATGCGGTGATGGGACAGGTGACCCATGTCAATCCGCTCACCGCCACCGTGCTGCTGATCACCGACGCCCGCCACGCCCTGCCGGTGCAGGTGAACCGCAACGGCCTGCGCACCGTGGCCCTGGGCACCGGCCGCATCAATCTGCTGGAGCTGCCCCATCTGCCCAACAACGCCGACATCCGGGTGGGCGATCTGCTGATCACCTCCGGCCTGGGCGGGCGCTTCCCTCCCGGCTACCCGGTGGCCGAGGTGGTGTCGGTGGAACAGGAGCCCGGCCAGCCCTTCGCCGTGGTCCGGGCCCGCCCCCTTGCCCACCTCGACCGGACCCGGGAGGCGCTTCTGGTCTGGACCCTGGACCGGGCGCCGCCCCTGATCGGCGCCAGCGGTGCCACCGAGGATGGCCCGGGGAAAGGGGCGGAAGGCGATGAACCCGCCACCGCCGGGGAAGGAGACGGGGCGCCCACCCCAACGGCCGGCGACGGGCGGGAACCCGTGGCGGAGGGGACCGAATGACCCTGACGCCGCACCGTGGCGGCCTGATCATACTGATCAGCTTCGCCCTCGCCTTCATGCTCACCCTGCTGCCGCTGCCGGATTGGGCCCGTGACTACCGGCCCCAGTGGTACACCCTGGTGCTGATCTACTGGACCATGGCCACCCCGCAGCGGGTGGGGGTCGGCGTCGGCTGGGCCACCGGCATCGTCGCCGACGTACTCACCGGGACCCTGCTCGGCCAGCACGCCCTGGCCCTCTCCCTGATCGCCTTCATCACCCACAAGATGCACCAGCGCATCCGCCTGTTCCCGATCTGGCAGCAGGCCCTCACCGTCCTGCTGCTGCTGCTGATCGAGAAACTGCTGGCGCTGTGGGTGATGGGTGTGATCTCCCAGCCGGTGCCGTCGCTGTCGTTCTGGGCCCCACCCTTCGTCGGCATGCTGCTGTGGCCCTGGGTCTACGTCATCCTGCGCGACCTGCGCCGCCGCTTCCAGGTAAGTTGAGTCGTTGGAAACCGCAGGAAACGGCCGCGAATGAATGCAGATGGACGCACATCGCCCGGCGCTGCCGCCGTTGCGGCCGGCAGCCACGGCCACGACGATGGAAACCCGCCACCGGCGCGGCACTTTTCCCCTGCCCCGCGGTCTCTCTATCGGTTCGCCATGAAATCAGCCGCACCCGACCACCCCCCCACCCCGTCGCCCGCAGGATTCACCCCCTCGGCCCTCGGCCCTCGGCCCTCGGACCTCCTTCCATGGCATTGCTGACCAAGATCCGCCTGAAGGACCACCTGCGCGAGACCCGGCTGTTCCGCGACCGGGTGGTGGTGGCGGTGATCCTGGTACTGCTGCTGGTGTCCGGCCTGATCCTGCGGCTGATCAATCTGCAGATCGTCAATCACGACCACTTCACCACCCTGTCCCAGGACAACCGGGTCAAGGTGCAGCCCCTACCTCCCACCCGTGGCCTGATCTACGACCGCAACGGCACCATCCTGGCCCAGAACCTGCCCACCTACAGCCTGGAGGTGACCCCGGAACGGGTGGAGGACATGGAGAAGACCCTGGCCGGGATCGGCCGGATCGTGGAGATCAGCGACAGCGACCGGCGCCGCTTCGAGCGACTGCGCAAACAGAAACGCCGCTTCGACAGCATCCCCATCCGCATCCGCCTGGACCCGGACGAGGTGGCGCGGCTGGCGGTCAGCCGCCACCGCTTTCCCGGTGTCGAGATCCAGGCCAAGCTGTTGCGCGACTATCCCCTGGGGCCGGTGACCGCCCACGTGATCGGCTATGTCGGCCGCATCAACCAGGAGGAGCTGAAGACCATCGACACCTCCGCCTACTCGGGCACCAGCCACATCGGCAAGAACGGAGTGGAGAAGACCTACGAAGAGATGCTGCACGGCAAGGTGGGACTGCAGCAGGTGGAGGTGAACGCCCTCGGACGGGTGATCCGGGTGCTGCAGAGCCAGCCGCCGGAGCCTGGCCGCGATCTCTATCTCTCCCTCGACGCCGGCCTGCAGGCCGCCGCCATGGAGGCATTCGGCGACTACACCGGCGGCGCCGTCGCCATCGATCCGCGCAACGGCCAGGTGCTGGCGCTGGTGAGCCAGCCGGGCTACGACCCCAACCTGTTCGTGGAGGGGATCTCGCCGAAGGAGTACAGGGCACTGCAGCAGTCGGAGGAGAAACCCCTGTTCAACCGTGCCCTGCGCGGCCAGTACCCGCCGGGCTCCACGGTGAAACCCTTCATCGGCCTGGGCGGACTGGAGACCGGGGTCACCGACATCACCCGCAAGACCTTCTGCCCCGGCTTCTTCCGCCTGCCGGGGCGCAAGCACAAGTACCGCGACTGGAAAAAGGCCGGCCACGGCCTGGTCAACCTGAGCGATGCCATCACCCAGTCCTGCGACGTCTACTACTACGATCTGGCCAACCGCATGGGGGTCGACCGGTTGCACGCCTTCCTCAGCCGCTTCGGCTTCGGACGCCGCACCGGCATCGATGTCGCCGGGGAACGGCCCGGACTGCTGCCGTCGCGGGAATGGAAGCGGCGCGCGCGCAAGCAGCCCTGGTATCCCGGCGAGACCCTGATCATGGGCATCGGCCAGGGCTACTTCCTGTCCACGCCGCTGCAGCTGGCCCACGCCACCGCGGTACTGGCCGCCGGCGGGATCGACCATCCGCCACGGGTGGTCCAGGCGACCCTCGGCAGCGGCGATCCCGCCCCGGTCCCGCTGCCGCCGCCGCAGCCGGTGGTACTGGAGAAGTCCCTGCCGGGCAACTGGGACGACGTGGTCGACGCCATGGTCCAGGTGATCGAGGGACGCCGCGGCACCGCCCGCAGGATCCGGGACGAGCGCTACCGCATCGCCGGCAAGACCGGTACCGCCCAGGTCTTCACGGTGAAACAGGACGAGGAGTACGATGCCGACAAGATCTCCAGGAAGAATCGCGACCACGCCCTGTTCATCGCCTTCGCACCGGTGGAGGACCCACGCATCGCGGTGGCGGTGATCGTGGAGAACGGCGAACACGGCGGGTCCACCGCCGCGCCCATCGCCAAACGCATCATGGACTACTACCTGATGGGGGACCGCTGAATGAACCAGGCCTACCAGCGCAGCGGCCTGCCCGAATCCAACCCCACCAGGGCCAGCGGTCTGCTGGCGGACCTGCACCTGGACCTGCCCCTGCTCACCGGCCTGATCCTGCTCTGCGGTTTCGGCCTGGTGGTGCTGTACAGCGCCAGTGGCCAGGACATGGGACAGATCCAGCGCCAGCTGATCCGCCTCGCCCTCGCCTTCCTGGTGATGTTCCTGGTGGCCCAGATCCCGCCGGTGCAGCTGCGCCGGCTGGCCCCCTGGCTGTACGGCCTCGGCATCCTGCTGCTGCTGGCGGTGATGATCGTCGGCCAGGTCGGCAAGGGGGCCCAGCGCTGGCTCGACCTGGGGCTGTTCCGGTTCCAGCCATCGGAGCTGACCAAGCTGGCAGTGCCGATGATGATCGCCTGGTTCCTGGCCGAGAAGTCCCTGCCACCCACCTGGAAGCGGCTGGCCACCGCCGGCATCATGATCCTGGTGCCGGTGCTGCTGATCGCCAAGCAGCCGGACCTGGGTACCTCCCTGCTGGTGGCCAGCGCCGGCATCTTCGTGCTGTTCCTGGCCGGGCTCAGCTGGCGCTTCATCGTCGGCATGGTGCTGGTCGCCATCCCCTCCGGCTGGGTGTTGTGGGAATGGGGCATGCGCGAATACCAGCGCAACCGGGTGCTCACCTTCCTCGATCCGGAGCGCGACCCCCTGGGCACCGGCTACCACATCATCCAGTCGAAGATCGCCATCGGCTCCGGCGGGATCTATGGCAAGGGCTGGCTCAACGGCACCCAGTCCCATCTGGAGTTCCTGCCGGAGCGGACCACCGACTTCATCTTCGCCGTGCTGTCGGAGGAGTTCGGCTTCGTCGGCATCCTGCTGCTGCTGGCGCTCTACCTGTTCATCATCTTCCGCGGCCTCTACATCGCCTCCCATGCCCAGGACACCTTCAGCCGCCTGCTGGCGGGGGCCCTGACCCTGGTCTTCTTCGTCTACCTGTTCGTCAACACCGGCATGGTGAGCGGCATCCTGCCGGTGGTGGGCGTACCCCTGCCGCTGATCAGCTATGGCGGCACGTCACTGGTGACCATCATGGCCGGGTTCGGTATCCTGATGTCGATCCACACCCACCGCAAACTGCTGCCGACCTGATCCCTGTCATGGAGTCGTCCACGATGCACCGCGTCCGTTCCCTGTCACCGCTGCTGGCCCTCCTGCTGCTGTGGCTCCCGGTCACCGCCGCCATCGCCGCCAGGCCGGCCGGCTTCGACCGGGAACTGGCCCGCTTCGCCGACGAGATGGCCGAGCGCCACGGCTTCGACCGGGAACGGCTGGGGCGGCTGCTGGGACAGGCGCGCTACCGCCAGAGCATCATCGACGCCATCACCCGGCCGGCCGAGGCCAAGCCCTGGCGCGACTACCGTCCCATCTTCGTCACCCCGGAACGGGCCGAGGAGGGGGTCGCCTGGTGGCGCGCCAACGAAGCGCTGCTGCGCCGGGCGGAGGCGGAATACGGGGTGCCGCCGGAGATCGTCACCGCCATCGTCGGGGTGGAGACCCGCTATGGCCGCCACGCCGGCTCCTACCCGGTGATCGACGCCCTCGGCACCCTCGCCTTCGCCTATCCCAAGCGGGCGAAGTTCTTCCGCCGGGAGCTGGAGGAGTTCCTGCTGCTCACCCGGGAGGAGCGGATCGCGGCTGACCGGGTGAAGGGTTCCTACGCCGGAGCCCTGGGCAAGCCCCAGTTCATCCCCAGCAGCTACCGCCAGTATGCGGTGGACTTCGACGGCGACGGCCGGCGCGACCTGTGGAACAGCGATGCCGACGTCATCGGCAGCGTGGCCGCCTATTTCGAGCGCCACGGCTGGCAGCGGGGCCAGCCCGTCACCACCCCGGCCCGGGGGGTGGACGACAGCAACCGCCGGCTGGCGGAGCGGGGCATGAAGCCCTCGATCCGGCTCGACCACCTGCGGGGTGCCGGCATCGAGCCGGAGGCTCCGCTGGAGGTGCCGCCGGAGACCCGCGCCAGCCTGATCCGGCTGCAGGGCGCGGCCGGTGACGAATACTGGATCGGCCTGCCCAACTTCTACGCCATCACCCGCTACAACCACAGCAACCTCTACGCCATGGCGGTGTACCAGCTCAGCCGGGAGATCCTGCGCCGGCACGGACAGTCACCGGGTGCGGTGGCCGGCGGCGGATGACAGCGACATGAGGATCCATCCCCATCCCGCGATCCCGGCGCTGCTCGCACTCCTGCTGCTGGCCGGCTGCAGCGCGCCACCACGGATGCCCGGCGGCGCGGACGGCGCCCCCGCGCGCAGGCTGGATCCGGACCGGATCGCCGACGCAGTGCCCCGGGACGAACCACGCAGCCGCTACGGCAACCCCGCCAGCTACCAGGTGCTGGGCAAGCGCTACCGGGTGATGAAGCAGAGCCGCGGCTATGTCGAGCGCGGCATCGCCTCCTGGTACGGCACCAAGTTCCACGGCCGCCGCACCAGCAGCGGTGAGCCCTATGACATGTACGCCATGACCGCCGCCCACAAGACCCTGCCGCTGCCGACCTATGTCGAGGTCCGCAACCTGGACAACGGCCGCAGTGCCATCGTCAAGGTCAACGACCGCGGCCCGTTCCACCCCAACCGCATCATCGACCTCTCCTACGCCGCCGCCACCAAGCTGGGGATCCTGGGCAAGGGCACCGGGCTGGTGGAGATCCGCGCCATCGACCCGCGCCGGCCGCAGGCTCCCCGGGCAGCAGCGGTGAAGCAGGCGGCAGAGCGCGAGACCCCGCCCCGGATGTACATCCAGGCCGGCGCCTTCTCGATCGAGGACAACGCCCGCCGCCGCATGCGCCGCCTGCTGGAGTCGCTGCAGACCCCGGTGCGGCTGCAGATGGTGGAGCGCGACGGCCGCTCCATCTACCGGGTCCGTATCGGGCCGGTCGCCGACGTCGAACAGGCGGACCGGATCACCGAACGCCTGGCCCGGATCGGGGTCACAAACTCCCATGTGGTCATCGAGTAGAATCCCCGGTTCCCGCCCGTGCGGGCCCCATCCATGTCCAGACAAGAGGATCCGTCGCCCCGTGTTCGTCCACCGCATCGCCACCCTGCTTCGAACCCTGCTCCCCCTCGGCCTGCTGCTGGCCGCCACTGCCGTCCATGCCGCCCCGGTGCCGGCGCCACCGAAGATCGCGGCCAGCGGCTACCTGCTGAAGGACTTCGACAGCGGTCGCATCCTGGCCGAGGAGAACGCCGACCAGCGCCTGGAACCGGCCAGCCTGACCAAGCTGATGACCGCCTACGTGGTGTTCCAGGAGCTGCGCGACGGCAACATCCGGTTGCAGGACCAGGTACTGGTCAGCAAGAAGGCCTGGCGCACTCCCGGCTCGCGCATGTTCATCGAGGTGGGCAAGAAGGTCACCGTCGAGGATCTGCTGAAGGGGATGATCGTCCAGTCCGGTAACGATGCCAGCGTCGCCCTGGCCGAGTACGTGGCCGGCAGCGAGGACGCCTTCGCCAACCTGATGAACGAGAAGGCGGCCCAGCTGGGAATGAACGACACCCACTTCGTCAACGCCACCGGCCTGCCCGACCCGGAGCACTACACCACCCCGCGTGACATCCTCAAGGTGGCCGCCGCCACCATCCGGGACTTTCCGGAGATGTACCGGATCTACTCGGTAAAGGAGTTCACCTTCAACAAGATCCGCCAGCGCAACCGCAATGGACTGCTGTGGCGCGACGAGTCGGTGGACGGCATGAAGACCGGCCACACCAAGGCGGCGGGCTACTGCCTGGTGGCCTCCGCCCGGCGCAACGACATGCGGCTGCTGTCGGTGGTGATGGGCACCGCCAGCGAGGATGCGCGGCTGGATGCGACCCAGGCCCTGCTCAACTACGGTTTCCGCTTCTACCAGACCCACCGGCTCTATGGCGCCGGCGAGGTGCTGAGCCGGGCGCGGGTGTGGAAGGGCGAACAGGAGAAGGTGCCCCTGGGCCTGGAGCAGGATCTCTACGTCACCATTCCCCGGCGCCAGTACAAGAACCTGGAGGCCGGCATGCGGGTGGATCCGCAGCTGATGGCGCCGATCCGCAAGGGCCAGATCCTGGGCCGGGTGGAGGTTTCGCTGGAGGGGGAACCGGTCACCGAGGTGCCGCTGGTGGCGTTGCGGGCGGTGGCGGAGGGCGGCCTGATGCAGAACCTCAAGGACAGCGTCCTGCTGTGGTTCGAATAGGAGCGAAGATGAACGACAACCCGCCCCAGGTCTATCTCAATGGCCAGTTCCTGCCCCTGGAACGGGCCTGCATCCCGGTACTCGACCGGGGCTTCCTGTTCGGTGACGGCGTCTACGAGGTGATCCCGGCCTACCGCAAGCGCCTGTTCCGGCTGCCCCACCACCTGCAGCGGCTGGACAACAGCCTGCACGGAATCCGCATGCAACCGCCGCTGAACCACGATGAATGGCGCGCGATCCTGGAGCGGCTGCTCGCGCCCCTGCCCGACGGCGACTACTCGGTCTACCTGCAGGTGACCCGCGGCGTGGCGGCAGAGCGTAACCACACGGTCCCCCAGGGCATCACACCGACTCTGTTCGCCATGGCCTCGCCGCTGCCGGTACCACCACCCGCGGAGCAGCGCCCCGGCATTGCCGCCATCACCCTGGACGACCTGCGCTGGAAGCTGTGCAACATCAAGGCGATCACCCTGCTGGCCAACGTGCTGGTACGGGAACAGGCGCGGGACCAGGACGCCGCTGAGGCGATCCTGGTGCGCGATGGGCTGGTGATGGAGGGGGCGGCCAGCAACCTGTTCATGGTCACGGACGGGACCATCGTCACCCCGCCCAAGAGCCGCTACCTGCTCCCCGGAATCACCCGCGACCTGATCCTGGAGCTGGCCGGCCGCCACCGCCTGCCCTGCCGGGAGGAGGAGATCCCGCTGACCAAATTGCGGCAGGCCGACGAGATCTGGATCACCAGCTCCACCAAGGAGATGGTGGCGGTCACCCGCCTCGACGGAGAGACCGTTGGAAACGGCCGTCCCGGCCCCATCTTCTGCCGCACCGCAGGCCTGTTCGCCGACTACAAGGAGGCGATCCGGGCCGGTGAGGTGGACTAGGAGAAGCGCTGAACGACCCCTCGCCGCGGTGTTGGTCGGGACCGGGGGGTGGGCCCTCTGGATTCCGGCCTCCGCCGGAATGACGTAATAAAGGGCAGTTCGGACGTTCCCCCGGGGAGCCTTGGCGACCGGTTCCGACCGGCCACCCGCCGGTGGGGCTCCAGGCTGGCGTGACTGTTGGATGATGACCGGACCGGGAAGGCTTGCCCAAAGAGTGGAAACAGACGACCAATGAACCAGACCAGCGACGAAGAGACCCTGTTCGAGTTCCCCTGTGAATTCTCGGTCAAGGCGATGGGCCTGGCGGCGGACGATTTCGACGCCCTGGTGGCGGGGATCGTACGCCGCCACGTTCCCGACCTTGGCGAGGGGGCGGTGCGCAGCCGCCCCAGCCGGGGCGGCCGCTATACCTCGGTCACCGTCACCTTCCAGGCCACCAGCAAGGCCCAGCTGGACGCCATCTACCAGGCCCTGACCGACCACGAGCGGGTGCTGATGAGCCTGTGACCGGCGATCCCGTCCCGCTGCAGATCCACCACCTCGGGCTGTGCGACTACCTGCCGGTGTGGCGGCGGATGCAGGCCTTCACCGACCGTCGCGGCCCGCAGACCCCGGACCAGATCTGGCTGCTGCAGCATTTCCCGGTATTCACCCAGGGCCAGGCGGGGCGGGCCGAACACCTGCTCGATCCGGGGGATATCCCGGTGGTACAGGCGGACCGGGGCGGCCAGGTCACCTATCACGGGCCCGGACAGCTGATCGCCTACCTGCTGATCGACCTGCGCCGCCGTCGCCTCGGGGTGCGGGCACTGGTCACCCTGCTGGAGCAGAGCGTGGTGGAACTGCTGGCCGGTCACGGCGTCGCTGCCGCGCCACGACCGGAGGCCCCGGGGGTCTACGTCGACGGACGCAAGATCGCCGCCCTCGGGCTGCGGGTGCGGCGCGGCTGCAGTTTCCACGGCCTCAGCCTCAACGTGGCGATGGATCTGGCGCCGTTCTCCCGTATCGATCCCTGCGGCTACCCCGGCCTGCAGGTGACCCAGATGGCCGATCTCGGCATCGACACCGGTATCGACGCCACGGCGGTGGAACTGGCGCGGATACTGGCCGCCCGCCTGGGCTACAATGAGCCGCCCCCACTCCTGCGGACCGAACCATGACCAAGCCGAGCGGCTACGACGCCCCCTCCAGGACCACCCCCGACACCCACCAGCGCGGACGCAGCAAGCTCGACCGCATCCCGGTCAAGGTGGAGAGCGACCGCCCGCCGCTGCGCAAGCCGGCCTGGATCCGCGCCCGCCTGCCGCTGGGCGAGCGGGTCACCCGGATCAAGCGCATCCTGCGCCAGAGCAGTCTCAGCTCGGTATGCGAGGAGGCGGCCTGCCCCAACCTGGGGGAGTGCTTCGACAAGGGTACCGCCACCTTCATGATCATGGGCGACATCTGCACCCGCCGCTGCCCCTTCTGCGACGTGGCCCACGGCCGGCCGCAACCGCTGGACCCGCAGGAACCGGTGCAGCTGGCGACGGCGGTGCGCGACATGGGTCTGCGCTACGTGGTGGTCACCTCGGTGGACCGGGACGACCTGCGCGACGGCGGCGCCGCCCACTTCGCCGCCTGCGTCCGGGCCCTGCGCGAGATCAACCCGCGGACCCGCATCGAACTGCTGGTCCCCGACTTCCGTGGACGCGAGCAGCTGGCCCTGGAACAGCTGCGGCAACAGCCGCCGGACGTCTTCAACCACAACCTGGAGACGGTGCCGCGGCTCTATCGCAAGGCGCGCCCCGGGGCCGACTACCGCGGATCCCTGGACCTGCTGCGCCGGTTCCGGGCAGCCCTGCCGGAGGTGCAGACCAAGTCGGGTCTGATGCTGGGCCTGGGCGAGACGCGGGAGGAGGTGGAGGCGGTGATGCGCGACCTGCGCGATCACGGCTGCACCATGCTCACCCTGGGCCAGTACCTGCAGCCGAGCCGGGACCACCTGCCGGTGGAACGCTTCGTGCCGCCGGAGGAGTTCGAGGCACTGCGTCGCAGCGGTGAGGCGATGGGTTTCGAAAACGTGGCCAGCGGCCCCATGGTGCGCTCCTCCTACCACGCCGAGCTGCAGGCGGTCCCGCTGCTGGGACCGGACCGGGACTGATGGGACAGGAGGTGGTCTGGGTGCTGAAGGCCCTGATCCTCCCCCCCGGAGGTCCGATCCTGCTCGGCGTGCTGGGCCTGGCCCTGGGCCGCCGCTTCCTGGGGCGCCTGCTGGTGGTGCTCTCGCTGGCCCTGCTCTACCTGTTCAGCACCCCCTATGTGGCCGGACGGCTGATGGCGCCGGTGGAGACGATCGCGCCGCTGTCGACACGGCAGGCGCGCGCCAGCGGTGCCGACGCCATCGTCCTGCTGGGTGGCGGACGCTATGCCGACGCACCCGAGTACGGCGGTGACACGGTCAACGGCCTGATGCTGGAGCGGGTACGCTATGCCGCCCGGCTGGCCCGGCAGACCGGTCTGCCGGTGGTGATCAGCGGTGGCAGCCTGCACGGCGACCGTACCGCCGAGGCCGAGCTGGCGCGCCAGGTGCTGGAGCAGGAGTTCGACGTGGAGGTGGCGGCCACCGAGAGCGCCAGCCGCACCACCTGGGACAACGCCTACCTGACCCGCGACCTGCTGCGCAGCAGGGGAATCGGGCGGGTGTTGCTGGTGACCCACGCCATGCACATGCCGCGCGCCCTGGAGGCGTTCCAACGCGCCGGCATCGACGCCGTCCCGGCGCCCACCCGCTTCTTCCACGTCGACGACGGGGCGGAGGAGTTGTCCGACTGGCTGCCGGATCCCCGCGCCCTGCTGATCAGCTACTACGCCCTGCACGAGCAGCTGGGGCGGCTCTGGTACCGGCTGCGGGAGCACCTGTAGGCCGGCCTGGAGGCCGGTGCCCTACCCGGCATCGTCCTCCTTGCGGTACTCCCCTTCCAGCACCCGCGGCTGTGGCCGGCCGGACGACGGCGCCCCGGGCGGCGGCCCGCCGGGACGCAGGGTGCCGGAATGGCGCAGGAACCAGAGCACCAGGCCCCTGCGCAGCGGCGGGACCAGCAGCAGAAAGCCGAGGGCGTCGGTGATGAAACCGGGCAGCAGCAGCATCAGGCCGGCGACCAGCAGCAGCGCCCCCTCCAGCATCTCGATCGCCGGCACCTCGCCCCGGTTCAGGGACTCCCCCACCCGCATCGCGGTGGACAGCCCCTGCATGCGCACCAGCACGCCGCCAAGCAGGGCGGTGAAGATGGTCAGGCCGATGGTGGGCAGGGCGCCGATCCTGGAGCCCACCTCGATCAGGAAGTAGAGCTCCACCAGCGGCACGCCGACGAACAGCAGCAGGAACAGAAACAGGGGATTCATGGCCCGGCAGCTTACGCCGCCCGCCGCGGCCGTACAACCGTGACCCCGGCACCAGCCGTGTCGTGGAAAACACCATCCGGCCGGTGGTTTTCCCCGCTTTGCCGCCACCCCGGCGATCCGGTATCGTTCGTCGGACCGGCAGGGATACGGGCTCAGCCGGATCCCGTTGCCTTGAATCGCCCCGGGTGGAAGAGAACAGATCGAAACGATGCCCCGGCCCGATCGATCGACTACTCCATGACGGCGGCCGGTTGCGTTCACGCGCTGCCGGACAGCGACCCTGATCAGGTTCACCCATGACCGACACCATCCTTCTCGTCTACTGCAGCTGCCCCGACCGGGAGACCGCGGAGGCCATCGCCACCGCCCTGGTGGAGCGAAGGCTCGCCGCCTGCGTCAACATCGGTGGCGACAGCACCTCTGTCTACCGCTGGGAAGGCAGGCTGGAGCGGGCGACCGAAACCATGCTGTCGATCAAGAGCAGCAGCCGGGTCTACCCGGCGCTGGAGCGGGCGCTGGTCGCCCTCCATCCCTATGAACTTCCGGAAATCGTGGCGGTCCCTGTACAACAGGGCCTGCCGGGCTACCTCCAATGGGTCGAACAATGCCTGACACCAGAATCCTGAACCCGCTGCGCCTGCTGCTGGTTCTGCTGCTGGCCGTCTCCGCGGTCCGGGGCGGCGAGAACGAGTTCCTGGAGCCGGAGCAGGCCTATCGCCTCTCCACCGCGGTCGAAGACCCCGGAGCGGTGACGCTGAGCTGGGACATCGCCGACGGCTACTATCTCTACCGGGACAAGTTCAGCTTCGCCAGCGATACCCCCGGTATCGAACTGGGCGAGCCACAGCTGCCTCCGTCCCGGACCAAGCAGGACCCCTACTTCGGCGACGTGGAGATCTACAAGCACCGGGTCGATATCCGCATCCCGCTGCAACGCGACGCCGGCTCCGGGGAGCTGCTGCGGCTGAAGACCGTCTCCCAGGGCTGCGCCGAGGCCGGCCTCTGCTATCCACCGCAGAAACAGACGGTCGAGATCCCGCTGCCGCCGGCGGCGCCGGCCGATGACGACTCGTCGGACGCCCTCTCGCCGCTGCAGGCGCTCGCCACCCTCGGCAGCAGCCTGGGCATCGACGACGACAACCGGATCCTGACGCCGGAACAGGCCTACCAGCTCAAGGTGGGCGCCGATGCAAAACGGCTGCAGCTGAACTGGACCATCGCCGAGGGCACCTACCTCTACCAGGACAAGGTCCAGGTGCGGCTGCTGGACGGGGACGGCGTACGCCTCGGCCGGTTTGAGCTGCCGCCGGCCAAGATCAAGAAGAATGCACTGCGCCCGGACGGCACCACCGGCGACCTGCCGGTCTATGTCGGCCGGCTGAACCTGACCATCCCGCTGCAGCGCAGTGACCCGGGGCCGACCGGGATCCGGGTCCAGGCGATCTACCAGGGCTGCGCCGAGGCCGGCGTCTGCTATCCGCCGCAGAAGAAGGAGGTGAGCCTGGCCCTGCCCGCCGTGACCGAAACCGCCGCGCCGGCCACGGCTGCGCCACCAGCGGCCCCGGACGCCCTGGAACGGGCACGGCAGGCGGTACTCGAGACCACGCCGGCCGCGCCGGTGCCCGCCCCCGCCGGCGATGCCGAGGCCGAGGTGTCGGAGCAGGACCGGATCGCCACCACCCTGGCCGGCGGCAGCACCTGGCTCATCGTCCTCACCTTCTTCGGCCTCGGCCTGCTGCTGGCCTTCACCCCCTGCGTCTTTCCCATGATCCCGATCCTGTCGGGCATCATCGCCGGCCAGGGAAGCACTGTCACCACCCGCCGCGCCTTCACCCTCTCGCTGGTCTACGTGCTGGCCATGTCGGTCACCTACACCATCGCCGGGGTGCTGGCGGGGCTGTTCGGCCAGAACCTCCAGGCGACCTTCCAGAACCCCTGGATCCTGGGCAGCTTCGCCGTGATCTTCGTGCTGCTGGCCCTCTCCATGTTCGGCTTCTACGACCTGCAGCTGCCGAGCCGCTGGCAGAGCCGCCTGTCCGAGGCCAGCTCACGCCAGCGGAGCGGACGCTATACCGGGGTGGCGGTGATGGGCTTTCTCTCCGCCCTCATCGTCGGCCCCTGCGTGGCGCCACCGCTGGCCGGGGCCCTGATCTACATCGGCCAGACCGGGGATGCGCTGCTGGGCGGGGTCGGCCTGTTCTCCCTGGCCATGGGTATGGGCGCGCCGCTGCTGGTGATCGGAGCCTCCGCCGGCCGGCTGCTGCCGCGGGTCGGCCCCTGGATGAATACGGTCAAGGCGGTGTTCGGCGTCGGCCTGCTGGCGGTGGCCATCGTGCTGCTGGAACGGATCGTTCCGCCGGCAGTGGCGATGCTGCTCTGGGGCACCCTGCTGGTGGTGAGCGCGGTCTACATGGGGGCGTTGCAGCAGTTGCCGGTCGAGGCCTCCGGCTGGGACCGGCTCTGGCGCGGCCTCGGCTGCGTGCTGCTGATCTACGGCGCCCTGATGCTGGTCGGCGTGGCCGCCGGCGGCAGGGACACGGTGCAACCGCTGCGCGGGCTGCTGCCGGGCGCCCTGCTGGCGGGCTCCAGCGGCGGCAGCGCGGGTGGGGAACTGCACTTCAAGCGCATCAAGAGCCTGGAGGATCTGCAGCGCGAGGTGGCGGCGGCCAGCGCCGCCGGCCGGCCGGTGATGCTCGATTTCTACGCCGACTGGTGTGTCTCCTGCAAGGAGCTGGAGCGCTACACCTTCTCCGATCCGGCGGTACACCGGGCCCTGGGCGACGCGGTGCTGCTGCAGGCGGACGTCACCGCGGACGATGCCCGGGACCGCGCCCTGCTGCAGGGGCACTTCGGACTGCCCGGACCGCCGGCGATCATCTTCTACGGCAGGGACGGCAGGGAACGGCGCGCCTACCGCGTGGTCGGCTTCCTCGATGCGGAGGAGTTCGCCGACCACGTCAGGAAGGCCTTCCGATGAAGCGCTCGCCTCCCCTGCTCTACCTGGTGTTCGCCGTCGCTCTGCTGGTGGCCGGCGGCGTCGGTTACCACCTGTACCAGAAGAGCCGCGCGACCCCGCACTGGACCGGCGACGGCGTGGAGACCCTGCCCGCCTTCGAGTTCACCGATATCGACGGCGATCTCCGTCGCAGCGACGAGTGGCGGGGCAGGGTGCTGGTGGTCAACTTCTGGGCCACCTGGTGTCCACCCTGCCGCAGCGAGATGCCCCGTTTCATCGATTTCCAGGAGAAGTACGGCGACCGCGGCCTGCAGTTCGTCGCCATCGCCATCGACGACCCGGACCTGGTGCGCGACTTCCATGATGTCTACGGCATCAACTTCCCCACCCTGATCGGCGACACCAAAGCGATCGAGCTGGCCAACCGGCTCGGCAACCGTTTCGATTCCCTCCCCTTCACCGCCATCTTCGACCGGGACGGCCGTACCCGCTACATCCAGGCCGGTGAGATCTCCGAACAGCTGCTGAAGGAGCGCCTGCTGCCGCTGCTGTAGGGTGCCGAAGGGCTGAACGGGCAGGAAATTCTGCGCCGATCTTGACGAGAAAACCCTGCGATCTGGACAAAATTGCCCGGATCATGGAGAATTTCCCAAATTTTCCCCGCCCCCTCGCGTGCTGGCGCCGATGCCGCCGCGGAGGTGGGCGCATCCCCTGGAATCCGCGGGACGAGCAAGCGCGACATGGCGACCATCCTGGTACTCAACGGCCCCAACCTCAACCTGCTGGGCACCCGGGAGCCGGAGCTGTATGGCCGGGACACCCTGGCGACCATCGAGCGGCGCCTGACCGGGCTGGCGGAAGCGGCGGGGCATCGCCTGCGGTTCCTGCAGAGCAACGCCGAGCACGAGCTGATCGACACCATCCACGGCGCCCGCGACACGGTGGATTTCATCCTCTTCAACCCGGCGGCGTTCACCCACACCAGCGTCGCCCTGCGCGATGCCCTGCTGGGCGTCGGCATCCCCTTCATCGAGGTGCACCTGTCCAACGTCCACCGGCGCGAGGCGTTCAGAAAGCACTCCTATTTTTCCGATATCGCGGAGGGCGTCGTCAGCGGCCTCGGCGCCCAGGGCTACGAGCTGGCCCTGCAGGCCGCCCTGCACCGCCTGTCCGCCCGGCCGACCTGAGAGAACAGAACATGGACATTCGCAAGGTAAAGAAACTGATCGAGCTGCTGGAGGCCTCCGACATCGCGGAGATCGAGATCCACGAAGGAGAGGAGTCGGTCCGCATCAGCCGCTACGGCAGCGGCGCCGTGGTGGCGGCACCGGTGCCGGCGGCGGCCGCGGTTCCCGCGGCACCCGCCCCGGCCGCCGCCGAGAGCGCCCCCGCCGAGCCGGAGATCAGCGGCCACGTGATCAAGTCACCGATGGTGGGCACCTTCTACGAGGCCCCCTCCCCCGGCGCCAAGCCGTTCGTGCGCGAGGGCCAGCAGGTCAATGTGGGCGATACCCTGTGCATCATCGAGGCGATGAAGATCCTCAACCAGATCGAGAGCGACAAGGCGGGCACCATCAAGCAGATCCTGGTGGAGAACGGCCAGCCGGTGGAGTACAACCAGCCCCTGTTCATCATCGAGTAGAGGCCGGCCATCCATGATCGAGAAACTCGTCATTGCCAACCGGGGCGAGATCGCCCTGCGCATCCAGCGCGCCTGCCGCGAGCTCGGCATCAAGACCGTGGCGGTGCACTCGGAGGCGGACCGGGACCTGAAGCACGTACGCCTGGCCGACGAATCGGTCTGCATCGGCCCGGCGCCGTCGGTGGACAGCTACCTGCAGATCCCCTCCATCATCAGCGCCGCCGAGGTGACCGACGCCGTCGCCATCCACCCCGGCTACGGCTTTCTGTCGGAGAACGCCGACTTCGCCGAGCGGGTGGAGAAGAGCGGCTTCATCTTCGTCGGCCCGAAGCCGGAGACGATCCGCATGATGGGCGACAAGATCACCGCCATCGAGGCGATGAAGGAGGCCGGTGTCCCCTGCGTCCCCGGCTCCGACGGCCCGCTCACCGGGGACAAGGAGCGCACCATCCGCCTGGCCCGGGAGATCGGCTATCCGGTGATCATCAAGGCGGCCGGCGGCGGCGGCGGCCGCGGCATGCGCGTGGTCCATTCCGAGGCCGCCCTGCTCAACGCCATCGCCCTCACCAGGGCCGAGGCCGGCGCCGCCTTCGGCAACGAGACGGTGTACATGGAGAAGTTCCTGGAGAATCCGCGCCACGTGGAGTTCCAGGTCCTGTCCGACAGCCACGGCAACGCCATCCACCTGTGCGAGCGCGACTGCTCCATGCAGCGCCGCCACCAGAAGGTGGTGGAGGAGGCCCCGGCCCCCGGCATCACCGAACAGCAGCGCCGCGAGATCGGCGAGCGCTGCGCCGAGGCCTGCCGCCGCATCGGCTACCGCGGCGCCGGCACCTTCGAGTTCCTGTACGAGAACGGCGAGTTCTACTTCATCGAGATGAACACCCGGGTGCAGGTGGAGCACCCGGTGACCGAGATGATCACCGGTATCGACATCGTCAAGGAGCAGCTGCGCATCGCCGACGGCCAGCCGCTGGCCTACACCCAGGACCAGGTCCAGATCCGCGGTCACGCAGTGGAGTGCCGCATCAACGCCGAGGACCCCAACACCTTCATGCCCAGTCCCGGCGACATCACCCACCTGCACGTCCCCGGTGGACCGGGCATCCGGGTGGATACCCACATCTACCACGGCTACCGGGTGCCGCCCCACTACGACTCCATGATCGGCAAGCTGATCGCCCACGGCGAGGACCGCCGGTCGGCCATCGCCCGCATGAGCACGGCCCTGTCGGAGATGATCGTCGACGGCATCAAGACCAACATCCCGCTGCAGCAGGAGATCATGCGTGACAGCGCCTTCATCGCCGGCGGTGCCAACATCCACTACCTGGAGAAGAAGCTGGGGCTGTAGTTCGACCCGACTGCCCGCGTGGCCGGTCCGGTGCGGACCCGGCTCCGGCCGATGAGGAACCGTCTTGTATCTCTGTGACCACCCATGTCCTGGCTGCAGGTCCACCTGACCACCGACAAGGCCGGGGCGCCCCTGGTCGAACTGCTGTTCGAGCGGCTGGGCGCCCTCTCGGTCACCCTCGGCGATGCCGCCGACGAGGCCCTGCTGGAGCCACCGCCAGGGGCCTCGCCGCTGTGGCGACGCACCCGGGTGACCGGGCTGTTCCCCGGCGACACCGATACCGATGGCCTGCGTGACGCCATCCAGCGCAGCCTGGCCCCCGAGGTGAGCCGGGGGCTGGAGCTGGAGGTGCTGGAGGATCGTGCCTGGGAGCGGGCCTGGCTGGAGCGCTTCCACCCCATGCGCTTCGGCGAGCGGCTGTGGGTCTGTCCCGACGGCCAGAGGCCCGATACCCGGGACGGCGTGTTCCTGGACCTGGACCCGGGCCTCGCCTTCGGCACCGGCACCCATCCGACCACCGCCCTCTGTCTCTCCTGGCTGGACCGGGCCGATATCGCCGGGAAGAGAGTGCTCGACTTCGGCTGCGGCTCCGGCATCCTCTCCATCGCCGCCCTCCGGCTGGGAGCGGCCCGCGCCATCGCCGTCGACCACGATCCCCAGGCGCTGGAGGCGACCCGTGCCAACGCCGTCCGCAACGGCGTGCTGGAACGGCTGGAGACCGCCTCCGGCGGGCTGCCACCGGAACTGCGGGTGGACCTGGT
>DRKP01000094.1 GCA_011051715.1 Sedimenticola thiotaurini | reverse complement strand
CTGACCCGCGGACAGCGGGTCACCCGTGCCGAGCTGATCCGTTTCGTCGACGGCCTCGACATCCCGGACGAGGCCAGGGCAGCATTGAAGGCGTTGACGCCGGCCGGCTATACCGGCAACGCCGCCGGGCAGGCGCGGTCGGTCTGAGACCGGCGCTCTCCACCGCACGAAACCCAGGCCTGCAGGTCAGGCCTCAAGTCGACCTCTCCCGAGCTGGGGCTGGCGGCGCTTTTCGCGGCCGGGACCGGGAACACCGATCCCTTCACAACGGGCGGCCAGTGTCGGCCTTCACCAGGCGCACCATAAAAAAGGCCGGCATCCCAAAGGATACCGGCCCTGTCGTCGCTACCGGACGGGTGAACCCCGTCCGCGGAGCATCATCCGCCCTTAGTGGGTGGTGATCTCGATGCGACGGTTCTTGGCGCGACCCTCGCGGGTGCTGTTGTCGGCGATCGGGTTGGACTCACCCATCCCCTTCACCGTGATGTCGGTGATGCCGAGAGACTCGAGGAAGTCGGCAGCGGCCTGGGCACGGCGCAGGGAGAGCTGCATGTTGTACTCCTCCGGGCCGGTGCTGTCGGTGTAACCGATGATGGTGACCACCTCGTGGCCCTTGCTCGCCTTGATCTGGTCGGCCAGGTCACGCAGCGCGTCCTTCATGGCGGGCTTCAGGGTGGCGCTGTCGAAATCGAACTCGTCCTCGACCAGGTTGATGGTCAGGTTGGAGACCACCTCGCAGCCCCACTGATCCACTTCCGCGCCAGCGCGGGTGCCGGGGCACTTGTCCTGGGAATCGATCACGCCGTCGCCATCGGAATCGGTCGGGGCAGCGGGAGCGGGAGTGGGTTCCGCCATCGGCTCGGGAGCCGGCATCTTGTCGCCGCAGGCCTCCATCGGGCCGGGAACGCCACCCGCCGTGCGCCAGCACTCGCCGGCGATGTTCTTGACCGGGGTCTTGGCACCATCGACGGCATAGGTGGTGTTCTCGGCAGCGATACCCTGGGCACTGATTGCCATACCAGCCACCAATCCCAGGGGTGCCAGCATCGCGACGATTTTCTTCTGATTGAACTTTTCCATTTTTTCCTCTCGGCTCATTGACTAGATAACCACTGAAACACAATGCTTCCAGGTATCCATGTAAGAAACTGCGCTATGAAGGCACTCCCCATGGGCGACCGAACGCAGGAAGGCAACCCTCGATAAAGCGCGATTGTGACATAGCGGCCCGCATTTTCACAACTATTTTGAGATAAATCAAACAATATGGGCGATTTTTCGTCTCCTGTTCACGCCACGGCGATGAGCCTGTCCCCGGCGGCTCCCGAATGCACCATCTGTGAATCGGGCCACAGTCAGGAGCAGGATCATCTGCCTTAATGAAGCAAGATTGGTGACGGCGGGTCACTCCCGCTTCTTCGACCGACCCGTCCTGCCGTCATCAATCGACCTCTTTTCCTGGGCCGCCCCCGCGGGGGCGGGCTTCAAATCCGCTGCCGCTGGGGATAGGCTCTCCCCATGGAGCTGCGATTCGACCGGGGCCTGACCCCCGCCACCTTCCTCCGCGAGCATTGGCAGAAACGCCCCCTGCTGGTTCGCAATGCCCTGCCGGACTACCGCTTTCCGCTGACGGCGGCGGAACTGGCGGGGCTCGCCTGCGAAGAGGAGATCGAGTCCCGCCTGGTGCTGGAGAAGGACGGGGTCCGCCCGTGGGAGGCCCGCCACGGGCCTTTCGACGAGACCGATTTCGCCTCCCTGCCGGACAGCCACTGGACCCTGCTGCTGCAGGACCTGGACAAGTTCGTGCCGGAGCTGTGGCCATTGCTGGAGAGCTTCCGCCTCGTCCCCGACTGGCGACTGGACGATATCATGGTGAGTTACGCCGTGGACCAGGGTTCGGTCGGCCCCCACGTGGACGACTACGACGTATTCCTGCTGCAGGTGGCGGGCCACCGCCGCTGGCGGATCCATACCCGGCCGGTATCGGACGACGACTGTATTCCCGACCTCGACCTGCGCATCCTGGCGCAATTCGAGGCGGAGCAGGAGTGGCTGCTGCGACCGGGGGACCTGCTCTACCTGCCGCCCAACGTGGCCCACTGGGGCATCGCCGAGGGCGACGGTTGCATCACCTGCTCCATCGGCTTCCGGGCACCTGCCCATGACGAACTGGTGGCCGCCTGGTGCCAGCACCTGATCGACACCCGGATCCCGGCGGGCCGGTACCGGGATCCGGAACTGGAACCCCAGTCCCATCCCGCCGAGATCACCGCTGATGCGCTGAACCGGATCGGCGACCTGCTGCAGCGCTTCCTGCAGCAGGATCCGGCCGAGTTCCAGCGCTGGTTCGGCCGCTTCATCACCGAGTCGAAACCCCATCTGCAGACGCTGCCGCCGGAACGGTCCCTGTCGCCGGAGGCCCTGCTCCGGCTGTGGCAGGATCACGAGACCCTGTGGCGCAACCCCCTCTCCAGGTTTGCCTTCATCCGGGGGCAGGGGCAGTCTCATCACCTCTATGCCGGTGGCGACGAGATCCCGGTGCCGCAGCGGCTGCTGGCACTGCTGGAGCGGATCACGGAACGGCGCCGTTTCGACTACACTTCGATGCAGTCCCTGGTCCGGGCGCCGGGGGCGATGAATCTGCTGTGCCGCCTGTACAACCGGGGACATCTCCAGTTCGACCATGACCGGACCTGACTTCAGCCTGCGTGCCGCCTCCTGGAGCGACGACCGGGAGCGGCTGCGCGCGGTCCGCGTTCCGGTGTTCGTGGAGGAGCAGTCGGTGCCGCCGGAGCTGGAGTGGGACGAGGCCGACCAGACAGCACTGCACCTGCTGGCCGAGGACCGGGACGGCCGGCCGGTGGCCACCGCCCGGCTGCTGCCAAGCGGTCAGATCGGCCGCATGGCGGTACTGCCGGAGTGGCGCCACCGCGGGGTCGGCAGTGCGCTGCTCTCACGGCTGCTGGAGGAGGGCCGGAGGCGCGGTCTGCCGCCACCGTTTCTGCACGCCCAGGAGCAGGCGATCCCGTTCTACCGGCGCCACGGATTCCAGGCGGTGGGCGACCCGTTCATGGAGGCGGGGATCTCCCACCGCCGCATGGAATGGTCCGCGGCCGAAGCCGGGCCGCGCATCGTCCGGCTCGGCGACCGGGACGGTTTCCGCGACCACGCGGCGGCGATGGCACGCCAGGCGCAACGCAGCATCGACCTCTTCACCCATGACCTGGATCCGGCGGTGTTCGATCAGGCCGCCTTCCTCGATGCGGCCAGGGACTTTGCCACCGGCAGCCACCGGCGCCGGATCAGGGTCCTGTTGCAGAGCAACGAGCGGGTACAGGGCCAGGGGCACCGGCTGCTGGAACTGGCGCGCCGCCTGCCGAGCCGGATCGCCATCCACCGGCCGGCGGCGGAGGACGCCGGGCGGCCGGACAACTTCTTTGTCGTCGACCGCAGTCACTACCTGCTGCGCAACATCCACACCCAGTACCAGGGCGAGGCCGGCTACGGCGATCGCCGCCGGGCGGAGCTCCTCGCCGGCCAGTTCGACGAGATGTGGGGCCGCAGCGCAGTCGACAGTGCCCTGCGGCGCCTGCACATCTGACCAGGGGACGACCATGATCCGGGGCCTTCGCCACCTGCCGCTGCTGCTTCCGCTCTGGCTCACCGCCGCGGTCGCCGACTATCCACTGGAGATCATCCAGCTCCACGGCCGGCCGGTGGAGGAGGTGATCCCCATCGTCCGCCCCTTCATCGCCCCCGGCGGTTCGGTGGCGGGGATGGGCGACCAGCTGATCCTGCGCACCTCGAAACAGAACCTGGAGGAGATCCGCCGCATTCTCGAGCACATCGACCGGCCGCCCCGGCGACTGATGATCTCGGTACGCCAGGGGGCCCGCTCCCCGGGGCAGCACGGCGGCGTGGCGGCGGACGTGCGCATCGAGGGCGACGGGGGCAGTATCGGGATCGGCCGACCACCAGCGGAAGAGGGTGTCCGGTTACGGGGGATCGGCGGCAGCACCCGCAGCGACCTGAACCTCGGCCAGCGCATCCAGACCCTGGAGGGACGACCGGCATTCATCGCCACCGGCCGCTCGGTACCGGTCACCGGCGACCGCTTCGTCGCCGGCGGCCCTTTTCCCGCCTATGGAGAACGGACCTACTACCGCGACCAGACCAGCGGCTTCTACGCCCTGCCCCGGCTCAACGGCGACCGCGTCACCATCGAGATCAGCCCGCGGATCGAGCGCCGGGGATCGGTTGGGGGCGAATACGACTGGCAGCAGTCCCGCAGCGTCGTCTCCGGCCGCCTGGGGGAGTGGATCCCGCTGGCGGCGAGCACCCGCAGCGCGACCGGGGAAGGCTCGGCGACAGCCCGCCACTACGGCACCAGCGACCGCAACGACACCATGCTCTTCCTCAAGGTGGAAGAGATCCCCTGACCAGGGACACCGATTTGTCCTGCCGGGACGGATCGGAGTAAGATCGCGCCACCGGACGGACACAGAACCGGCGGATCGACGCCGGAGAGCGCATCAGGGATGAGCCCATCAGTTTCAATCCCCTGTTCCCCATTTGCCGTGACGGCCGCACCGCGGCCGCGCCAACGTATGCGCGTACCCTGGCGCGGCGCTGACCCGCTTCGCCACCCGTAACGGATTCCACAACAAGCCACAGGAGAAAGACCGTATGCCCGAATCCCTGAGCAGTATCGATATCGCCAGCATCACATCGAACTACATCGTCCCCTGGTCGATCAACATCGTCCTCGCCCTGGTCATCTTCGTCGTCGGTCGCTGGGTGGTCCACGCCCTGGTCGGTCTGCTGCGCAAGGGACTTGGCCGGGCCAAGCTGGACACCATCCTGATCGATTTCATCGCCTCCATCACCAACGCGGTGCTGCTGCTGTTCGTCATCATCGCCGCCCTCAACCAGCTCGGCGTCAACACCACCTCACTGATCGCCCTGCTCGGTGCCGCCGGCCTGGCCGTCGGCCTGGCATTGCAGAACTCGCTGCAGAACTTCGCAGCCGGCGTCATGCTGATCATCTTCCGCCCGTTCAAGTCCGGTGACTTCATCGAGGCGGCCGGCACCACCGGCGTGGTGGAGAACATCACCATCTTCACCACCGTGCTGCGCACCGGCGACAACCGCGAGGTGATCGTGCCCAATGGCTCCATCTACAACGGCACCATCACCAACTACTCGGCGCGCGCGACCCGCCGCATCGACATGGTGTTCGGCATCGGTTACGACGACGACATCAGGAAGGCCAAGGAGATTCTGCTGCGGCTGCTGAACGAGGACGAGCGCATCCTGAAGGATCCGGAACCCCTGGTGGCGGTGGCCGAACTGGCCGACAGCAGCGTCAACTTCAACGTCCGCCCCTGGGTGAACTCCGCCGACTACTGGGCAGTGAAGTTCGATTTCACCGAACGGGTGAAACTCGCCTTCGACGCCGAGGGCATCTCCATCCCCTACCCGCAGATGGACGTGCACATGGACAAGAGCGCGGCCTGAGCCCGGTCGTCGACGGCCTCCCGCAACGGGAGGCCGTCGAGCGACTGGCGCGATCCCTCCGACGGCCGGCGAAGGGCAGCGCCGGATGGCGCGGACCTCACCCGTCCACGGTACCGTTCCCCTCTCTCACTCCCCACTCGCGCCGCAGCCAGCGGCGCTTCAGGGCCAGCCACTGCAGGGCGATGACGATGCTGGTGGAGTTGGCCCGCCCACCGTCCAGTTCGGCCAGTGCCGCCTCCGCCGGCAGCACCACGACCCGGATGTCCTCGCCCTCCTCCTCCAGGCCGTGGATCCCCCCTGCACTGGCGGCATCGACCCGGCCACAGAAGAGGCTTATCTGCTCGCTGCTGTAGCCGGGACTGACATAGAAGCGGCAGATCGGCAACAGCTCCAGGATCCGGCAACCCGCCTCCTCCAGGGCCTCCCTCCGCGCCACCTCCTCGGCCGGCTCGTCGTCGTCCACGATCCCTCCGATCACCTCCAGCAGCCAGGCCCCCTCCCCGGCCTCCAGGGCACCGATCCGGAACTGCTCGATCAGCACCACCTGGTCGGCGACCGGGTCGTACAGCAGCACCGAGGCGGCGCGGTAACTCTCGACCCGCTCCCGGACCAGTGGTGGACTGGTGCCACCGGCGAACAGGCGGTGGCGCAGGCGGTACCGTTTCAGCCCCAGGAAGCCCCGGTAGAGCTCCTCTTCCGCCTGGATCTCCACCGGGCCCGTCATCGGCCGGCCACCCGTGGCAAGGGGAAACGGGGGCTCATGCCCCGGGGATGTATGCTATAATTCATAATATTCTAATTCTTTAAAGTTTTCGTTTCTGCCGCCGATGAGATGGCAGTGTCTCCATTGGAAAACCCTGTCGTGAAAACCCTCTCCACCCTGCTGGCACTGCTCCTGTTCAGCACCGGAGTGGCCGCCCTGGAACCGGTCATGGACTGGTCGCGGGAGGCGAGCCGGGCCGGTGAGCGCCCCATCCTTCTGATCTTCACCGCCGACGACTGCAGCTACTGCGAGCGGCTCGAGCGGCAGGTGATCGCACCGGAACTGCGTGCCGGCCGGCTGCAGAAAAAGGCCCTGGTACGCCGGTTCGACATCCATCGGGGCGGCAAGATCGTCGACTTCGACGGCGACCCGGTCCGCAGTCGCATCTTCGTCAGCCGCTACCAGGTGTTCGCCACCCCGACGGTCGTCCTCCTGGATCAGCGGGGTGCCCTGCTGACCACCCCCCTGGTCGGGTTCGACAATGCCGCCGACTACCGGGAGCGGCTCGATCTCGCCCTCGACAACGCCCGGATCGCCCTGCAGGCCGGCAATGGCCCGCGGGTCGCGCACCGTCCCCGCATCCCGCAGCCGGCCAACTGATCACCTGTCACCCCCGGTATCTGCTGCGGCGGTGCCGGCCGGATGCGAACGCCTCCTCCCCCCGCTCCGTCAGCGGGCGGCGGCGAGCGCCTGATCCAGGTCGGCGATGATGTCGTCGATGTGCTCGATACCGATGGAGAGACGCACCATGTCCTCGGTGACCCCGGCCCTGGCCGCCTCCTCCGGTCCGAGCTGACGGTGGGTGGTGGTTGCCGGATGACAGGCCAGGGTCTTGGCGTCGCCGATATTGACCAGCCGCACCGCCAGCTGCAGGGCATCGATGAAGCGCGCCCCCGCCTCCTTTCCCCCCCGGATGCCGAACGACAGGATGCTGGAGGCGCGGCCGCCCATGTACTTGTCGACCAGTGGCTTGTCCGGATGATCATCCAGCCCCGCATAGCGCACCCACTCGACCTGGCCGTGATCCTGCAGAAAACGGGCCACTGCCATGGCATTGTCGCAATGGCGGTCCATGCGCACCGGCAGGGTCTCGATCCCCTGCAACACCAGGAAGCTGTTGAACGGCGAGATCGCCGCGCCCATGTTGCGCAGCGGCACCACCCGGGCGCGGCCGATATAGGCCGCCTCGCCGAGGGCCTCGGTGTAGACCACTCCGTGATAGGAGACATCGGGCTCGTTCAGCCGGCGGAAGCGCTCCCGGTGTTCGGCCCAGGGAAAGCGGCCGGAGTCGACCAGGATGCCGCCGATGGTGGTGCCGTGCCCCCCCATGTATTTGGTCAGCGCATGGACCACGATATCGGCGCCGTGCTCGAACGGCCGGCACAGATAGGGACTGGGGACGGTATTGTCCACGATCAGGGGTACGCCATGGGCATGGGCCATGTCGGCCAGAGCGCCGATGTCCGCCACATTGCCGGCGGGATTGCCGATCGACTCACAGAACACCGCCTTGGTGCGGTCATCGATCAGGGCCGCCATGCCATCGACGTCCCCCGGTACGGCAAAGCGCACCTCGATGCCCAGCTGGGGCAGCGTGTGGGCGAACAGATTGTAGGTGCCGCCGTAGAGGGTCGAGGTGGTGACGATGTTGTCGCCCGCCTCGGAGATGGTGAACACGGCATTGGTGACTGCCGCCATGCCCGACGCCAGTCCCAGTGCACCCACACCACCCTCCATGGCGGCCACCCGTTTCTCCAGCACGTCGGTGGTCGGATTCATGATCCGGGTATAGATATTGCCTGCCACCTTGAGGTCGAACAGGTCGGCCCCGTGCTGGGTATCGTCGAAGGCATACGAGGTGGTCTGATAGATGGGCACCGCCACCGCCTTGGTCGTCGGGTCGGGCTCGTAGCCGCCATGCACCGCAATGGTCTCGATCTTCATCCCCTGTTCTCCTCCTGCTGTTGTTCTTGTGGACAATCACTCCGACGGCAACGCGCGGCCGGGCCGGGTCTCGCCACCGGTTCGCGGAATGGTACCTTTCCCCTCCTCCACCTGTCGACGGAAATCGCATCGGCCGGCGACCCGGGTCTCCTGCCGGAGATCAATATCATCCAGGCTTCGGCTTTATGGGCGGCGGCCGTCGCTGCTATCCTTTCAATAGAAGAAAGCACGAGAGGGGATGATCGCCATCAAGGGGGTGTTCTATGATCGAGATCAGGCACAAGGGATCGGGAGAGGTGCTGGCCCAGGTCGATGGTGACAGTCTTGCCGGGGCGGACCTCCGGGACATGCGCCTGGAGGGTGCCGATCTGTCGGGACGGGATCTCCACGGCGCCCGATTGCAGCACGCGGATCTGGTGGGGGCGGATCTGAGCGGCAGCAATCTGAGCGACGCCCTGCTCTCCTCGGCCCATCTCAATGGCGCCAACCTGAGGGGCGCCAACCTGACCAAGGTGAAGGCGGGGGGTGACAACCGCTCCCTGGCCGCCATGATGACCGAGTGTGATCTCGCCGGGGCCTGCCTGGACCGGGCCGACCTGCGCTTCGTCGAGATGCGCAACTGCAACCTGCACGGCGCCTCGCTGAATCATGCGGATCTGCGCGATGCCGACCTGTTCGGAGCCGACCTGTCCGGAATCACCGCCCACAATGCCCTGTTCATCAACACCAACCTGCGCCAGGCCGACCTGCACGGCGCCAACCTCTGCGACAGCCACCTGAACGAGGCCAATCTGATCAAGGCCAACCTCAGCGACGCCCGGCTGGAGAGCTGCAACCCGGACGGATTCACGGTGGTCAACCTGGCCAACATGGAGGGCGCCAATCTGCGCGGTGCCCGCATGCGCAACATCTCCGCGGAGGAGACCAACTTCAAGCATGCCGATCTGACCAATGCGGATCTGCGCCACGCCGTCATGGGCGGCGCCATCCTGCGCAGCGCCAACGTGGCCGGGGCCGATTTCGAGGGGGTGGAGTTCGCCACCGTCACCATGGAGTTCGCCAACTTCTCCAAGGCGCTGAACGCAAAGATTCCGCCCTACAAGATCAATCTGCGCTGACGGCCCGGCAACGAAAACGGCCCGACCCCCTACGGGGGCCGGGCCGTTCGCCGTCGATCGCCAGGAGCTACTTGTTCAGCGAGCGATAGTAGTCCATCAGGATCTCGGCCACCTCGGGGCGGGAGAACTCGGGCGGCGGGGCGATACCCTGGCCCAGCATCTCGCGCACCTTGGTTCCGGACAGCAGCACGAAGTCCTCCTTGCTGTGATCCGGCGCGTCGCGCATCATCACCACCTTGTTCAGCTTCTTCGAGTAGGCGGTGTGGTCGGCCTTGAAGATCTCGATCTCCAGGGCGCCCTCCGGCACCTCCTCGTCGAAGATGGTCTGGGCGTCGAAGGCGCCGTAGTAGTCACCGACGCCGGCATGGTCACGGCCGATGATGAAGTGGGTGCTGCCCATGTTCTGACGGAAATAGGCGTGCAGAACGGCCTCGCGGGGGCCGGCATAGAGCATGTCGAAACCGTAGCCGGTGACCATCACCGAGTTGGGCGGAAAGTAGAGTTCCGCCATCTTGCGGATCGCCGCGTCCCGCACCGGCGCCGGGATGTCACCCGGCTTCAGCTTGCCCAGCAGCATGTGGATCACCAGGCCGTCCGCGTCAACCGCCGCCATGGCCATCTTGCACAGCTCCTCGTGGGCGCGGTGCATCGGATTGCGGGTCTGGAACGACACCACCTTGTTCCAGCCACGCTCCTGGATCTCGTTGCGGATCTCGACCGCGGTACGGAAGGTGTCCGGAAAATCGTCGATGAAGTAGCTGAAGTGCAGAACCCTGATCGGCCCGGAGACGGCGAAACGCCCCTGCGAATTGAACGCCGCCACGCCGGGGTGCTCCGGATCGGTGGTGCGGTAGACCTTCTCGGTCATGGTCTGCATCTGCTCGTCGGTGACCTCCTCGACGCCCTCGACGTCCATCACCGCCAGCACCGGGTTGCCCTCCATGTTGGGATCGCGCAGGGCGATGCGCTTGGCATCACCGATCGCGTCCACGTTCTCCAGCAGGCAGAGAATGGGGACCGGAAAGAAGGTGCCGTCGGTCATCTTCATGGACTCGGCGCAACCCATGGCGTCGGCCACGTTCATGAAGCCCTTCAGGGGGGTGAAGTAACCACCACCCATCATCACCGCGTTACCGGCGGCCTGGGAGCTGATGGTGACCGATGGCAGCCCCTCCGACTCCTTCAGCAGTTCGTGGTGCTCGTCGGGGTCATAGACGAACAGGGGCTGGAGTGTATCTGATCCGACAGGCTTGATCATTGTACTTCGTCTCCTTGCGTTTCGAATGCGAATCCCGGCTGGCGCCTGGTGCGGACAGGACCAACGGCACCGGGGAGAATACGTGGGCAAATCAGATGCGGCAGCGGACACTCGATGGTTTCGGTGGCGCTCGGTGGCCGGGCGTCGAAGCGCCCGTCGGTTGCGTCCCCGGGAGGATTCCTGCCGGCGTTCTGGCCGCTGACAACGGTACCACAGGCGCCTGCCGGATTTGCCTAATTTCTGTTTATACGGGCAGAAAACGACCCTTGCCGAAAGGGGCAAGGGATACCGTTCAGTGGGAGACGGCCTTCACCAGCCGCTCCCCGGCCCAGCCTCCGGATTCGCCGGGTTCCAGGGCCAGGTGCTCCTGCTTGTAGGGGATCTCCTGGTGCAGCCACTCGAGGACCGGCTCCCAGTGTTTGCGGTCCTTGGCGGTTCCGCCACTGCGCATCTCGCAGATGCCGCGCCCCGACTCCATCGCCAGGGAGTAGTTCTGGGTGTCCCGCAGGGTGGTCAGCAGGGGCAGGTCCATCTGTTCCATCAGCGCCTGGATGGCGTGATAGGAGCGGGTCTTCAGCCGCACCCGGTTGGCGATCACGCCAATACGCTTGCCCTGATGGCCCTGCTTGAACAGCCGACGCAGCTCCTGCAGGAAGTATTCCATCGCCTGCAGGTCGATGATGGAGGGCATGATCGGGATCAGGATGGTGTCGGCCCGGTGGAACAGGTCCACCAGCTTGCCGCCGGTGACCCCGGCCGGGGTATCGATCACCACCACCTCGGTCTCGGTACCGCTGTAGAGCTGCCAGGAGCGGGTCACCCCGGCCCTCTGGCGGGCGCCGTCAATGGCCTTGATCGGTGGCTGGTCGGCGGGCCGGATGGTGAGCCAGCGGTTGCTGGACTGCTGTGGATCGAAATCCATCAGGGCGGTGTTGTAGCCCTGCCCGGCGAAATAACAGGCCAGGGTGGTGGCAATGGTGGTCTTGCCGCAACCGCCCTTGGCATTCAGCACCATGATCTTGTGCATGCAGCCTGTTCCCCGAGTCGACCAGTGGCGAGTATACCGCGTCGTTCTTGGATGTGCAGTACGCTAGAATTATCATTCCTCCCACCGCTAAAGGCAAGGATCCGGAATTGGCAACCCGCCCCCCCCAGATCACCACCGGTCGCCGGCCGGGGTGCAGGCCCGCCGGTGACGGGATCTCCAGGTGAAGCGCCCCACCACCGCCAGGATCGCATCCCTCCTTCTGCTGGTCGCGCTGGCCGCCGCTGCCTGGTACCTGAAGCGGCCGAAACCGGTCGAAGTACGGGTGCAGACGGTCACCCGGGGGGTGGTCGAAGAGACGGTGGCCAACACCCGCGCCGGCACCGTCAATCCCTGCAGGAGGGCCCGTCTCTCTCCCGGAATCGGCGGACAGATCAGCCACCTGAACGTGAACAAGGGGGACCGGGTGAAGGCCGGAGCACTGCTGATCGAGCTCTGGAACCTGGACCTGCAGGCGCAGATCGCACTCAACGAGGCGGAGTCGGCGTCCGCCGCCGCCGGCGCCCGGGCCGCCTGCCTGAAGGCCGAGGTATCCAGGCGGGAGGCCGATCGGCTGCTGCGGCTGCGCAAGAGTGGCGCGGTCTCCGAGGAAGCGGTCGACAAGGCGGTGACCGAAGCGGAGGCGCAACAGGCCGATTGCGACGCCGGCCGCTCCAAGGCCCGCGTCTCCTCGGCCCGCATCCAGGTGAGCCGGGCCAAACTGGAGCGGACCCGCCTGACCGCCCCCTTCGGCGGTATCGTGGCAGAGATCAATGGCGAACTGAACGAGTACGTGACCCCTTCGCCACCGGGCATCCCCACGCCGCCGGTCATCGACCTGATCGACGACAGCTGTTTCTACATCACCGCCCCGATCGACGAGGTGGACGCCCCCAGGGTCCGCCTGCAGCAACCGACCAGGATCACCATGGACGCCTTCGGCAAGCGGCATTTCCCCGGCCACGTGCGCCGCATCGCCCCCTATGTGCTGGACCGGGAGAAGCAGGCGCGGACGGTGGAGGTGGAGGTGGGATTCGACGACCCGAAGTCGATCCAGGGGCTGCTGGCCGGCTATTCCGCAGACGTGGAGATCATCCTCGATGCCCGCAAAGAGGTGTTGCGCATCCCCACCGAAGCGGTGGTCGGCGACGACAGGGTCTACCTGCTGCTGCCCGACCAGGGCATCCTGCAGCAGCGCCGGATCGACACCGGCATCTCCAACTGGGACTACACCGAGGTGTTGTCGGGACTGGCGGCGGGGGACAGGGTGGTCACCTCGGTGGATCGGGAAGGGGTGGAGGATGGCGCCCCGGCCCGGGAGGAGAAGAGTGACGCCGAATGATCCGCCTGGAGGAGATCGAGCGGTCGTTTCGGGTGGGTGACGAGTGGGTCCACGCCCTGCGGCACATCGACCTGGCCGTGGACGAGGGCGAGTATCTGGCGATCATGGGTCCTTCCGGTTCCGGCAAGTCGACCCTGCTCCATATCCTCGGACTGCTCGACCGGCCCGACAGCGGCCGCTACTGGCTGGGCGGGATCGATACCCTCTCCCTGTCCGAGGAGCAGCGCGCCGATGCCCGCCGCCGGCTGATCGGCTTCGTGTTCCAGACCTTTCACCTGATCCCGCGGCTGTCGGCCTACGAGAACGTGGAACTGCCGATGCTGCTGGCCGGCGTCCGGCCGGCCGAGCGCAGGGAGAGGGTGCAGCGCATTCTGCGCGATCTCGGCCTGAGCGACCGGGCCAGGCACCGGCCGGATCAGCTCTCCGGCGGACAGCGCCAGCGGGTCGCCATCGCGCGCGCAACGGTGATGGCGCCGAGACTGCTGCTGGCCGACGAACCCACCGGCAACCTGGACAAGGCCGCAGGTGACGAGGTGATGCACACCCTGGAACGGCTGAACCGGGGTGGCCTCACCCTGCTGGTGGTCACCCACGATCCGGACATCGGTGATCGCGCCCGGCGCCGGATCCGGATGCGGGATGGCGCCATCGTCGCCGACGACGGGAGCGGGAGCGGACCATGCACATCGGCGACACCCTGAGGTTCAGCGGCCACGCCCTGCGCAGCGGCCGCACCCGGACCTGGCTGATGCTGCTCGCCATGGCCATCGGCGTCGGCTCGGTGGTGGTCCTGACCGCCCTCGGCGAAGGGGCGCGCCGTTATGTCACCGATCAGTTCGCGGCCATCGGAAGCCACCTGCTGATCGTGCTGCCGGGCCGGGTGGAGACCACCGGCACCGCACCGCCGCTGGTGGGCGGCACCCCCCGGGACCTGACCCTGGCCGACGCCCAGGCCCTCAGGCGCAGCAGCCACATCCGCCTCCTCGCCCCGCTGGTGGTGGGATCCGCGCCGGTCTCCCACCGCCAGCTGGAACGGGAGACCCTGATCCTGGGGTCCACCGCCGAGCTGGAACCGGTGCGCAACCTGCACCTCGCCAGGGGACGCTTCCTGCCCGCCGGCGACCCGGAGCGCGGCGCCGCGGTAACGGTCATCGGCGCCCGCCTGAAGAAGGCGCTGTTCGGCAACCGCAGGGCACTGGGCCGCTGGCTGCGCATCGGCGACCGGCGCTTTCGCGTCATCGGTGTGCTGCAGCCGATGGGGGAATCCCTCGGCGCCAATATCAGCGAAGTGGCGATCATTCCGGTCGCCTCGGCGCAAAGCCTGTTCAACACGCACGGGCTGTTCCGCATCCTGGTGCAGGCCAGGGACAGCGACAGCATACCGCAGGCCAGGCGCGACATCGTCGACATCATCCGCCAGCGGCACGACGGCGAAGAGGACATCACCGTCATCACCCAGGACGCCCTGCTCGACACCTTCGACCGGATCTTCCGCGCCCTCACCTACACCGTCTCCGGAATCGCCGCCATCAGCCTCAGCGTGGCGGGGATCCTGATCATGAACGTGATGCTGGTCTCGGTCTCCCGGCGTACCGCCGAGATCGGGCTGCTGAAGGCCCTGGGCAGCCCGCAACGGGAGATTCTCGGCCTGTTCCTGGCGGAGGCGGGCATCCTCTCCGCCGGCGGGGCCGTGCTGGGTGGTCTGGTCGGACTGGCCGGCGTCGGGCTGCTGGACTGGCTGTTTCCCGACTTCCCCCTGGCCGTGCCGGCCTGGTCGCTGACCGGGGCCGTCATCCTGGCCCTGGCCATGGGCATACTGTTCGGGCTGATTCCGGCACGACGGGCCGCCCGGCTCGACCCGGTGCAGGCGCTGCGCTGATACCGATGCGCCTGCGCGACCTCCTCCGCTATACCCTGCGCTCGGTCACCGCAGCGCGGATGCGCAGCCTGCTCACCGCCCTGGGAATCACGGTGGGCATCGCCTCGGTCGTGCTGCTGACCTCCATCGGGGAAGGCATCCACCGTTATGTATTGAGTGAATTCACCCAGTTCGGCACCAACCTGATCAGCGTCACCCCGGGCAGGTCCACCACCTTCGGCATCTCCGGCGCCATCATCAACACGGTCCGGCCCCTCACCCTGGACGATGCGGAGAGTCTCGGCCGGATCCCCGGGGTGGAGGCGGTGGTGCCGATGGTGCAGGGCAACGCCGCCATCGAACGGGGACAGCGCACCCGGCGTACCGCCGTCTACGGCGTGGGACCGGAGATGCCGCGGGTATGGCAGATGCAGGTCGCCCTCGGCCGCTTCCTCCCCGCCGAGGACCCCCGCCTCGCCCGCCCCTTCGCCGTGCTCGGCAGCAGGATGAGAAAGGAGCTGTTCGGCAGCGACAACCCCCTTGGCCGGCCGGTCCGGATCGGCGGTGAACGCTTCCGGGTGATCGGCGTCCTGGCCCCCAAGGGCCAGATGCTGGGTTTCGATCTGGACGATGCCGCCTATATCCCGACCCGCAAGGCGATGGCCCTGTTCGACCGCGACAGCCTGATGGAGGTGGACCTGCTGTATACGCCGGGAGCCGACAGTGGGGCGATCGCGGAGCGGATCAGGCGGACCTTGAGTCGCCGCCACGGCAACGAGGATTTCACCATCATCACCCAGGACCAGATGCTCGACACCCTGGGATCGATACTCGACATCCTCACTCTCGCGGTTGCGGCGCTGGGTGGCATCTCACTGTTGGTGGGCGGCGTCGGCATCCTCACCATCATGACCATAGCGGTCACCGAACGGACCGGGGAGGTGGGGCTGCTGCGCGCCATCGGCGCCCGCCGGCGCCAGATCCTGCTGCTGTTCCTGGGAGAGGCGGTGGCGCTGTCCGGCCTCGGCGGCCTGGCGGGACTGCTGCTCGGTGCCGGTGGTGCCTGGCTGCTCGGCACCCTGGTGCCCGCGCTGCCGACCCACACCCCCTGGAGCTTCGTGCTGCTGGCGGAGACCACGGCCATCGCCATCGGTCTCCTGTCCGGCGTGACTCCCGCGCTGCGGGCCGCCCGTCTCGATCCCGTCGCGGCGCTGCGGGAGGAGTAGACCACGGAAAGTGGATGCCGGAGTATGCGGGAACGCAACCCGGGCCGGGATCGGTTATGCTGCCTCCTGTTCCGCTGGAGACCCCCTGGACCATGGACATACCTTTGCTGGTGGCCCATCGCGGCTACATGGAAGCATACCCGGAGAACAGCCTGCGCGGCCTTGCAGCGGCGCTGCAGGCGGGGGCCCCCTATGTCGAGTTCGACGTCCAGTCGAGTGCCGACGGGGAACTGCTGATCCTGCACGACACCGATCTGCTCCGCACCGCCGGCCGCCCCGGACAGGTGCTGGACACCGCGGCTGCCGATCTGCGCGGGGTCAGCGTCCACGAACCGGGGCGCTTCGGTGACCGCTTCCTCCCCACCCCGATCCCCAGGCTGGCGGAGATCGTCCCGCTGTTGCATCACCACCCGGATGCGCGGGCCCTGGTGGAGATCAAGAACGAGACCCTGCAGCGCTTCGGCCGGGCCCCGGTGGTCGAGCGATTGCTGACGGCCATCGCGCCGGTGGCCGGACAGTGTCATGTCATCGGTTACGACCGGGAGATCCTGGCGGCCGTGCGCGAGCGGGCAGGGATGCCGATCGGATGGGTGATCCGGCGCTACGACGACCAGGCCCGCCGCCAGGCCACGGCGCTGGATCCCGACCTGCTGATCGGGGAAGTGTCCATGTTTCCGCCGGACCGGCGCCCCTGGCCCGGCCCCTGGCGCTGGATGCTGTTCGACATCACCGATCCGGAGCTGGCCCTGGCCTATGCCGCAGACGGGGTGGAGCTGATCGAGACCCGGGACATCGGCGCCATGTACCGCCACCCGCTGCTGGCCCGGCGGCGCCTGCGGTCTCCCGGGGAGTGAATCCCTGTTCGGACGGGGTCCGGGGCCAATGCCCCGTTCACCCCTCCCGCCGCTGCACCAGCACCGAGATCAGGGCCAGGGTGGCCGAGCCCAGCATCAGCAACAGGGAGACCGCGTTGAGCACCGGCGTCGAACCCTCGCGCAGGCGGTCGAACATGGCGATGGTGAGTGGCGCATCCGAGCCCACCAGCATCAGGGTTGTGTTGAAGTTCTCGAACGACATCAGAAAGCTGACCACGCCGGCACCGATCAGGGCCGGACGCAGGTAGGGGATGGTGACGGTGCGGATCGCCTCCACCCGGGTCGCCCCGAGGTTCATCGCCGCCTCCTCCAGGCTGGTATCGAACTTGCGCAGCCGGGCGGCGAGGATGAGGGTGCAGATGGTGGTGATGAAGGCGAACTGGCCGGTGATCACCAGCGGCAGCCCCGGGCGCAGCCACTCGATGTCGTAGCCGGTCTGGTTCTCCACGCCGTTGGCGATGCTGCTGCCGAAGATCAGGATGGAGACCCCCAGGATCACGCCGGGGATCACCAGCGGGGTCAGCATCAGGACATAGAGCAGATTCTTGCCGGCGAAGTCCTGGCGTTCGAACAGGAAGGCGTTGCTGGTGGCCAGGCCGAGGGAGAACAGGGTGACGAACACGGCGACGAAGAAGCTGATGCCGATGCTCTCCAGCAGCTCGTCGTCATGGAAGATACCCAGCTTGGGCTCGCTGTCGTTGAAGAACCAGTCCAGGGTCCAGCCACCCCAGGGCAGGGAGGGGAACAGGCTGTCGTTGAAGGCGAACACTGCCACCACCGCCAGCGGCGCCGCCAGGAACAGGAAGAAGGTCACCACGTAGAGGCGGTAGCCGTGCCGGAACAGGGGGCTTTGGGGGATGGACGGGATCATCGGCTCATCACCCGGGTGAACGACTGGCGGCTCAGCCTGAGTCCGGCCCAGACCATGAACGAGGAGAGCACCAGCAGCAGGATGCCGAAGGCGGATCCCTGCTCCCAGTTGAAGCGGGTGATGAACTGGGTGAAGATCTGCTCGGTGAACCAGAGGCTGTCCTTGCCGCCGATCAGCACCGGTGTCAGATAGTTGCCCAGGGTGAGCATGAACACCACGATGCAGCCGGAGACGATGCCCGGCATGGCGTGGGGCACCACCACCTCCCACAGCACGTTCCAGCCGTTGCCGCCCAGGTCGTAGCCGGCCTCGATCTGGGCGTCGTCCAGGCTGTCCAGGGTGGTGATCAGGGGCACCACCATGAACAGCATGGCGGTATAGATCAGTCCCACCATCACCGCCACGTCGTTGTAGAGCATCTCCACCGGCCGATCCACCAGCCCCAGCCACTGCAGCAGGCCGCTCACCAGGCCCGACTCCCGCAGCAGGATCATCCAGCCGTAGGTGCGCACCAGTTCACTGACCCAGAACGGGATCAGACACATCAGGAACAGCAGGCTCTTGGCCCGCCCGCGCATCAGCTTGGCGATGTAGTAGGAGACGGGGAAGGCGATCAGCAGGGTCAGGGCGGTGGCCAGCACCGACATGGTGGCGGTGCGGACGAAGGTGCGCCAGTAGAGGGGCTCGTCGAAGAAGGCCAGGTAGTTGCCCAGGCTGAAGGCGTATTGCCCCGGCCCGGTGCGCTGGCGCAGGGAGATCAGCAGCATGTCCACGTGGGGCAGCAGGATCAGCAGCACCAGCCACAGCAGCAGCGGCGTCAGCAGCAGCCACAGACCCAGGCGCAGGGCCGGTCGGCTCACGCCACCGCCCCGGCGGAGAAGGCGTGGCTCTGTTCCGCGTACCAGCTCAGCCAGACCCGGTCCCCCGGCCTCAGGCGCGCGAACTCCGGCGCCTGGGGCAGGTTCACCATCATCTCCTGCCCGCCCTGCTCCGATGTCACCAGCACCTGGCTGCGGGCACCGTCGAACAGCAGGCTGGAGACACGGGCAGTCATGTGGTTGTCGGCGCCATCCTGGCGCGGCTCGAGTTCGATGCGGATCATCTCCGGCCGCACGAACACCTCCACCTCCTCGGAATGGTTCTGCCGCTCCGGATGGGCCCAGCCCGCCTTCAGTGCCATGCCGTTGCCGGTGACGATATGCAGCGTGTCGCCGTCGCGTCCCTCCACCCGGCCACGCCAGCGGTTGCTGTCGCCGACGAAGGCGGCCACGAACGGTGTCAGGGGCCGGTAGTAGAGGTCCTGGGGCGAGCCGACCTGCTCGAACCGCCCCCGGTTCATGACCGCCACCTGGTCCGACATCACCAGCGCCTCGGACTGGTCGTGGGTGATGTAGATGAAGGTGGTGCCGAACTCCGACTGCAGCTTCTTCAGCTCGACCTTCATCTGTTCGCGCAACTTCAGGTCGAGGGCCCCCAGGGGTTCGTCCAGCAGCAGCACCGCCGGGTTCAGCACCAGGCAGCGGGCGATCGCCACCCGCTGTTTCTGTCCGCCCGAGAGCTGGTCGATGCGCTTGGCACCGGAGTCCCCGAGCCCCACCCGCTCCAGCACCTCCTGCACCCGGCGCCCGATCTCCGGCTTCGCCACTCTGCGCCGTCGCAGGCCGTAACCCACGTTGTCGGCCACCGACATGTTGGGAAACAGGGCCAGATGCTGGAACACCATGTTCACCGGCCGCTGGTTGGGAGGAATGCCCAGCATGGAGCGGCCCTTGATGTGGATATCCCCGCTGTCCGGCCGTTCGAAACCGGCCAGCATCCGCATCAGCGTGGTCTTGCCGCAGCCGGAGGGACCGAGGATGGAGAAGAAGGAGCCCTTGGGCACGGCCAGGGAGACCCGGTCGACCGCGGTGAAGTCACCGAAGGTCTTGACCAGTTCGTGGCATTCGAGATCAACCATGGCAGGGCCGAGGACCGAGGAGCGAGGACCGAGGAAGGCCGGGCACTGCGATCGAAATAGATTCGGTCACCAAAGGAACCGCGAAAACAGATGGAATCCGATCAGACATGCATACTCCTGGCATACAAGGCAGCGAATACACCCCTGTCGTGTTCAAAGGGTGAGCCCGTTTCGAAACACCCGGCAAGCCCGGAACGAGGGATCGAAGGTCCGCCTTTCGCCAACCCTCGGCCCTCGGTCCTTGGCCCTCGGCCCTT
>DRKP01000093.1 GCA_011051715.1 Sedimenticola thiotaurini | reverse complement strand
TGTCGGCGGGGGCGTCTGCCGCGCCGCCCCGGGCCTTCGGTGTCGGCCCTGTTGGGGTGGTGCCTTGGACCGGGCTTTTGGGGAGGGCCTCCACAGGCGGCCCGGTGCGCCCCGGCAGCCGCCAGGCAGGTTCGGGTGCCGGCGGGGGCGTCTGCCGCGCCGCCCCGGGCCTTCGGTGTCGGCCCTGGTGGGGTGGTGCCTTGGACCGGGTTTTGGGGGGAGGGCCTCCACAGGCGGCCCGGTGCGCCCCGCCAGCCGCCAGGAAGGTTCGGGTACCGGCGGGGGCGTCTGTTGCGACGCCCCGGGCCTTCGCTGTTGGCCGCGTCCTGGTTGGACCGGGTCATTCCAGGTCGTCCCGCGCTATCTGCAGCGCCTCCATGAGCACCGCCCGGTCGCCGATGTGGTTGGCCAGCAGCAGCACCAGTTTGGCGTTGACCAGCTGGCTCTGGGCATCGTTCAGGTCCTGGTGGGTTTCGATCAGGGCGGCGTAGAAGTCGTCGGGCTGCCACAGGTTGGGTTCCAGTTCGAGTGGTCGGTGGTCGTTCATGGTGTCGTTCTCTCCCGTGCCAGGGCGCGATCCAGGGCCTGGAGTACCTTGCTGCTGTCGGGGTGGCGCCAGCGGGCGGCCAGGTGCTGGTCGGGGCGGAACAGGTAGAGGCTGCCCGGCGTGGCGTCCAGGCGCCGGCTGAGCAAGCCTTCGCGGTCGTCCAGCCGTTCCATGCCGTCGGGAAGCTGGCCGTCGGCCCGGAGTCCGGCCACCAGGATGCGCAGCGGCACCGGTCCCTGCCGCAGTTGGCCGAGCCAGCGCTCTTCGTCGACCGAGAGGGCGGCTCCGGCGAAGTACAGGATGTTGAAGCCGCCGTTGCCAAGTATACGCAGGAACCACTGCTCGCCCCCGGGGCCGGCTACCGGGGCGTCGCAGGCGGGTGCACCGGGTTCGACCGGGCTGTCGAAGGGATCCTCGTCGGGGGTGTTGAGGGGGGAGTCGCGGTAGACGGCGGGCAGGGAGAGGCGGCCGCTGTTGACCAGGGTGCGGGCGAACGGGCAGCGTTTCGAGAGCAGCAGGGTGGCGTCGCGGAACAGCCGTGCTGGCCCGCTGCCGGGGCTGATGAAACTGGTGCTGCGGGTGGAGTGGAGGATGTTTTCGTCCGCGGCCGGTACGCGCTCGCTGTCGTAGCTGTCGAGCAGGGTGTCAGGGGCGGCGCCGCTGGTCACCAGGCGCAGTTTCCACAGCAGGTTGTCGGTGTCCTGGATGCCGCTGTTGGCGCCGCGGGCGCCGAATGGGGAGACCTGGTGGGCGGCGTCGCCGGCAAAGAAGATGCGGCCGTGGCGGAACCGCTCCATGCGCCGGCACTGGAAGGTGTAGACGGAGGTCCACTCGAGCTGGAATTCGGCCTCTTCGCCGAGCATCGCCCGCAGCCGTGGAAGCACCCGTTCCGGTCTCTTCTCCTCCTCCGGGTCGGCGTCCCAGCCGAGCTGGAAGTCGATGCGCCACAGGTTGTCCGCCTGCCGGTGCAGCAGGGTGGACTGGCCGCCGTGGAACGGTGGATCGAACCAGAACCAGCGTTCCGGCGGCCAGTCGTTCTCCATCACCACGTCGGCGATCAGGAACCGGTCCTGGAATACCTGGCCGCGGCTCTCCAGGCCGAGCATGCGGCGGATGCTGCTGTTGGCGCCGTCGCAGACGATCAGGTGGTCGCAGGTGAGGCGGTAGTCGCCATCGGGGGTCGCCACCGTCAGCCGGACCCTGCGGTCGTCCTGCCCGACGGCGGTGACCCGGTTCTTCCAGCGCAGGTCCAGCCCTTTGACCTCGCCGATGCGGTCGACCAGGTACTCCTCGAAATAGTACTGCTGCAGGTTGATGAAGGCGGGGCGCTCGTGCCCCGTCTCCGGCAGCAGGTCGAAGCGGTAGATCTCCTCGTCGCGGTAGAACACCCTGCCCAGGTTCCAGGTGATTCCCTTGTCGACCATGCGCTGGCCGCAGCCGAGGCGGTCCAGGATCTCGAGCGCCCGTTTGGCATAGCAGACGGCGCGGGAGCCGACGCTGACGGTGTCGTTGTCGTCCAGGATCAGGCAGGGGATGCCGTGGCTGGCGGCATCCAGGCCGGCGACCATGCCGACCGGCCCGGCCCCCACCACCACCAGCGGGTGGTGCACCGGTTCAGCGCTGTCCAGTTCCGGCGGCCGTCTGTAGTCGTAGACCGGGTTGACGTGGGTCTGCATCTCCACGGATCCTCCTCCATCGGTGGTGCCGGGTCTGCGCCCGGCGGCCGCCACGTCTTGTCGCGCGGTTCGGCCCGGCGGGATGCCGTCTCCCGCCCTGCACGGTGGTCACACCTGCTGCTGCAGCGAGTGCCACATCTCGGTATCGCGTTCGGCGGTCCAGATACGCGGGTCCGGGTGATCGCCGCTCTCGTCATAGGCGCGGGTGACGTCGAACGGCAGGCAGTGGTCGAAGATCACCCAGTCGCCGAAGCGGGGTTCGAGCGCCTGGTAGGTCTCGCGGTAGACCTCGCCCAGGGGCTTGCCGGCCTCCCGGCCCCGGCGGACGGAGTCGAACAGGCTGGTGAGGAAGTCGCGGGTGCCGGCGATGGCCTGCTCCACCTGCTCCGGCGTCTGCAGCGCGTCACCCCGGCCCGGCACCAGCTTGTGGGCCCCCAGGGCCTGCAGCCGGTCGAGGGTGGCCGGCCAGTCGCGCAGGTAGGCGTCGCCGGTATAGGGGGTGGCGCCGAACTCCACCAGGTCGCCGCTGAACAGGATCCGCTCGTCCGGCAGCCAGGCGACGATGTCGCCTTTGGTGTGGCCCCGCCCCAGGTGCATCAGCTCCACCCGGCGCCCGCCCAGCCACAGGGTCATGCTGGTGTCGAAGGCGATGGTCGGCCAGGTCAGGCCCGGGATGGAGTCGACGCCGCGGAACAGCCGGGGGAAGCGTCCCACTTCCGATTCGAAGTCCTGCTGGCCGCGTTCCACGATCAGGTCGTAGGTGGCCTGGCTGGCGATGATCTGTTCCGGCCGATAGGCCGAGGCGCCCAGCACCCGGACCGCGTGGTAGTGGGACAGCACCAGGTACCGGATCGGTTTGTCGGTCACCTCGCGGATGCGGCGAATGACGTCCTGCGCCATCTGCGGCGTGGCCTGGGCGTCGATCACCATGACGCCGTCGTCGCCGATGATGATGCCGGTGTTGGGGTCCCCCTCCGCGGTATAGGCGTAGACGCCATCCGCCAGCTGCTCGAAGCTGACCTGTTTTTCCTCCAGGTCCCCCTGGGATGCGAATTTCTTGCTCATGGTTTCCTCGGTCGATGGCTGCCCGTGCCGCTTCCGGATCATGGTCTATAAGTTTCAATTGAAACTATAATACTGCACGACCCCGTACATTGTTCTTTCGTTCGAATATAGTTGCAAAGGAAACCAATGGCAACCGGACGATTGCCGGGGTTGGTGGGTCAGGTGTCCTGTATCTGCCGGACCCGCTGTTCCAGTTTCTGCAGCAGGCGGTCGAACAACGCCTGTTCACGCGGGCTGAGCGCCTGCATCAGCTTCTGTTCCCATTCCAGTGCGAGGGGCACGATCTTCCGGTAGACCCGCTGTCCGCGGGCGCTGAGGCGCAGCAGGGAGCGGCGCCGGTCGCCACTGTCGGTCCGGCGCAGCACCAGTCCGGAGCGGGACAGGCCGGCGACGGCGCGGCTCACCTGGACCTTGTCCATGCTGGTGTGCCGGCAGATGTCGCTGGAGGAGAGGGGCTGGTAGTTGCCGAGCACGGCGATCACCCTCCACTCCATGATGCTGATGCCGAAGCGTTCGGAGTAGAGTTCCGAGATCCCCCGGGAGATGGCGATGCTGAGCACCGACAACCGGTAGGGCATGAACCGTTCCAGCTTCACCGTGGCCTGTTCCGTCATGGATCGTCCGTCCTGACCATATCGTTTCGAATGATACTTTCTACCCGATTCGCGGGGTCCGTGCCAGCGCCCATACCTGAATCCGCCCGACGCCGGCCCGTCGCAGCAGCCGGGCCAGTTCGGCGGTGGTGGCGCCGGTGGTGACGACGTCGTCCAGCAGCGCCAGGTGGTGGTACGGCAGCGGCCGGGTCAGCCGGAACGCCCCGCGCAGGTTGCGGCGGCGGTGGTCGCGGTCGAGGCCGGACTGGGAAGGGGTGGCCAGGACCCGGCGGCAGCTCCGCGCATCCACCGGGATGCCCAGTCGCCGTCCCAGGTGTCGCGCCAGTTCCGTCGCCTGGTTGAATCCGCGCCGGCGCTGGCGGCGCGGGTGCAGCGGCACCGGGATCAGTCGTTGCGGTGGCTCCAGCGGCAGCGATTCCAGCTGCTGCGCCAGCAGGGCGGCCAGCACCCGGGCGTGCCCCGGCTGGTGGCCGAACTTGAGGCTGCCGATCAACCGGTCCAGGGGATAGCCGTACAAAAAGGGTACCCGGCTGTGGTCGAACGGCGGCGGCTCGCGCAGACAGTCGCCGCAGGGGATGGTGGCGTCGATGTCGGGCGGCAGCGGCAGGGCGCAGCGGGGACAGCAGTGACGATTGCGCGGGAGATCACCACGGCAGCCGGGGCAGAGACCGTCCCGGGCATCGGCTGCGCCGCACAGCCGGCAGAAATCCGGGTAGACCAGTCTTTGGATAACATCTATACAGTTGTAAACCATTGGAATCCTTTCCGGTTGACAGCGATGGCTGGGCCGATACCATGGGCCCTTTGCCGGGGGTTCCTTCCCCCGCCGCCGATTATGCGCCAGGTTCCGGGTCCGGAACAGGGCGATGGGCGATTCCGCCGGACGACGGGGAGTAGCATGAGCGATACCGAGCCGAGACACGACTGGAGCCTGGATGAGATCGAGGCCCTGCTGGACCTCCCCTTCAACGACCTGCTGTACCGGGCCCAGACCCTGCACCGCCGTCACTTCGATCCCAACCGGGTGCAGGTGAGCACGCTGCTCAGCATCAAGACCGGCGCCTGTTCCGAGGACTGCGGCTACTGCTCCCAGAGCGCCAAGTACAACACCGAGCTGGAGCCGGAGAAGCTGCTGCCGGTGGAGCAGGTGGTGGAGGCGGCCACGGCGGCGAAACAGAGGGGGGCCACCCGCTTCTGCATGGGCGCCGCCTGGCGCAATCCGACCGACCGCAATCTGGAGCGGGTGATCGAGATGATCCGCGCTGTCCGTGACCTGGGGATGGAGACCTGCGTCACCCTGGGTATGCTCAGCGGTGATCAGGCCCGGCGCCTGCGGGAGGCGGGCCTCGACTACTACAACCACAACCTGGACACCTCCCCGGAGTTCTACGGCAACGTGATCACCACGCGCACCTTCCAGGACCGGCTGGAGACCCTGGCCCATGTGCGCGAGCAGGGGATCAGCGTCTGCAGCGGCGGCATCCTGGGCATGGGCGAGTCACGCCGGGACCGCGCCTCCATGCTGCGCGAGCTGAGCAACCTGCCGCGCCATCCCCAGTCGGTGCCGATCAATCTTCTGGTCCAGGTGGAGGGAACGCCGCTCCACGGCACCGAGGCGCTGGACCCGTTCGAGTTCGTTCGCACCGTGGCGGTGGCGCGCATCCTGATGCCCACCTCCTATGTCCGGCTCTCCGCCGGGCGCGGGGAGATGAGCGACGAGATGCAGGCCCTCTGCTTCCTGGCCGGTGCCAACTCCATGTTCTATGGCGAGCGCCTGCTCACTACCGGCAATCCGGGGGAGGACCGGGACCGGGAGCTGTTCCGGCGCCTCGGCCTGGAGTTCGAACAAGCGCCGGATTCCCGGTCCGCCGGGGCCGGGGATGGCGGCAGCCGGAGTGCGGCCAGCGCCTGACCGGTCCGGGGGGACGGCACAGCCGCGGCCGTGAGCCGGGACCGCCGCGCCCCGCCGCCATCCGTTCACCATCCCCATCCCGTCGCCATGAGATCCCTGCAACCGAGACTGGAGAGCCTGCGCCAGCGGCACCGCTACCGGGCCCGACGCCTGGTCACCGGCGTCACCGGCCCGGAGCAGACGGTGGACGGGCGTCCCATGCTGCTGTTCTGCAGCAACGACTACCTCGGCCTGGCCGGTGATCCGCGGGTGGTCGAGGCCCTCTGCCGGGGCGCCTCGGAACAGGGTGCCGGCAGCGGATCGGCCCACCTGGTGGCCGGCCACGGCAGCGCCCACCACGCCCTGGAGGAGGCCCTGGCCGGGTTCACCGGCCGGCCCCGGGCGCTGCTCTTCTCCACCGGTTACATGGCCAACCTGGGGGTGATCAGCGCCCTCTGCGGCCCCGCTGACCGGCTGCACCTGGACCGTCTCGATCACGCTTCCCTGCTCGACGGCGCCCGCCTCTCCGGTGCCCGCTTCCGGCGCTATCCCCATGGAGACGTCGCGGTGCTGGAGCGGCGGCTGCAGCGGCAAGCGGCGGAGGGACGGACCCTGGTGGCCACCGACGGTGTATTCAGCATGGACGGGGATCTGGCGCCGCTGCCGCAGCTGGCCGGCCTGTGCCGCCGGCACGGGGCCTGGCTGCTGGTGGACGATGCCCACGGCCTCGGCGTGCTGGGTGAGGACGGCGGCGGCAGCCTGGCCCGCTTCGGCCTGGGGCCGGAGGAGGTTCCGATCCTGGTGGGCACCCTGGGCAAGGCCTTCGGTACCGCCGGCGCCTTCGTCGCCGGCAGCGAGGAGCTGATCGAGACCCTGATCCAGGACGCCCGCAGCTATCTGTTCACCACCGCGCCGCCACCGGCAGTGGCGGCGGCCACCCTGGTCAGCCTGGAGCTGGCGCGGGAGGAGGGATGGCGGCGTCGGCACCTGGAGGAGCTGATCGCCCGCTTCCGCCGCGAGGCCGGGGCGCTGGGCCTGCCGCTGATGCCCTCCGATACCCCGATCCAGCCGATCCTGGCCGGTGGCGCGGAGCGCGCCCTGGCCTGGGCGCGGCAACTGGAGGAGGCCGGTATCCTGGTCACCCCGATCCGGCCGCCGACGGTACCGGAAGGGAGCGCGCGGTTGCGCGTCACCCTCTCCGCCGCCCATACCGATTCCCACCTCGATCGCCTGCTCGAGGCCCTCTCCCGCCTGCCCGTGGGGCCGGACCGGTGAGGCTGTGGCGACACACCCTGGGCAGCGGGCCGGAGCTGGTGCTGGTGCACGGCTGGGGCATGAACAGTGCGGTCTGGGCGCCGCTGCTGGAGGATCTGGCGCCGCGTTTCCGGATCACTCTGCTGGAGCTGCCCGGCCATGGCGACAGCGGCTACGACTCCTCCCGTCCCGACCTGGAGGCATGGACCGCGGCCTGCCTGGCGGCGGCGCCGGCGCGTGCCCACTGGCTCGGCTGGTCCCTGGGCGGGCAGATCGCCCAGCTGGCGGCGCTGCAGCGGCCCGGGCGGGTGGACCGGCTGGTGTTGCTGGCCAGCACGCCGCGTTTCGTCCAGGGCGACGGCTGGCCCCACGCCATGTCGGAGAACACCCTGCGCCAGTTCGCCGCCACCCTGCGGCGCAATCACCGCCAGACGCTGGCCCGCTTCCTGGCGTTGCAGGTGCAGGGGGACGAATCGGCGCGGGAGACCCTGCGCCTGCTGCGGCGGGAGCTGGCGGCGCGGCCGGAACCGGACGACCTGGCCCTGGAGCACGGCCTGGAGCTGCTGCTGACCACCGACCTGCGGCCGCGCCTGGCGCAGTTGCGCCGGCCCAGCCTGTGGCTGCTGGGGCAGCGCGACACCCTGACTCCGGCGGCGGTGGCGCCGGAGCTGGAGGCCCTGGCCATTCCGCACAGCCGCATCCGGGTGATCGATGGCGGCGCCCATGCCCTGTTTCTGTCCCATCCCGCTGCCACCCTGGCGCAGCTGGTGCCGTTCCTGGAGGGGCGCGATGAGTGACGCCGGTACCATCGACAAGGCCCAGGCGAGGCGCGCCTTCTCCCGTGCCGCCCCACGCTACGATGAGGTGGCGGTGCTGCAGCGGGAGATCGGCCAGCGCATGCTCGACCGGCTGGAGGTGGTGCGGCTGCAGCCGCGGTGGGTGCTGGATCTGGGTGCCGGCACCGGCCACGCCATCGACGGCCTGATGCGGCGCTACCCCAAGGCCCGGGTGCTGGCCCTCGATTTTGCCCTGCCAATGCTGCAGCGGGCGCGCCGCCGCGGCCGCCTGCTGCGCCGTCCGGCCTGCCTCTGTGCCGACCTGGAGCGGCTGCCGCTGGCCGATGCCTGCATCGACCTGATCTACTCGAATGCCGCCCTGCAGTGGAGCAACGATCCGGACACCACCTTCGCCGAGCTGCGACGGGTGTTGCGGCCGGGCGGCCTGCTGATGTTCACCACCTTCGGTCCGGACACCCTGAAGGAGCTGCGCCAGGCCTGGTCGCGGGTCGACGGCTACAGTCACGTGAGCCCGTTCGCCGACATGCACGACCTGGGGGACTCCCTGCTGCGGACCGGTTTCGCCGACCCGGTGATGGACGTGGACCGGATCACCCTCACCTATGCCGCGGTGGACGGCCTGATGCGCGACCTCAAGGTGCTGGGGGCCCACAATGTCACCAGCGGGCGCCCCCGCGGTCTCACCGGCCGTGCCCGCCTGCGGGCGATGCGTGCCGCCTACGAGGAACACCGCCGCGCCGACGGCCTGCTGCCGGCCAGCTACGAGGTGGTGTATGGCCACGCCTGGGTGCCGGAATCGGCGCCGGAGCAGGGGGTGTTCCATGTGTCGCCTGCGTCGATCGGGCGCGGCGGGAAGGCAGCGGGGGGAGAGCGACCATGACCAGACAGGGCTATTTCGTCACCGGTACCGACACCGGCTGTGGCAAGACCGAGATCACCCTCGGCCTGATGGCCCGGTTCCGCGCGGCCGGGGAGCGGGTGGTGGGGATGAAGCCGGTGGCCTCCGGCGCGGAACGGAGGGCGGCGGGGCTGCGCAACGACGATGCCCTGCGCATCCAGGCGGCGGCGACGGCGCCACCGCCGCCCTACGAACTGGTCAACCCCTGCGCCTTCGAACCGCCCATCGCCCCCCACCTGGCCGCCCTGGAGGCGGAGCGGGAGATCGCCCTGGAGCCGCTGGTGACTGCCTTCCGGCGGCTCTCCGCCGGTGCCGACCGGGTGCTGGTGGAGGGGGTGGGGGGCTGGAAGGTGCCGCTCAACGACTGTGACACGGTGGCCGATCTGGCCCGCGCCCTCGGGCTGCCGGTGATCCTGGTGGTGGGCCTGCGGCTCGGTTGCATCAACCATGCCCTGCTCAGCGCCGAATCGATCCGTGCCGCCGGCTGTGTGCTCGCCGGCTGGGTGGCCAACCAGGTGGAGCCGGGGATGCTGCGCCTGGAGGAGAACATCGCCACCCTGGAACGG
>DRKP01000092.1 GCA_011051715.1 Sedimenticola thiotaurini | reverse complement strand
GGCCGGATGCGGAGTCGGAACAGTGGGTCGCCGCCATCGCCGGTCACGAGGGCCTGGACTACCGGGTGGCCCGCAAGGAGCGCTTCGGGGACCGGGAGGTACGGGTGACCCTGCCCGGGGCCGACTACGGCGGCCGGGACCTGGTTCTGGTGGATGACGTCGCCAGCACCGGCCGCACCCTGGCCGCGGCGGCACGGCAGCTGCGCCCCCTGAAGCCGGCCTCGATCTCCGTCCTGGTCACCCACGCCCTGTTCGTCGGCGACGCCCTGGAGCAGTTGCGGGCGGCCGGGGTGGACCAGGTGTGGAGTTGCGACAGCGTGCCGCACCCGAGCAACCGGGTGCGGCTGGACGGGTTGCTGGGAGAGTGTCTGAAGAGGGAGTTCCCGGGACGGACCTGACCTCCCCTGCGCGGTACAGGAGGGAAGCGCCAGGGTCCGTCCCGTGCTGGATCAGTGGGCGTGACCGTGATCCAGTTCCTCCTGGGTGGCGGCACGCACCGAGTCGATGGTGACGTCGAAGTGCAGCACCTGGCCCGCCAGGGGATGGTTGGCGTCGATGGTGACCGCCTCGTCGGTCACCTCGCGCACCGTCACGTGATGCACGTTGCCGGCACCGTCGTTGGCCTGCAGCGGCATGCCCGGCTCCAGGTTCTCGATCCCCTCGAAGGCGCTGCGCGGCACGCTCTGGATCATCTCCGGATTGATCTCGCCGTAACCCTCCCCGGGCTGCACTTCGACCTGAAAGGAGTCACCGGCCGCCTTGCCCTCCAGGGCATTCTCCAGCCCCGGGATGATGGCGTGCTGGCCGTGCAGATAGGTGAGCGGATCCTGGCCCTCGGAGGAGTCGATCAGAGTCCCCTCGCTGTCGGTCAGCCGGTAGTGGATGGCAACCACACAATCCTTTTCAATATTCATCAATGGTCCTCGGTTGAAGGTGAAGAAGGCCCGCCTCGGGGCGGGCCGGCAGGAAATGACGATGATGCGGGACCGTGCCGCTACAGGCGATCCGACAGCTGGACGCCGATACCGATGCTGTTTACGTAGTGATCGTAGTCGATCATGCTCTCGCCGTACCCATTGAACCACTGCACGTAGCCGCGCAGCCGCTGGATCAGCGGGAAGCTCCAGTCGAGCTGGATGGCACCCTTGTTGTCGCTGTCCAGGTTGTTGCGCACCATCAGCCCGAAGTTGTGACGGCCGAGTTTGTAGACCCCCTGGAACTCGAAATTGCCCAGGTAGTCGGTGATGTCCGGATTGTCGTCGTCCGATCTGCTCTCCGGGATCCGCCACCACGGCTTGACGGAGAAGTAGAGATTGTCGCGCTCGAGGACGAACTGGGCGAACACCCGGTTCCAGCTGCGGGATAGGGGGCCGGCCTGACCGTTGGACTGGTGGTTGATGCCGACGGCAACCAGCCGGTTGGTCAGTCCCAGCAGATTCCAGTCGGTATCGAACTGGACCCAGGCCTCAGGTTCGTGGTTGGTCTCCCGGAACGGCGACGAGATATCCTTGTTGAACGCCTGCCAGAAGGAGCGATTGGTGTAGGCGGCATACAGGTCACCACTGCTGCCGAACATGTCGTTCCAGAGCAGGAACTTGAGGCTCAGCTGGAATTTCAGCTCGGTGTCCTGGAAGGAGAACTCCTCGCCGGGAAAGGCCTCCTGGAACGGCCCCATGTTGGGATCGGCGGTGTTGTAGGCGGCGATGATGTAGTTTGGATGGTGGGGCGTGATGACGAAGGAGAGCTCTTCGGCCTGCTTCTCCTCCTCGAGACGTTTGACCACGGCCGATTTCGGCACGATCGTGCCCGGTTGCTGCCGGCAGCGCCGTTTCAGCTCGCCGACGGTGATCTCGTCGGAGACATTGGCCAGGCCATCGAGCAGACACTCCTCGTAGCTGTTGGAGGGTGGCGCCCCGGAAGGCGTGGCGGCGATTGCGGTGCCGCTCCCCAGGGGCAGAACGAGCAGGAGTCCGGCCACCAGGCGGCCGCCGATCGATGCCAACCCGTTGGTCACCCGCTTTCGTTCCCCTTTCATCTGCTTCCGCATCCCGCGGTTCCCCGAGCTGGTATCGCAAAACCCAAGGTGCCATCATATACCATGGCTCGCGGCGAAAAAAACCGGACGCGGCTCGGTTCCACCCCGGAACGGAGGCGGGCGGGAGTATAGTTCCGGGCCGGTTCCACCGCACACCCCGTCGAGATGAAGACCATCCGCCCCCTGCTTCTGCTGCTGCTCGCCGCTGTTCTGGCGTTTCCGCCCGGCAGCTCCCTCGCCTTTCCGCCACTGCAGCTCTACCTGGCTCTCACCCCCCCGGGCGGGGTGCTACGGCTGCAGCCGGGCACCTACTCCGGCCCGGCCACCATCGACCGTCCGATCACCATCGAGGGTGGCGGCGAGGTGGTGATCGACGGTGGCGGCAGCGGCTCGGTGATCACCGTCGAGGCCGACGACGTCACCCTGCGGGGACTGCGCATCATCCATTCGGGGCGCTCCTACGATCACACCGACGCCGCGATCCTGCTGCGGGGGGATGGCGCCCTGATCGAGGACAACGTGATCGAGGACACCCTGTTCGGGATCAACCTGCACCAGGTGGCCGACAGCGTGATCCGCAACAACCGCATCACCTCGGTACAGGAGGAGGTGGCGCTGCGCGGCGAGGGGCTGCGCATGTGGTACAGCAGCGACAACCTGGTGGAGGGCAACCGGTTCGTCGATGTGCGCGATCTGCTGGTCATCAACTCCCCCGACAACCGCTTCAGCGGCAACCGCATCGAGGGCGGGCGGGTGGCGATCGAGTTCGTCTTTTCACCAGGCAACCTGATCGAGGAGAACACCATCACCGGCAGCACGACCGGCATCGTCGGACTCTACTCCGACGGCCTGCTGATCAAGGACAACCGGATCACCCACCTGCGCGACACCGCCGGATCGGCGTTCACGGTGAAGGAGAGCGCCCAGGTACGGATCAAGCACAACCTGGTGCTGCACTGCGCCGTCGGCCTGACCGCCAACTCGCCGACCAATCCCGCCAACATCCTCTATCTGGAGGACAACCGCTTCGTCTACAACGACATCGCCCTCTACTTCTACGGCGACCGTGGCGGTCACGTGATCCACGGCAACCGTTTCGAGGGCAATGTCACCACCATCGCCGTCTCCGCCAGCAGCAGCGCCCGCGACAACGACTGGCGCGGCAACTACTGGGACGACTACCAGGGCTTCGACCTGGACGGTGACGGCGTCGGCGACACCCCCCACAGTATCTATCTCTACGCCGACCGGATCTGGATGGACCGGCCCAAGACCCGTTTCTTCCGTGCCTCGCCGGTGCTGGACGTGATCGATTTCATGGAACGCCTGGCCCCCTTCTCGCCCCCGGAACTGATCCTGCGGGACCCTGCCCCGCTCATCCTCCGGGATTCCGGCGATGCCGCGTCAGCAGCCGGTCGAGCTGATTGGCGAACGCCTGCCGGTCGGCCTGGCTGAATGGCGCCGCACCACCGGTATCGACCCCGCTGCTGCGCAGGCTGTCCATGAAGTCGCGCAGGTTGAGCCGCTGGCGGATGTTCTCCGTGGTATAGAGCTCCCCGCGGGGGTCCAGTGCCTGCGCACCCTTCTCCACCACCGCCGCCGCCAGCGGGATATCGGCGGTGACCACCAGGTCGCCCGGCGCCGCCTGCTGCACGATATGATTGTCCGCCACGTCGAAGCCGGCGCCGACCCGGACGCTCTCCAGCCACGGCGAGCGTGGCACCTGCAGCGTCTGGTTGGCGACCAGGATCACGCGGGTGGCGGTGCGCTCCGCCGCCCGGTACAGGATCTCCTTCACCACCCTGGGGCAGGCATCCGCGTCCACCCAGATCCGCATCGAACCCATTGCCATATCATCCCTCACTCCTCACTCCAACCGCACTCTACCGGAACAGAACGACCGAATCCCCCCCGTCGCCCCTTTTCCTGTATACTGCGTGCTTCCGGGCACCTTTCCGGTTGGTGTCCATCGTGGTCCCGCGACCACCGGAAATCCGTTTGAGCCGTTCGCCCCGCCGTTCCGGGCCTCCCGCTTGACTGCAGCCGGCTCCGTCTCGGAGCCCGCTGAACAATCCCTTTCATCCAGCCCGAACCGGCCCCGCCAGCAGATGCTGTCCAGGGGGGCAAGACTGGAGCAATCAACCAGATGTCATTCGATTCCCTCGGCCTGTCGGCCGAACTCCTGCGCGCCGTGCGCGAGCAGGGCTATACCCAACCCACCCCGATCCAGCGTCAGGCGATTCCCGCCATTCTGCAGGGGCGGGACATCATGGCCGGCGCCCAGACCGGCACCGGCAAGACCGCCGGTTTCACCCTGCCCCTGCTGCAGCGCCTCGCCAGCAGCCGTGTCACGGGGCGCCGGCGCCCCGTCCGCGCCCTCATCCTGACCCCGACCCGGGAGCTGGCGGCCCAGGTGGCCGAGAGCGTGGAGACCTACGGCCGCCACCTGGAGCTGACCTCCACCGTGGTCTTCGGCGGGGTCAAGATCAACCCCCAGATCGAGCGGCTGCGACGCGGCGTCGATATCCTCATCGCCACCCCCGGCCGGCTGCTCGATCACGCCGGTCAGGGGACGGTCGATCTCTCCCGGGTCGAGATCCTGGTGCTGGACGAGGCCGACCGCATGCTCGACATGGGTTTCATCCACGACATCCGCAAGGTACTGGCCCTGCTGCCGGAGAACGGCAGCCGTCAGAACCTGCTCTTCTCCGCCACCTTCTCCAGCGACATCAAGCGCCTGGCCCACCAGTTGCTGAACCGTCCTGAGCTGATCGAGGTGGCGCGCAGCAATGCCACCGCCGACCGCATCGAACAGCGCGTGCACCCGGTGGACAAGGCGCGCAAGCGCGAACTGCTGAGCCACCTGATCGGGGCCGGCGACTGGCGCCAGGTGCTGGTCTTCACCCGCACCAAACACGGTGCCAACCGACTCGCCCAGCAGCTCGAACGGGACGGGCTCAGCGCCGCCGCCATCCATGGCAACAAGAGCCAGGGGGCGCGCACCCGGGCCCTGGCCGGATTCAAGAACGGTGAGGTGCGGGTTCTGGTGGCCACCGACATCGCCGCCCGCGGCCTCGACATCGACCAGCTGCCCCACGTGGTCAACTACGAGCTGCCCAACGTGCCGGAGGACTATGTCCACCGCATCGGCCGCACCGGCCGCGCCGGCAGCGATGGCGAGGCCATCTCCCTGGTCTGCGTCGACGAGCACAAGCTGCTGCTGGACATCGAGCGGCTGCTGAAACGGAAGATTCCGAGCCAGGTACTGGATGGCTACGAGCCGGATCCGACCATCCCGGCGGAGCCGATCCAGCAGGGCCGGGGCGGTCGTGGCCGCGGCGGCCCCTCGGGCAACCGTGGTGGCGGCGGGCGTGGCGAGGTCAATGGCAACCGGCGCAACGCCCCGGGCCACGGCTCCCAGCGGCGCGGACACGCCGGCGACGCCCCGGCCGGCGGCGGCCACCGCCGCCCCCGCTCCGGCCAGGGCCGGGGCCGGCAGGCCTCCCGCAACGGCAGCCGGCGCGACGGCTGAACACCACGGGCCCGCGACGGCGCGCGGCCCGGCACCCATCCAGTTCAACTATCAGGAAACAGACAATGATCACCCTTTCAGTCCGGGGGCTCCCCCGATCGACGACGGAAGAGGGCCTGCTGGCCCTGTTTGCGGAATACGGCGTGGTGCGCTCGATGAAACTGGCGAAAGACCTGTTCTCGGGCGATTGCAAGGGCTTCGCCATCATCGACATGGAGGGCCACGAGGCGCGGGCGGCAATGGCCGCGCTCAATGGCAGCGAATACCAGGGCTCGATGATCCGCGTGGAGCCGAACCGCCCGCGCAAAGGTCGCGGCGGCAGGCGCCGCTACTGACCCCACCGGCAGTCGGCCCCGGACGCACCGGCGCCGATACCCCGGCCTCCCGCCGGAGACGTACCGATGTGACAGATTCGAGCTTCGGCCTGACCTAGAATAGAATGGTCGTCGGAAGTCGGATCCGGGTCCGCCACCTGCCGCAGGAACGGAAGGACGCGGAGCGGTTCGACATCATCGTGATGACAGCGACTGGACGGCGATGGACCAGAGCGAGCGCAGGATCCACATCGGCTGGGAGGAAGATGCCCACCGGCTGCTGCAGCGGCTGCAGCAGCACTGGGAGGCGACCCTGCACCCGGACGAGGTCCGGCAACAGCTGATCGAGCTGCTGCTGCTGGTGAAGCGGGCCCTGGCCCGGGACAGCGCCGACGCGCGTTTCGTCGTCGCCGTCTACCGCCGGACCCTGGCCCACGAGGCCGACGACGATGAGCAGGCCCGGGCCAATGCGGCATTGAAGCGCATGCTGACCGAACTCGGCGTGGTGGTGGTCAGCATCCTGCCGTTCGCCTTCGTCACCCTGCCGGGACTGTTCGCCCTGGCCCGCTATTTCGGAATCGACCTGCTGCCGGAGGAACCGTCGGGGACAGAGACCACCGGGGAGGGCTGAACCGCCCGCCGTGCCGGCGGCCGCGGGCCAGTGCCGGGGAGACCGCAGCCCATGGATTCCAGCCGGCCCCGGAGTGACGGGAAGAGATCCGTTCACAGACGGCCCCGGCATGGAGGCGCCCAAGGCCCGGTCAGCGGCGGCCTCCGGTCCAAGGAGAGAACGAATGGATCGCAACACCCTGATCGCCATGCTGCGCGACATGCTGCTGGCCCGCGCCTTCGAGGAGCGCGCCGCCGAGGAGTACGCCCGCGGCAACATCGCCGGCTTCCTGCACCTCTACCCCGGTGAGGAGGCGGTCGCGGTCGGCGTGCTGCATGCCGCCGAACCGAGCGACTACGTGGTCAGCACCTATCGGGAGCATGTCCACGCCCTGGTCCGGGGCATCCCACCCGGCGCGGTGATGGCGGAGCTGTTCGGGCGCCGCGACGGCTGCTGCAAGGGGATGGGCGGCTCCATGCACCTGTTCGACCGCGACCGCCGCTTCATGGGCGGCTACGCCATCGTCGGAGAGACCTATCCGGTGGCGACCGGGATCGCCTATGCCATCGCCATGCGCGGCCTGCCGGAAGCGGTGATCTGCTTCTTCGGCGACGGTGCGGTCAACCAGGGCACCTTCCACGAGTCCCTCAACATGGCGGCGCTGTGGAAGCTGCCGGTGCTGTTCGTGTGCGAGAACAACCGCTACCAGATCGGCACCGAGATCCACCGCCACTCGGCGGTCACCGAAGTCTACAAGCGGGCCTGCGCCCATCGCATCCCGGCGGAACAGGTGGACGGGATGGACGTGCTGGCGGTGCACCGGGCCACCCGCTCGGCACTGGCCCGCATCCGCGAGGATACCGGGCCCCAGCTGCTGGAGATGCTGACCTACCGCTTCCGCGGCCACTCCATGGCCGATCCCGGCAGCTACCGACCGCGGGTCGAGGTGCAGGCGTTCGAGGAGAAGGACCCGGTCACCGTCGCCATCGCCGAGACCCTGCCCAGCTACCCCACCCCGGAGCAGATCGCCAGCGCCGGCCCGGACAACATCGGCCGCCTGACCGATCACATCCACCGCCAGGGGCACATGACCCCGGACCAGGTGGAGGCGCTGAAACGGGAGGTCGGCGACACCGTGGAGGCGGCGGTCGCCTTCGCGGCGGCCAGCCCGGAACCCGGCATGGAGGATGCCTGGGCCAGCCTGAACGCCAACCGCGGACGGGAGGTGCTGATCCGATGAACGGGACCATGACCTGCTGGCAGGCGCTCAACCAAGCCCTGGACCGGGAGATGGCCGCCGACGATTCGGTCTTCGTCCTGGGCGAGGACGTGGGTCTCTACGGCGGCAGCTACCGCGTCACCGAGGGACTGTACGCGAAATACGGCGAATGGCGGGTGCGTGACACCCCCATCTCCGAGGGCGGCTTCACCGGCCTGGGCGTGGGTGCGGCCCTGGTGGGCATGCGGCCGGTGGTCGAGATCATGACCGTCAACTTCGCCCTGCTGGCGCTGGACGCCATCGTCAACATGGCCGCCAAGGTGCCGTTCATGTCCGGCGGACAGTTCCCCATGCCGCTGGTGGTGCGCACCCCCGGCGGCGTCGCCAGGCAGCTGGCTGCCCAGCACTCCCAGCGGCTGGAACACACCCTGATGAACGTCCCCGGCCTGCGCATTGCGGTGCCATCGACGCCGCAGGACGCCTATTGGCAGCTGCGCCAGGCGATCCGCAGCGACGAGCCCATCGTGCTGCTGGAGCACGAACTGCTCTATTTTGAACAGGGCGGAGTGGACACCGACGCGCCTCCACCGCCGATGCACCGGGCGGCGCTCCGGCGCGCCGGCGACGATGTCACCATCATCGGCTACTCCCGTACCGCCCTGCTGGCGGAGCAGGCCGCCGGGCGACTGGCGAAGGAGGGTATCAGCGCCGAGGTGATCGACCTGCGCAGCCTGCGTCCGATCGACTGGGAGACCTGCCGGCAGTCGGTGGAGAAGACCCACCATCTGCTGATCGTGGAGGAGGACTGCGGCTTCGCCGGTGCCGGCGCCGAGCTGGCGGCGCAGCTGGGGGAGCGCTGTTTCCACCTGCTGGACGCCCCGGTCCGGCGCCATGCCGGACTCGACCTCCCCACCCCCTACAACGGCACCCTGGAGGCCGCCAGCATTCCCACCCCGTCCAGCATCGCCGGCGCCGTCCGCCGGCTGCTCGACGGCAGCGCGCCTGGAGACGAAACATGAAACGGGAACCCATCCGGATGCCGGTCCTGTCCGACACCATGAAGAGCGGGCGTCTGGTCGGCTGGCAGAAACAGGTCGGCGACCCGGTACACAGGGGTGACCTGCTGGCAGAGGTGGAATCGGACAAGGCGGTGATGGACCTGGAGGCGTTCGCCGACGGCTATCTCGGCGGTCCGCTGGCCGATACCGGGGTCGACCTGCCGACCGGATCGGTGATCGGCTATCTGACCGACACCCCGGAGACGACCGCGACCGTCCCGGAGGGAGGGGCCCGGCCGGCACCTGCCGAACCGGCGGAAGCCCCCTCGCCGGCCGGCGGCGAACCCCCTGTGGCGGCGGCCGGCGGCGATACCGCGGCGCCCCCGTCCCGATCCGCCGATGCAGACTCCGCACCACCGCCGCTGCCCCACACCGCTGCCCGCTCCGCGACACCCCCGGCCTCACCCTATGCCCGTGGCCTGGCCCGGGAGCTGGGCGTCGACCTGCGGCGGGTCCACCCCGGCAGCGACGGCGTCATCCGCAGCCGCCAGGTGCTGGCCGCCGCCCTCGACGGCCCCGTGCCCGACCTGGATGCCGGTCCACCCTGGCGCTACAAGCTGTTCACGCCGATGCACCGGGCGGTGGCGGACAACATGGCGGCCACCCGGCACACGCCCATGCTCCGGGTCACCGCCGAGCTGCCCATCGCGCCGCTGCGGCAGGAGGCGGAGAGCCGCGCCGTCTCCCTCTCCCTGCTGCTGGCCCGGGCGGCCGCGCTGACGGTGCAGCGGCACCCCCGGTTCAACATGACCTACACCCCGGTGGGCCTGGCGGAGCGGGACCGGGTCGACGTCGGCATCGCGGTGGACGTCCCGGGCGGGCTGCTGACACCGGTGATCCACGACTGCGCGGCCAGGCCGCTGGCGGAACTGCGGGAGGAGTGGCGCATCCTGAAGGAGAAGATCGAACGTCAGCGCCTGGCCCCCGCCGACTACCGGGGTGCCACCTTCTATCTCTCCAACATGGGGATGTTTCCGGTCGTCCGCAGCTTCGAGGCGATCGTTCCCCTGGGGGCCGCCGCCATCCTGGCGGTGGGTGCGCAGCGGGACGGCGGCGCGGCGATGACCCTGTCGTGCGACCACCGGGTGGTGTACGGCGCCGATGCGGCCCGCTTCCTGGAGACCCTGGGGGACCTTCTCTCCCGTCCCCGCGACTGGCTGGCGGAGGAGCGGTGAACCCGGCCAGGACGACACCGGTGGCAGCCGTCCCCTCTGCTCCAACCACCCCACCACGCGGGCCGTCGGGAACCGTGCCATGAGCGGGAACGGGGGCGGAAAAATGGGCCTCTGGGGGGCCGTCTCCCTGGCGGTGGGGACCATGATCGGTGCCAGCATTTTCTCCATCTTCGGGCTGGGGGCGCGCATCGCCGGCAGCAACCTGCCGCTGGTGTTCCTGATCTCCGGTGGCGCCGCCCTGTTCGTCGCCTACTCCTACGCCCGCCTGGGCAGCCGCATCATCTCCGACGCCGGCCCGATGGAATTCATTCTCAAGGGTATCGGTGACAATCTGGTCACCGGTGCCCTCAGCTTCCTGTTCTGGTTCAGCTACGTCGTCTCCATCGCCCTGTTCGCCAAGGGATTCGCCGGTTACCTGCTGCCACTGCTGCAACTGCCCGCCGGCATACTGGCCACCGGCGGGGCGGAGCTGGCGGTGATCCTGGTATTCACCCTCCTCGGCGCCCTGGGCTCCACCGCGGTGGGCCGGGCGGAGTCCCTGATCGTGTTGATCAAGCTCGGCATCCTCGGGGTCTTCGTGGTGCTCGGAATCTGGAGTGTCCAGCCGGCGCTGATCACCCCCAGGCTGGATGGTGCCGGCGTGCACGGTATCCTCAACGCGACCGCGGTCTTCTTTCTCTCCTACATGGGCTTCGGCCTGGTCACCAACGCCTCCGAGAACATGGTGGACCCGGCCAGGAACGTCCCCCGCGCGATCTATCTCAGCATCCTGATCGTCACCCTGGTCTATATCGCCGTCGCCGTCACCGCCGTGGGCAACCTGCCCCTGCCGCAGCTGATCAGGGCAGAGGACAACGCCCTGGCGGTGGCGGCCCGGCCGTTTCTCGGCAATCTGGGGTTCCAGCTGATCGCGATCGGCGCCCTGTTCTCCATCTCGTCGGCCATCAACGCCACCCTGTTCGGCGGCGCCAACGTGGCCTATGCCCTCGCCCGCGACGGTGAACTGCCGCGTCTGTTCGAGCGCAAGTCCTGGTTCGGCTCCATGGAGGGGCTCTACCTGACATCCGGCCTGGGACTGCTGTTCGCCCTCACCTTCGACCTCAACGGCATCGCCTCGATCACCAGCAGCGTATACATGGTGATCTACCTGTTCGTGCTGCTCTCCCACTTGCGGTTGCGGGGGACCTGCGGCGGCAACCCTGTGATCATCGTCAGCGGTCTGCTGGTGATACTCGCCATCTTCGTTCTGCTGCTGCTGTACCAGTGGCAGACCAACCGGCACGCGTTCTACGGCACCTGGGTCACCATCGGCGCCAGTCTGGTGATCGAGACGATCTATCGCAGCATCCGGGGGCGCGGCTTCATCGAGCGTGAGATATCGAAGTGGCACCACGAACCCGGTGTCCTCGAAGAGCTGCTGCATCGAAAGCGACCCGCCGACCGAACGAAGAAGTGATTGCAGCCATGGCCCTGTCACCCTGCTACCTGCTCCCGCAGATGCCTCCCGGACTGGAAGCGCTGGCCGACCTGGCCCTCAACATGCGCTGGTGCTGGAACCACGCCTCCGATGCCCTGTGGGCGCGGCTGGATCCGAAGCTGTGGCAGCAGACCCACAACCCCTGGCTGATCCTGCAGAGCGTCTCCGGGCAGCGCCTGCAACGGCTGGCCGCGGATGCGGAATTCACCCGTCACCTCGACGGGCTGATGGAACAGCAGCGGCACGCCCTGCGCGAGCCGGGCTGGTTCAGGCAGCAGACGCCCGACCGGCAACCCGGCTGCGTCGCCTATTTCAGCATGGAGTTCGGCCTGACCGAGGTGCTGCCGCTCTATTCCGGCGGTCTCGGCATCCTCGCCGGCGACTGCCTGAAGACGGCCAGCGACCTGGACGTGCCGCTGGTCGGGATCAGCCTGCTCTATCAGCAGGGCTACTTCCGCCAGGTGCTGGACAGCCATG
>DRKP01000091.1 GCA_011051715.1 Sedimenticola thiotaurini | reverse complement strand
CGGCTACAACATCAGCCTGGACCAGGTGGCCAACACCATCCGTACCGCCAACAGCGAGCAGCAGGCCGGCGGCGTCGAGACCGGCAACACCCATTTCACCGTCATGACCGGCTCCTTCCTGAAGACGGTGGACGACATCAGCCGGCTGGTGGTGGGTACCTACCACAACTCGCCGGTCTATGTGCGCGACGTGGCCCGGGTGACCCAGGGGCCGGAAGACGCCCACCAGATGGTCTCCTACTATACCGGCCCGGCCAGCGAGCTGAAGGAGCAGGCGTCCAGCGCCCCGGCGGTAACCATCGCGGTGGCCAAGAAGCAGGGATCCAACGGCGTCACCGTGGCCAACGCGGTGATCGAGCGGGTCAACAACCTGAAGGGGACCCGGATCCCGGCCAACGTCGAGGTGAGCATCACCCGGGACTATGGTGAGACCGCCAACGACAAGGTCAACGAGCTGATCTTCAAGCTGTTCGTGGCCACTGGCTTCGTCTTCCTGCTGGTGCTGCTGGCGTTCCGTGCCCTGCGGCCGGCCATCGTGGTGGTGCTGGTGATCCCGGTGGTGCTGCTGATGACCATCTTCTATGCCTGGGTCACCGGCTATACCATCGACCGGGTCAGCCTGTTCGCCCTCATCTTCTCCATCGGTATCCTGGTGGACGATGCCATCGTGGTGGTCGAGAACATCTACCGCCGCTGGCTGGAGGAGGGCAAGACCGACACCGAGACGGCGGTTGACGCGGTGGCGGAGGTGGGCAACCCGACCATCCTGGCCACCTTTACCGTGATCGCGGCCCTGCTCCCAATGGGCTTCGTCAGCGGCATGATGGGGCCTTACATGGAGCCGATCCCGGCCCTGGGCTCGGCCGCCATGCTGATCTCCCTGTTCGCCGCCTTCGTCTTCACCCCCTGGCTCACCATCTCCAACTGGCTGCGCCCCACCATGAGCTACCTGCAGGTGGCGGAGAAGCGGGAGCACCGGGAGGCGGAGTGGCTGGAGGGGTTCTACCGGCGCCTGCTGATACCCATGATCGAGTATCCGCGCAAGCGCTACCTCTTCCGCATCGTGCTCTGGGGCAGTTTCCTCTTCGCCTGCTCCATGTTCTACACCAAGTGGGTGGCGGTGAAGATGCTGCCGCTGGACAACAAGCCGGAGTTCTCGGTGGTGCTGGACATGCCGGAGGGCACGGCGCTGCCGGTGACCGCAAACCTGGCCCACCGCATCGCGGAGACGATCCGCAAGATGCCGGAGGTGACGGCGATCCAGGTCTATGCCGGTACCGCCCGGCCGTTCGACTTCAATGGCATGGTGCGCCACTACTATCTGCGCCAGGACCCCTGGCAGGGCGAGATCCAGGTGCAGCTGCTGCACAAGTCCAAGCGGGACCGCACCAGCCATGAGATCGCGGTGCAGGCGCGCCAGGATCTGCAGGAGGTGATCAAGGGAACCGGTGCCAACATCGCCGTGGTGGAGATGCCGCCGGGGCCGCCGGTGCTGCAGTCCGTGGTGGCGGAGGTGCACGGTCCGTCACCGGACGTGCGTCGCCAGGTGGCCGCCGATCTCACCGAGGTGTTCAAGAAGGCACCCAGCCTGCGTGATGTGGACAACTACATGCGCGCCGCCTATGAATACTGGCGCTTCACCGTGGATACCGAGAAGGCGATCCGCCGCGGCATCTCGGTCGACGCCATCAACCGCAACCTGGGCATGGCCCTGGGCGGCATGGTGCTGGGCGACGTGAAGCAGCGGGCCGGCCACGAGCCGATCAACATCGTCATCCAGGTGCCACTGGCGAAGCGTTCCGAGATCACCCGGCTGGGGGACCTGCCGATCCAGAGCCAGACCGGGGCGACCATCCCGCTGCGTGAGCTGGGACGCTTCGAGAAGGTGCTGGAAGAGCCGATCATCTATCACAAGGACCTGCGGCCGGTGGAGTACGTGGTGGCGGACGTCGGGGGGAAGCTGGCGGCGCCGGTGTACGGCATGTTCCAGGTCGAGGACATCCTGGAGGAGGAGAACTATGTCGCTCCGGACGGGGTGAAACTGGAGGCCTACTGGCTCGGACCACCGCCCAACGACAGTGTCTCCAGCTTCGAGTGGGCCGGTGAGTGGACCGTCACCTTCGAGACCTTCCGTGACATGGGGGCGGCGTTCATGGTGGCGCTTGTGCTGATCTACATCCTGGTGGTGTGGGAGTTTGGCAACTTCCGCATTCCTGCCCTGATCATGGCGCCGATCCCGCTCACCCTGCTTGGCATCATCCCGATGCACGCCATCATGGGGGCGGCGTTCACCGCCACCTCGATGATCGGCTGGATCGCCCTGGCCGGTATCATCGTACGCAACTCCATCCTGCTGGTGGACTTCTCGGTGCACGAGGTGCAGAAGGGGGTGCCGGTCACCGAAGCGGTGATCCGCGCCTGCAAGACCAGGACCCGCCCCATCCTGATCACCGCCCTGGCGCTGGTGTGTGGCTCCAGCGTGATCTTCACCGATCCGATCTTCCAGGGCATGGCCATCTCGCTGGCATCCGGTGTGCTGGTATCCACCATTCTGACCCTGATCGTGATTCCGCTCGGTTGCATCAAGGCGAGCAAATCCCTGTGCGAAGTGGCGGCGGCGGGTTGTGCCCCTGATACCTTCACCATGCCCGAGGAGCCGGTGAAACCGGCCACCGCGACACCCCGGACCCCGCTGCTGCTGACCCTGTGGGGCAAGCTGGTGGGTGCGCTGCTGATGATCTTCTATGCCATCCGCGGGATCTTCCTGCTGCTCGGCCAGTTGTTCAAGCGCAAGCAGACACCGCCACCCCCGCCGGCGTCACCGCCGGCAACGGGTGGTTCTCCACCGCCGGCACCCGCAGCGCCGGGAGGTGGTGCGGCACCAGCGCCGTCCGGGGGTGATCCCGTGGCAACGGGATCCGGTGGCGATGCTGTGGTGGCCACCGCCGATGTGGCGGCAAAGTCCGCATCGCCGGCGGAGGCCGGCGTGGCGGAGACGGCTGCGACGACCGAAGCACCCGCGACCCCGGCGACGCCGCCCCGGAGTCAGGAGCAATCACTGCCGGAGCCTGCCCCGGAGCCGGAAGCGGTGCCGGAGCCTGCCGGAACCGGGTTGAAGGCAGGCCCCGCGGCGCCTGCTGCGGTGGCGGAGGAGACAGCCGGGACGGTGCAGCAGCCTGCTGCGGCGGAGAGCGCGGAGTCACCGGCGACAGAGCCCCCGGCCACCACGGTGAAAAAGGCGGTGCGCAGGAAACGGCTGCCGAAAAAGAAAGCTGCAGCAGCCGGAACCGCCAGCGGCAAGGCGGCTCCGAAGAAGAAGGGTGTGGCGAAGAAGAAGGGGGGCGGGAAAAAGGCGGCCTCCACGTCCGGCAGGGAGCGCAAGAGTACCAGCCCCGCTCCGGCAACCTCACCCGCGAAGCCGGCAACGGGTGCCCGCCGGGGAGGACGCCGTGGCATCCGGCTGAAGGCGCGGGATACGGAGGGGGGCATCGAGTGAAGTGGCGTCGCCCGGGAGGGAGAGGGGGCAGGCGGGGAAAGAATCTTGGTCCGCAGGCCGTCCCCCTGATCGCTCCGCTCACCGGCATGCTGCTCGTTCTCGCCATTCCCCCGCTGCAGGCCGCGGGGTCGATGGGGTTCGGTGGCTTCCGGCCACTGGAACCCGGCACCACCGGGCAGGAGCGGCAACGCCCCTCCAGGCGTTATACCGGGGGCGATCGTCCTCAGGGTGGACAATGGGCACCTGGCGGTGCCGGAAGCTATCCGGCGAACCCCTTCCCGTCACCCGCCTACGGTACCTCCGGAGCCACCGGCACCGGCCCGGCTCCATTCGCCGGTTATCCCCCGTCCGCGTGGCCTCCCGGCGGTGATGCCGGCGGCTATCCGGCGAACCCTTTTCCAGCGCCCGCTTACGGTCCCTCCGGGGCCGTCGGCGCCGGGTCGCCTGCAGCCCCGGCCCATGGCCCATCGGGATGGGTGTCGGATACCGCCCCCGGCCGGGACTACCAGGGGGCCGCACCCGGTTATCCACAACCCTCCTATGGTGAGCGCAATACCCCGGTGATAGGGCAGCCGGCACCCTCTAATGGCCCTGCCGCCATCGGGCCGGTCGATGGATGGGGAGGCGGTGCCGGTACCTGGCCCGGCGATGGGGCATGGCCGGGTGGCAATCCCCCGGAATTCCAGGCCCCCCCCCAGGGCTACCGTTTCCGCGATGGCCCATTGCAGCAGGCCGGGCCGCAGTTTCCCCGCTTTCGCCCCAGTCCCATGGGTGTCGATTCCCCCTACCGCTGGGGTGGCGGCAACGGCAGCCTCGGGCCGCCACCGGTCTACCGCCCCCTGGACGGCACCATGCAGGGGGGGCAGGGGGAGAACGGGGCGAATGGCACCTATCCGGGGCAGTTTCCGCAACCGGCCTATCCGCAGGCGAGGCGATACGCCGATCCGAGATTCAGGCCACTCTCCGATTAGCCCTCCAGGAAACCTCTGAATCGAGTCATGAACCCGAACTTCGCACCTGAATCACCCGGTTACAGCGTCGAGATTCCAGCCGATCGCCCCGTCATTGGCTGCGGAACTTCACTCTGTTCCCGACCGCTTCTGGCACGGTCCGTTTCATCCCGGCTTGTTCAGGGTTTCCCCGGCCGCGTTGCCGTACGTGGCCGGAGCGGGCGTCAACGAACGATACTGAGGTAGATCGACATGAAAGCCACCATCCGATTCTTCACCATTCTTCTGCTCACCGTCGTCGGGGTCGTGCAGGCTGCCGGGCAGACGGTCCAGTTCTCCGCCGATACCTACCAGAAGGATCCCAAGGGCAACGAGACCAGGGGGCGCCTGTATGCCGGGGATGGCCGTATGCGTATGGAGATGACCCAGAATGGTCAGAAGATCATCCAGATCATCGATGCGCCGAGGCAGACCACCTGGATCCTGTTTCCGGCCCAGCGTGCCTATATGGAGCAGCGGGGAGCCAACCCGGCCCAGGCCGCGATGGAGCGCAAGGACGGCCGCGCCAATCCCTGCCAGGGGATCCCCGGCAGCCAGTGCCGGAAACTGGGGGAAGAGACCATTGCCGGACGCAAGGCGATCAAGTGGGCGATGACCTTCAACTACCAGGGCAAGACCCTGCAGGGCACCCAGTGGATCGACGCCGGCCGCGGCATGGTGTTGCGCCAGGAGATGCCCAATGGCGACCGCTCGTCGATGAAGTTTCTGGGGCTCGAGAAGCTGGATGGCCGGACCGTGGAGAAATGGGAGATGAGTTTCACCCAGCAGGGCAAGACCTCGCAGCGCTCCTATCGCTGGTACGACCCGGAACTCAACCTGGTGATCAAGGAGGAGTATCCCGGCGGCTTCGTGCGGGAGATGAGAAATATCCGCATCGCACCCCAGGACCCGACCCTGTTCCAGGTACCGGCGGGCTACAAGAAGTTCACTCCCCAGCAGCAGGCGCCGGCAGGGCGGCGTTGATCCATGTCCCTGTCGGGAACGACCACCCGATCGAACCAATGGCGGAACCACGAATCATGAACAGATCCCTCTCCAAGGCTCTGGCACTCGCCGCCCTGTGCGGCGTCGGCGGCATCCTGCCCTCCCTGTCCCAGGGGGCGGCAATACCACGGGCCCCGGCCTGGTGGGGAGGGGTCGCCCATTCGCTCCCGAGCACACCGGTGGCATGGGACCGGCTCCATCCAGGGGGGCCGGTTCGTCCCGCCTTCGTTCCCCCGCCGTCCCTGGCCTGGCGGCCACCGGTCCGACCGGCCCAACGGGTGCAGGGGTACCGGTTCCGCCCGCTGCCACCGGCTGGCCGCTCCCCCGTCCTGTCGCCGTCTGCGGCACCGGTATCGGGGCGGCGCCCCATGCGGGCGGCACAGCGGCTGCAGGGATACCGTTTCCGCCCCCTCGCGGTCCCTTCCGAATACGGTGACCGCCGCCCGGCCGGGGCGCCGGCCACAGCTGCCCCGGCGCCAGGGTACCCCCGGTTTGCACGGACGCTGCCGGCACCATGGCCACGCGTGGATGCCTTTCGCTTTCGCCCGATGACGCCCCCACGCCAGCCGATGGGATGGTGGCGGCCCGCTCCAGCGAGCGTCGCCTGGATGCCCGGAGTGCGACGGTATCTGCCGTACGGCGCCCCCGCGTTTCGCCCGCGGATGCCCCGGGGCAACCCCTATCCCGTGGCGCGATGGGCTCCCCGCGCAGGCATCCTTGCCGCAGCCGCCTCCAGTGCAGGAGTGCCGCAACGTCCGGCGCCGGTGTTTCGTTTCCGTCCGCTGGCCCCGACCTCCCCGATTGTCCCCGGCAGGGCCGCCGTCCGGTCGCTCGCCAGCCGTCCGTTCAGCGGTCCGGCGGTGCCCGGGTATCGGCGCACCGGCCCGCCGTCGCTGCCGCTGATGGGCCGGGGAATTTCCCCGGTCTACCGCTTCCGTCCGCTACAGCAGCCAACCGACCGGCTGGCCGGTCGCTATCGCGGTGTGCCAGCGCCGGTGGCCGCTGCCGGGGGTCGTTACCGGTTCCCGCTGGCCACCTACCGGTACCGCCCCGATCCCCGCTTCGCTCGCGTACCCGGGCGCAGCATCCATGGCCAGCCGGACGGCGCCATGACCGCCGGCGCGCCGGGATGGCCCCGGAGCCGGCTTCCGCAGGGACAGGCCGGTACCGCGGCGGTCCATGAACGTTTCGGGAGTGAACGGCGCAGGAGTCGTGGTCGGGCCGATCGTGCCATGCCGGTCGACCGGCCAGCCGCATCGCCGGCCGTTGCCCAGGCGGAGCAGGGTGCGGCCGGGATGATACGGCCCTGGATCGCGGGACCGGTTTCAACCGAGTAGTTTGGTCTTGGAGGCAGTGTCATGATTACCGTTGTTGGCAGTCTCAAGGGTGGTTCGGGCAAGAGTACGGTCACCTTCAACCTGGCGGTCTGGCTGGCGATGGCCGAAGTCAACGTGTTGACCATCGATCTGGATCCCCAGGCCACGCTGCGGGACGTGGCCGAAGTACGCGAGGAGGAGAATTATCAGCCGCCGGTGAAAGTGAAGGGAAAGAAGGCGCTGGCGGAAGAGAAGCTGGCCGCCGCTGACGAGGTCCTGATCGACGTGGGTACCGCCGATCTGGAGATGATGAAGCGGGCGATCCGCCATGCCGACCGGATCCTGGTGCCGGTTCCCCCGTCGCAGGCCGATATCTGGTCGACCCAGCGCTTCATCCAGTTCGTCCACTCCCTGGAGAAGGACGTGGAGATTCTCGGTTTCATCAACCGCGGGGATACCCATCATGCCGTGCGCGAGACCGACGAGGCCGCGGCGGCCCTGGTGTCACTGCCCGGGATCCGCTTTCTCAAGCCCCGCCTCGCCCAGCGTACCATCTTCCGTCGCTCCTTCAGTGAAGGCCTGGCGGTGTTCGAGCTGAACCCGAAGTCGAAGGGCTCCAAGGAGTTTCTCAGCCTCTGCGCCAAGCTGTATCCGAAGCAGGTGGGTTGATGGGCCTGGCGCGGGTCCTGCTCGCTCCCGTCGGCTGGCTCTTCCGTCACCTGTTTCTGCTCACCTGCCTCGCCTTCGTGTTGATCGGCTACGCCTATCGCGGGGCGATCTTCGGGATCCAGCGGCTGGAGGCCGGAGGCCCGGCCGCTGTCGACCAGGTGGCGCTGCCCGTTGCCAGCCCCACCCCGGAGGCCGGGCCGGCGGTGGGGGTGCCGGCGCCGAAAGAGGCGCCGAAGGAGTACCGGTTCCGACCCCTGGAGGAGCCGCCGGCCGAATCCCCGGGAAAAGAAACGACAAGGCTGACGCAGGCGGCGAGACGGGCCTACTGGAACGACGACCTCGCCGCCGCCGAGGAGCTCTACCGGCAGCTGCTTCGGTTGGCACCGGACGATCCGGGAGGATACGGCGAACTGGGCAATGTGCGCTATCAGCGTGGTGATCTGAAGGGTGCGGTGGCCGCCTATCGAAGGGCGATCGAGCTGTTGCGCGGGAAAGAGCCGGAGCGTGCCCGGCAGCTGGAAGAGATACTGCGCGCCGTCGAGGCCGGACGACGGGACGGGGGACAGGCTCCCGCGACCGGCGGTGCAGCAGCAGAATAAGAAGACTCGTGTACTGCGCCTCCGGCGCCGGGGCGGTACACCGGAACGAAAACGATTCGAGAAACCGGAGGAGATGAAACCATGAACCTGATACGCAATCTGTTCGCGCTGGTCGGCCTGGTGGTGGTACTGGGACTGGGGGCCTTCTATTTCGGCAACCGGGACAGGATCGCCCAGTTCGACCCGCAGGCGGGTGAGGTCTACCTGGATTTCGCCCGCAAGGTGCTGGAGACCGGAAACGGTGCCGAGGCCAGTGTCTGGAAGATGCCGGTCGAGGAGGGGTTGTCGGCGGAAGACGTGGAGGAGACGATGAAATTCGTCGCCAACGAACACAACATCTCCAACGTTGGTGAACTGCCCCTGTCCAAGGATGTGGCGGCCAAGCTGGGCAAGCCCTACCGCTTCGTCAAGATCTACATGTTCTGCAACTCGCTCACCGCCAGGCAGATGCTGGACTACAGCGACGCCTTCTCCGCCTACCTTCCCTGCCGGATCACCATGATCGAGGACAAGACCGGCCGCCTCTGGCTCTATACCCTGAATATGGATCTGATGATCTACGGTGGCAGGCCGCTGCCGAAGGAGCTGAAGGAGGAGGCGATCAACGTGAAAGAGGTGATCCTGGATATCATGAAGCGTGGTGCGGCGGGGGACTTCTGATCCCGTTCCGGCGGTAGCCGGCTGACCGCAACGCTGCCGATACCGGAAGGAAAATCAATATATTATGATATTGTTAAAGGCCGGTGATCCGGTTGTCGGCCCGGACTTCTGTGGTATTCTTTGACGGATCGAGCATGCATCCTGCCCGGGACCCGCGGTTCCGGCAGCGACCAGGTGAAGTCTATGCCCCCGAAGCCCGTCACCCAGGAGCCCACTGCCGCCAACGGCCAGGCCGAGCTGCCGGACAAATCCCTGGACCGCCTCTCCCAGGCGTTCGAGAACAGCGCAAGGCGCTGGGAACTGATCGTCTATCCCTCCCTGTTCGGCTTCATCCTGCTGGCGGGATACGGATTCTTCCTCATCTACAGTCTGACCAAGGATGTGCACTACCTGGCCATCAGCGTCGACTCCAACATGACGGTGATGGCGAGCAATTTTCAGTCGGTCTCCGACAACATGAACCGGTTGACCGCCAATGTGCGGGCAATGGCCGCAAACATGAAGAGCATCGACGACAATGTCTCGACCCTCGAGCCGATGCTCACCAACATGTCGTCGATGGACCGGTCGATGGACTCCATGGAGCAGGCGATCAAGGCGATGACCGTGTCGACGCACAACATGCGCAACGACATGGCGATCATGAATCAGAGCGTCTCCCGCCCGATGTCGTTCATGAACTCCTTCATGCCCTGGTGAATCAGGTGGCGCTGAAGTCGTAGGAGATCTGCTCGGACGGCTCCTGCAGGAAATAGCCCTGGATGTAGTTCACCCCCACCGTCCAGAGTACGGCCAGGGTATTGGCGTCCTCGACGCCGGTCACGATGCTCCTGACGCCCAGCTTCTGCACCGTCTGGTTCATTTCGCTCAACTCTTCCTGGCGGGTGTGTTTGGAGGTGAGGTTGCTGGCAAAGGAGGGGTCGAAGCGGACGTAGTCGACCGGGATGTGCTTCAGCAGGTTCTCGGGGTTCTCCACCATGCCATAGCGGTCCACGGCGATCTGACACTTGATCTTTTTCAGACCCTCGGTGAGACGCCGGGCCTGCTCCATATTGTCGCGTACCATCTCCTCGGTCATGGAGAAGACGAACCAGGCGCCGCGCGCGTTGAGTTCGCGCAGGCGGTCGCAGACCCAGAGCAGCAGCTGGTCGTCCTTGAGGCTGGCCTCCGACAGGGGCAGGAAGAAGCAGACCTTCCGTCCCTCGCTGCGCTGCCGGACCGCTTCCGCCATGGCGTGCCTGATCACCAGGCGGTCCAGCTCCCCCATCTTTCCGCCCTGCTCCGCCACCGGAATGAATTCGTCGGGAAGCAACTCGTCGCCACTGTCGTCCAGCAGCCGGCTGAGCACGGCGTAGAGTTCCCTGCTGTCACCTTCGAGGCTGACAACCGGCTGGTACAGTACTCTCGGTCCTTCGCCGGAGATGGCCTGGTCGACGATAGTCGAGATACGGGCCTCGTCCCGCTGTTCGCCGAAGGCCGGGGTCATCTCCTCCGGCCGGTAGCTCGCGATCCGGTCGCTGCCGTCGGCGGCTACCGATTCGCAGGCCTGGTAGGCGGCGTTGACCAGCTCCTGGGCGCTGCCGATATCGTCATCCCTTGTGGCGATGCCGACACTGCAGACGGGCTGCAGCATGTGGTTCTCGATCTGGAACAGGTGTTCCCCGATCTGCTGCAGGATACGCCCGGCCAGTGCCCTTCCCTGCGTGGTGTCGCCCCGGGTGAGGATGGCGAAGGCATGATCCCCGAACCGGGCGGGGAGGTCGCCCTCTGCCAGTGCGGGGAGGAAGGTGTCGGCGAACTCCCGCAGCAACAGGTCGGCGGCGGCCAGGCCGATTCGGGAACGCAGTTGGTGGAAGTGGTCGATGGAGAGATAGAGCAGGGTGAGACCGGCGCCGGTTTCACCGTTTTCGCGCATGCTCTCCTGCAACTGCTGCATGAAATGGTGCCGGTTGCTCAGACCGGTCAGCGAATCCTGGCTGCTCACCTGCTGCAGCTTCTCTTCCAGCTCCGAATCACCGCCGCGGCTGCGGATGATGATCTGGGTGCAGGCCTCGCCGTCGATGCTGGCGGGGGAGAACTCGATCCGGGCGTCGAAGGTGGTGCCCTGGCTGCTCCGGCAGCGGATCTCGAGCTCGCCCTGACTGGCATCGGGGGAGCGGAGAAAGCGCTTGAACCGGTCCAGGTCGTCGGCGGCGATCATGTCCAGGATGGGCAACCCCTCGATCTCCTCCATGTCCGGGAAACCGAACATCTCCAGGTACACCGCGTTGGCCCGTACATGCATGCCCTCGTGGATATAGGCGATGGCATCCCGGGAGTGGTCCATCAGGGCAGTGCAGCGGGCCTCGGTCTCGCGCAGCCTCTCCTCCGCCTGGCGCAGGGCACGCCGGGTCCGCAGATCGGCGAACTCGCGCTGCACCACCAGCGCCAGGTGCTCCGGGTCCTCCTTGGATACCACGTCGCGGGCGCCGTTTCGCAGCGCCTGCAGCAGAACCTCCGGGTCCTGCTCGGAATAGAGAATCACGACCGGGATGTCGGGACGCTGCTGCAGGCAGTGGCCGATACAGCCGAGAAACCCGTCGGCATCCACATCCGCATCACACAGGATCAGGTCCAGGGCGCTGCGCGGGAGTGCCTCCAGCAGCTCTTTCTCGTTTCCGGCAATGGTGGGATGAATCACCAGGCCGGCGTTGCGCAGCATGTTCACCAGCTGCTGCGCCAGCTCCTGGGACGGCTCACTGATGAGCAGCTCGATTGCGTCGTCCGATCCCTTCATTTGCGTCTGCAGGCCCTAGAGCTCCGACCAGATATCGTCGAACGAGGTGGTGTCCGCACCCTGGTCCAGGGTGACGAACTGGAAGCGGCTGAAGGCGCCCGATGAGTCGATCAGGCGGGTCAGCTCCACCTCGCGCCGGTTGTGACCGTCGTCGATCCAGATGCGGTCTTCTGTGTGGAAGGGGAGAGGCGGTGTGATCAGGGTCTGGCTGATCTCCTGGGCTGGATTGCCGGGCAGCAGCAGGCACTTCAGGGCGCCCTCCTCGCCGTTGCCGGCGACGCGGCCGGCCAGCACCGGCGCGGATTCGCGGGCGATGAACTCGACCCCCACCTGGAGGCCGTGGATCGGTACGTTGCGCATCCAGCGGATGATGCCGATGGCGAACCGGTAGCGGTCGCTGGTGGACTGGATTCCCAGTACCTCTCCGACCTTGATCGGCGGAGTGCCGGGGCCGTGCCACAGGATGCAGTAGCCGCCGGCACTCTCGTTGTCGGTCTTGCAGTTGAACGGGTCCGGTATCTTCCGCTCCGCAGTGAGTGTCCATACCGGCGCGTCGGAGTCCTGCAGGGAGAGGGATTCGTTCGCGCCGCCGAGCGCCGTCTCGTCCATGGGATCGTCCAGGGATCCGATGGTCGGTTCACTGCCGCCCGGCCCCTGTCCATACAGGGGGGTATTGATCAGCGGGCGCTCGCCGCTGCGGGTAAACCAGTCCAGATCGTCCAGTTCCGGTTCACCGGCCTCCGGTTCCTCCGTTGCCGGTTCCGGCTCCGACTGCCGGGTCATGGCATGGATGGCCGGGATACCCGCGGCCGTGTTGAGCTCGAAATTGAGGCGGGTACGGACATAACGCCGCTCCGGCCGGCTGCTGAGCACGGCCATCAGCTTGTGCAGCAACCGCGCGGAGAAGGGGGCGGGTCCGAAAGAGGTGTCACCCCGCTCCGACTCCGCCAGACCGGCAGCGATGGTGCGCAGGTGGGAGACCAGGCCGGAGGTGTCCAGCTGCCGGCAGTGGCGGTCGAACGGGCGCTCCTGGATACTGATATGCCCGGGTGGCCGGTCCGAGTCCAGTTTGCTGATGAACAGGGTGGCGGCGCGGCTGCGCTGATCCACCTTGCCCAGGGTCAGGTGGCCGCTCCACTCCGGCAGTCGCTGATGGAGCGCAGCGATCTCGGGCTGGCGCAGGCGATAGGGGGAGCAGGCGGCGAACAGCAGGCTGCGCAGGTAGATGTCCTGGATGCTGCTGACGCTGGATCCCCCGGGGGTCTCCTTCACCGGCAGCTCTTCCGCCCCCGACTTTTCCGCATAGCGATAGAGCCGGTGGATCTCCCGCCACACACCTTTCGGGTAGGGTTCGTAGATGATCACCGAATGGTAGAGGACCCGGGCCAGCTGGCGCAGGGTCCGATGGATGGCGATCACCAGCAGCTTGCGGTCCAGCTTGCGGGTGCTGCCGGATTCCAGGATCTCCTCGATGAAGATCTTGTAGGCGATGGCGAGTTCGGCGTGCAGCTCGCGGTTGAGGACCGCCACCTTGTGGCTCTTCGCCGCCAGCGGGAAGGTGACGTCGTAGTAGTATTTCCTCAGGCCTTCGGAGATGTGGTTGATGGGGCGGTGGAACAGCTCGGTCACCTTGATCCGGGTGGCCGGGGACAGCTCCATCCGGTTGAGTTCGACCAGGGCCTTGAATACGCGTCGGGCCGTTTCACCGACGTTGGCGATCGGCAGCGAGTTGATCCACTCCCCGACCCGCTCCGGATCATCCAGGAAGCTGCCCTGTCTCATCGGGGTCTGTTCGGGTATGTAGAGCCCCAGTCTGCTCTTGTTCTCCATCAGATCATCGGTGCTGTGTGGGTGGATGGCTGCATTGGTCCTTCAATCCTTTACGGCCGCGGCATCCGGCTCCTTTAGCCCACTTTCCCGCCGCTGCTGCAGGGCAGGGGAGACGCAGCGTCGCCATCGTCGCGTCGGCGACCGCCAATGATACGGGGCAGGGCGGGAGCAAAACCGAATCCTACTATAAGGCGGGGCCGGTTTGTACGGATTTCGCCACGGCCAAGGCGGTACCCGGTCACGGCACCGGTGTCTTGTACGGCTCCCCCGCCCGCTCCTCCACCAGGCGGGGAACCAGGTAGCCGGGCAGCTGGCGGCGCATCCCCCGGTGGATCGCCAGCGCCTGCTGCCGCTCCACCTCGAAATGGGCCGCCCCCCGCACCCGGTCCAGCAGGTGCAGGTAGTAGGGCAGGATTCCGGCACGGAACAGCTTCCGGGCGAGCTCCACCTGGATCTCCGTATCGTCGTTGACGCCCCGCAGCAGCACCGACTGGTTCAGCAGGGTGACACCGGCGGTGCGCAGGGGCTGGAGTCGCTGCCGCAGCGGCTCACTCATCTCCCGGGGGTGGTTGAGATGCAGCACCAGCACCGGCTGCAGGCGGCCACCGGCGAGCAGCCGGGTCAGGTCCCCGCTCAGGCGGTCCGGCAGCACCACCGGCAGCCGGCTGTGGATGCGCAGGGTCTGCAGCCCGGGGATCGTCGCCAGCTCCGCGGTGAGCTTCTGCAACAGGTGATCGGGCAGGAGCAGTGGATCCCCGCCGCTGAGGATCACCTCGTGGATGGTGGGGTCGCCGCGCAGCTGCTCCAGGGCCCCGGACCAGTCGCGGCCGAGGGTGCCATCACGATACGGGTAGTGGCGGCGGAAGCAGTAGCGGCAGTGGATGGCGCAGGCCCCGGTCGGCATCAGCAGGGCCCGGCCCCGGTACTTCTGCAGCAGGCCGGGGACGCGCATGGCGCCGCGGTCGCCGACCGGGTCGTCGCCGAACCCCGCCCGATCCAGCAACTCGGCGGCGGCCGGCCAGACCTGACGCAGCAGTGGATCGTCGGGATCGCCCCTGCGCATCAGCGCCGCGTATTCCCGCGTCACCCGCAGGCGGAACCCGGCGGCCGCCCGGTCGCAGGGTGGGAGCGTGGCGGGATCGATCCGCAGGTGGCGCAGCAGCTGGGTGGGTGAGTCGAAGGCCCGGGCCAGCTGCTGCTGCCAGGGTTCGGTCTGCCATGCGGCGGCGGTTCGGGGTATCATGCGCGTTTCCGTTCGGCAGTCTGGTGAGAAAGAGATGGCAAGCTACAGTACCAACGAGTTCAGGGGTGGTCTGAAGATCATGCTGGATGGCGACCCCTGCACCATCATCGAGAACGAATTCGTCAAGCCGGGCAAGGGCCAGGCCTTCAACCGGGTCAAGATCCGCAACCTGAAGACCGGGCGCGTCATCGAACGCACCTTCAAATCGGGCGAATCGGTGGAGGCGGCCGACGTCATGGAAGTGGAGATGCAGTACCTCTACAACGACGGTGAGTTCTGGTACTTCATGGATCCGGAGAGCTACGAGCAGGTGAGCGCCGACGCCAAGGCGGTCGGCGATTCGGCCAAGTGGCTGAAGGATCAGGACCTGTGCACCATCACCCTGTGGAACGGCACCCCGATCATCGTCGCCCCGCCCAACTTCGTGGTGCTGACCATAACCGAAACCGACCCCGGACTGAAGGGTGACACCTCCGGTGGTGGCGGCAAGCCGGCGACGCTGGAGACCGGCGCCGTGGTGCGCGTGCCCCTGTTCGTGCAGACCGGCGAGGCGATCAAGGTGGACACCCGCACCGGCGAGTACGTCTCCCGCGCCAAAGAGGAGTGAGCGGGCCGCTGCCGGATCGCGACTGGCGGCCTGCCGCCGGCTGGCGGGTACTGCGGGCGCGGGCCGGCCTGCTGCGGGAGATCCGCCGCTTCTTCCACGAGCGCGGGGTGCTGGAGGTGGAGACCCCGGTCTGTTCCCGCGCCGGGACCACCGACCCCGCCATCGACAGCCTCACCACCCGCTACACCGGCCCCGGCGCCGCCGCCGGCCTGCCCCTCTATCTGCACACCTCTCCCGAGTTTCCCATGAAGCGCCTGCTGGCTGCCGGCAGCGGGCCCATCTACCAGATCTGCCGGGTGTTCCGGGACGGAGAGGCGGGGCGCTTCCACAACCCGGAGTTCACCCTGCTGGAGTGGTATCGTCCCGGCTTCGATCTTGGACGCCTGATGGACGAGGTGAGCGCCCTGGTCCGGTCGCTGCTCGACAGTTGCGCCGCCGAGACCCGGATCGGTTACGGTGAGCTGTTTCGCCGCCATCTGGGTCTCGATCCCCACCGGGCCTCGCCGGAGGAGCTGCGGCAGGCGGCGGCAGCGGCGGGGCTGGAACGGATCCCGGAGCTGGATGCCGATGACCGGGACGCCTGGCTCGACCTGCTGATGAGCCACTGCATCGAACCACGGCTGCCCGACGGTCTCTGTTTCGTCCACGGCTATCCGGCCAGCCAGGCCGCCCTGGCCCGCATCCTTCCCGGCGATCCGCCCCTGGCGGAGCGCTTCGAGCTCTACCTGGACCGGATCGAGCTGGCCAACGGCTTCCATGAACTGGCCGACGCGACGGAGCAGCGGCGCCGCTTCGAGAGCGATCTGGCGCAGCGCGCAGCGGCCGGGCGGCCGGGCCCGCCCATGGACCAGGCGCTGCTGGCGGCACTGGCGGCGGGACTGCCCGACTGCTCCGGCGTGGCGCTGGGGATCGACCGGCTGCTGATGCGGATCACCGGCTCGGATCACATCGACCAGGTGCTGGCGTTCCCGCTGCAGCGGGCCTGAACCGGTCCTGCGGCCGCCAGGGACCGG
>DRKP01000090.1 GCA_011051715.1 Sedimenticola thiotaurini | reverse complement strand
CCGATCGCCTTCGACCCGGGGCTCTTCTTCACCGGCCTCGATTCCCCGGTGATCATCGCCTCGTTGACGTCCGATTCCCCGTCGATCACCACGCCATCCGCCGGCACGCTGGCACCGGGCCGGACCAGCACCACATCGCCCTTCTGCAGATCGGCGACGGCACGTTCCACCGTCTTCCCGTCGGCGGTGACCACTTCCGCCGTATCCGGCATCAGCCGGGCGAGCGCATCCAGCGCCCCGGAGGCCTGGCGGATGCTGCGCATCTCCATCCAGTGTCCCAGCAGCATCACGTCGATCAGGGTGACCAGCTCCCAGAAGAAGTCCTCGCCGATCTCCTGGACCAGGGTCGCCATGCTGTAGAAATAGGCCACGCTGATCGCCAGCGAGATCAGGGTCATCATCCCGGGACTGCGCTTGCGCAGCTCCCAGGCGGCCATCCGCAGGAACGGGAAACCGCCGTAGAAGAACAGGAACGAGGAGATCACCGGGACCACCCAGCGGCTGCCCGCAAACGGCGGGGCGGTATAGCCCAGCCAGCTCTGGATGGCGGTGCTGTAGACGAGCACCGGAACGCTCAGGATCAGGCAGATCCAGAAGCGGTTGCGGAACATGATTTCGTGGCCGGTGTGGTCGGCGTGATCGGCGTGTTTCCCCTGCTCCCTGCTGTCAGCGGTGTGCCGGTGGCGGGCGGGTCCGGCTTCTGCAGGCGGCTCGTGGTGATGGCTGGTGTGAGGCATTGTTGTTCTCTTTCTCCGTGGGGGAGCGTTGTCGTTGCATTGGCCGCGAAGTCGTCATTGCGGCCTGTTTCACCGGGATGGCATGGTGCCGGGGGAGGAAGACCGGTGCTTGGATGCAAAGGTACGACCTGTGTCCAACACACAGGTCAAGCCTCTTCCGATCAGAAAGGCGAAGGGCGGGGGAAGTTCCCTCCGGCGGTGTGATCGACGCCGGTGGAGGGAGGACTTTTCCGTTCAGTGAAGGTTTCCCGCCAAGACGCCAAGGCCGGGATCAAGGTGGCTGAGCGGTATGGATTCCGGCCTGCGCCGGAATGACGGAATAACAATAATGACGGAGAAACGATTTCCCACTCGCAAAGACGCAGAGAACGCAAAGATCACGAAGAATCCTGATTCCCAGTGGCCAAGACGATAGAAGAAAAATAAGCTATTTGGCGTACTTCGCGACCTTGGCGTCTTGGCGAGAGTAACAATTACTCATTCAGTCGAGTCCCCTGGATTCCGGCTTTCGCCGGAATGACGGAACAACAATAATGACGCAGAAACGATTTCCCACTCGCAAAGGCGCAAAGGACGCGAAGGCTCTCTGGACAACCCGATGGCCTGGTGTCGACAGACTCTAGTCGGCGTCGTCCTGAAAGCCGTGGTGGAAGTCCCGGTGGATGTAGGTCAGGACGTCCCAGCGCTGCTGTGGTGTGAGCTGGCCGCCGAACGGGGGCATGGCCGACTCCAGCGACTTGAACGGTTCCACCGTCCCGCCCTCGGTGACGCGCCAGAAGAGGTAGCCGTCACCCTCACCACCGAGGCGGTGGAAATTGTTGGTCAGGTTGGCCGGTGGATGTTTCAGCGCCGCAGCCGCGGGGCCGGTGTCCTTGCCATCGACACCGTGACAGGCGACGCAACGCTCGCGGAAGATCACCTTGCCGCGCCTGGCGGCAGCGGCATCGTCCCAGCCGCCGTAGCGCAGGGATGCGTAGCTTTCCGGGGGGGCCACCCAGTTGCTGTGGGAATGGTCGCCACCCTCCTCGTGGTTCTCTTCCTTGTGCGCCTCCTCCTCGTCCCGGTGCATGCCACCGCTCTGCGTCATGGCCTCTTTTTTCTCTGCATGACCATCGGAATGGTCGCCTCCCGCGATCGAGATGAAGGGGGAAACAGATGCGATCAACGCACCTGCGATCAGTACCGCTGTGGATTTCGCTTTCATGGGGATCCTCGGATCGTTTGTTCACCGAAACCGGCTGCCTCCCTCTGTCCGGGGGCGAACCGCATTGGATGGGGTGATCAGGCGACGATCCTGGGAGGGTGGAACAGCGGCTGTGGATCCGGCTCGGTGGCTGTGGCCGGTTCACTGTGGAAGGAGGGGGGAGAGGGGTGATCCCGGTGCGGCTGGAGGGTGCCGCAGGGCAGTTTGCACATGCTGCGGCAGCCCTGCATGGCCTCTCCCCGGATCGGCTGACCTCCGGTCGTGCACTGGTTCGCGACGACCCCGGCCGTTGCCGGCGCCAGGAAGCGACCCGCGGCCTGCGGCAGCGGCTGGAGCTGCAGCAGCAGGGTGACCAGGATGGCTGCGGCCACCGCTCCGGCGAATCGCCGGAGGGAAGCGGCATGGGGGGACAGAGCCCCTGCGGCCCCGGGTGATCCCGCCTGCTGCGTACGCCATCCCATGGGTTCATGGTAGCCCGCCGCCGGTGCCCGGGCAAACGCCCGGCGCCGTTGGTTCGCGGCAGGGTGCCGCTCCCGCGGCCTGAGGGTACGGTCAGCAGGGGGTTGTCTCTGCGACGCACGGCAGGCCTGTCCAGGGGCTGCAGAGGGTCCGGGGATGGCCCGGCTGGTCTACACTCATCCGCACGGGCAGGCAACTCACGGACAACCATTGCAGACATGGCCATCAGCGTATTCGATCTGTTCCGGATCGGGATCGGTCCCTCCAGCTCCCACACCGTGGGGCCGATGCGCGCCGCCGGCAGGTTCCTGCAGGAACTGGAGCGGCGTGGCCTGTTGGCACGGGTCGGCGGTGTCCGGGTGGAGCTGTGCGGCTCCCTCGGGGCCACCGGGATCGGGCACGGGACCGACCGTGCGGTGATCCTGGGGCTGTGCGGGGAACGGCCGGAGACGGTGGACCCGGAGCGGATCGGGGAACGCCTGCGCTGCTGCCGCCAGGAGGGAAGGCTCCCGCTCTCCGGGGAACATCCGATCAGGTTCCATCCCGACCGGGATCTGCTCTTCCATCCCGACGTCTCCCTGCCGCACCACGCCAACGGCATGATCCTGACCGCCCTGGACGGGACGGGGAGGGAGCTGTACCGCAACACCTACTACTCCATCGGCGGCGGGTTCGTGGTGGACGGGAAGGAGGCGGCAGAGGACCGGCTGCACCCAGGCGACCATACCCGCCTGCCCTGTCCGTTCGCGACCATGGACGACATCCTGGAGCACTGCCGCGGCAGCGGCCTGCCGATCAGCGGCATCATGCTGCGCAACGAGCGGGCCTGGCGCGACGAGGCCACCATCCGCAAACGGCTGCTGGCGATCTGGGAGACGATGCAGGCCTGCATCCGCGCCGGCTGCCGCCACGAGGGGACCCTGCCCGGAGGGCTGGGCGTGGTCCGGCGCGCCCCCGCCCTGTGGCGGCGCCTGGAGGATCCGGAGGAGGGCGGGCGACCGGATCCCCTGCGGGCGCTCGACCGGGTGACCCTCTCCGCCATCGCCGTCAACGAGGAGAATGCCGCGGGAGGGCGGGTGGTGACCGCCCCCACCAACGGCGCCGCCGGCATCGTCCCCGCCGTGCTGCGTCACTACCTGGAGTCGGTGCCGGGGGCGGACGACGACGGCGTGATCCGGTTCCTGCTCACCGCCGGCGCCATCGGTATCCTGTGCAAGCAGAACGCCTCCATCTCCGGGGCCGAGGTGGGGTGCCAGGGCGAGGTGGGATCGGCCTGCTCGATGGCGGCGGCCGGCCTGACCGAGGTGATGGGCGGCGACCCCGCCCAGGTGGAGAACGCGGCCGAGATCGCCATGGAACACAACCTGGGCCTGACCTGTGATCCGGTACGGGGCCTGGTCCAGGTGCCCTGTATCGAGCGCAACGGAATGGCGGCGGTGAAGGCGATCAACGCCAGCCGCATGGCCCTCAACGGCGACGGCAGCCATTTCGTCTCCCTCGACCGGGTGATCGCCACCATGCGCGACACCGGCCGGGACATGCAGAGCAAGTACAAGGAGACCGCCCAGGGGGGACTGGCGGTCAACGTCACCGAGTGTTGAATCCCCCGGTCAGCGGGCCCTGCGGCGGTCCGGTGCCGGCGGTGGTCCGGGGCGGTGAGGGGGGTGCCTGCCGGTGCCGCGGCTAAGCGGTGTCTTCCTGCCCGCCGGCCTGTTGCTGGTGCTGCTGCTGGCCTGGCTGCAGCCGGCGCCGGGCAGCGCCCTCGAACGGGCCGGCCTGATCCCGTGGATGGTGGCCACCATCTTCCTGGTCAACGGTTACCAGACCCGCCTGCGGGAGCTGCCCGGTGGCCGTACCCTGATCGCCTCGTCGCTGATCGCAGTGGTGATCGCCCTGCTGCTCGCCCCCTTCATCGGCCTGTTCGTGACCGGCATGGCCGGACTCCCGGTGGCGGCGGCCATGGGGCTGGTGGTGATGGCGACGGTGCCACCGACCCTCTCCTCCGGCATCGTGATGACCCGGATCGCCGGGGGCAACGCGGCCAAGGCCCTGTTCCTCACCATCCTGCTCAACCTGATCGGGGTGGTGACGGTGCCCTATCTGCTGCAGCTCCTGCTGCAGAGCCTGGGGGCAGTTTCCCTTTCGCCGCTGTCACTGCTGCGCCAGCTGCTGCTGATCGTGGTGCTGCCGTTCGCCGCCGGGGCGCTGGCGCGGACCTGGGTCCGGTTGCCGCCCCGGCACTGGCTGCTGCGCTACCTGCCCTCGCTCTGCGTGGTGGCGACGGTATGGATGGCGGTGTCGGCGTCGGCGCCCGCCCTGGGCCGGCTCGACGGCGGCCTGCTGGTCACCATCGCCCTGGCGTCGCTGGCGATCCACGCCAGCCTGCTGCTGCTGTGCCTGCTGGTACGGCCGCTCTACCGCGCCGCCCCCGCCGACTGGATCGCGCTGCTGTTTCCCGTCTCCCAGAAGACCCTGCCGGTGGCGGTCGGAATCCTGGCGGGCCTGGACGGATCCGCCGGGCTCGCCCTGGTGGCCTGCATCCTGTTCCACTTCGTGCAGTTGTTCACCGACTCGGTGATCGCGGCCCGGCTGGGACGGCGGCGGCTGAGCTGACCGGCATGCCCCCTGTCGGTGGCAGGGGGACGGGCCCTTGGTCACTCCTCCACCACCTGTTCCGGCGCGACGAAGGGTTTGCCGAGGGCCTCGGCGACCGCCGGATGGGTGATGCGGCCGGCGTCGACGTTGAGGCCCTGACGCAGATGGGGATCCTCGCGGCAGGCGCGCTTCCAGCCGGCGTCGGCCAGGGTGAGGACATAGGG
>DRKP01000089.1 GCA_011051715.1 Sedimenticola thiotaurini | reverse complement strand
TGGCCGGCAAGGGCATACGGATCTTCCAGAGCTGCCCACCCTCCAGGAGCGCGAAGGCCTGCCCCTTGGGTAACGTAATCAGTTCGGCCGGCGTGAGCATCGGGACTTCCGAAACACTGATCCGGTCTTCGTTACGGGAACTGAAATCGATCCCGGAGCCGGGATCCGAGGAATCATTGACACCCGAGACACTCATCAAGGTGAACACCTCGACCTTCGGTAGCTGGTCGGTGAGCATCTCGGCCGTCGCCAGTTCCTTGACCCTTAGCATAATCATCGTGTTGAAGTTGCCCGCCACCTGCCCAGCCTTCGCGCGGTTCCCGATGCGTGCCTCCACGTCCGACCAAGTCTGGGTATAGGCCGTGACCTGAAAGCCGGCGCCACCGGCCTTGTTCAGTAATGGGACGAACTCGTCACCGATCAGTTCGTTGAACTCATCGGCGTGCATGGAGATCGTCGGTGGCGTTTCGATGGCTTCACCCTCCACGCCATGCTTGTAGATGTGCCCGGCCACCGACACCAGATCGGCGAACATGGAATTGCCTACCGCACTGGCCACCGTGGTATCGGTCAGGGCATCCAGCCCGACGTAGACGATGCCCTTGCGCCGGATCACGTCCATCCACTCGAAGATGGGCCGCGTGTCCTGCTCGTCCAGATAGTCCGGCGAGATCAGTTCGGCGATATTGCCCGTGGTCAGCTTCTCCATCAGCGGGCCGACAGAGCTGACGATCTTGTCGAAGTAGGTCTTGTCGTACTTGAAGGCGGATACCAGCCCATCGAGGACCGGATCGTAGAGGTCCTGCGCCTGCAGATGACGCATCAGAGCGATGGCTTCTTTATTGCGGCCTCGCAGTGCCGCCGGCAAGTTACGTTCCGAGATCTTGCTGGCCAGTTCTTCCACCTGCTCCTTCCAGTCCTCGGCGCCGTGCGTATCCAGATGGGACCGGGCATACTCCATGAACAGGGGCTCGATGTCGTTGATGTAACGCCGCACCTGCTGATAGTCCGGACGCCGCCCCAGCGCCACCAGTGCCCGGGCGATGATATTGACGAATCGCCAAGCGAATTCCTTGAAAGCGGCCGAGTTGCCTTCGCTGGGCAACTGGTTGGCGATACGGGTGGCGACTTCGGTGATGCGTGAGAAGTTACCGATGGCATTGTAGCGAGCCGAGACCTGCGGAAATCCCAGGTGGAACATATAGAAGTCCTTGGTCCGTCCGGCCCGTTTGGCCTCGGCATATACACGCCGCAACAAACCCGCATCCCCCTTGGGATCGAAGACGATAACCACGTCACCGCGGCGGATGTCCTGGGTGATGAGGATCTCGGCCAGCCGGGTCTTGCCGACACGGGTGGTACCCAGCACCAGGGTATGACCCACCCGCTCGCCAATGTCCATCCACACGTCCTGCTCATCCGGCTCGACGGCATGCAGGGCCGGTTTGCCCCCGACGGCCGGCAACGGGGCCAGCGGATTCCACCAGGCCCGGACCCGGAGCAACCGTGCCAGCAAACTCAGGATCGGGACCGATTCCCAGGCAACCTCCTTGCGGCGTGCCCACTGATAGAGCGTACCCGGCTGGACGTAACGCTGGACCTCCGGGCGAATGGTATCGCGCAGGCGCTGAGTGTGTTTCTGGGTCCAGCGAAAGCCCCGGCCCAGAAAGAGCTTGCGGCGACTGAGGGGGATCTTGCGCGATCGTACTTTATATATAGGCAGTCGGCGCATGTTGCGTTGGTAGCGCAGCACCCGCCAGGCCTGCCGGCCCCGGATCAGGCCGATCAGGCCCAGTACGGCGCCGGCGCCATAGGCGACACCCGGCGGCATCATCAGCGCCCACGGGGCCAGAATGGCTATCCCTGCCGTCGCAAAAGCCACCAATGTCGACCACAGCTCGACCGGGGGCCGCAGCAAGGCTTCGATGGGATGGGTACTCACTGCTCGATGCCGTGTGCCGAAATCAGCACCGGATAATGCGAGACGCCCAGGGCCTTGGCAATGTCGCTGCCTGATGCGGGCAGAATGGACAGGCCATCGGCCAGTCTGGCTATCGTTCGCAGATCATCCACCGTCTCGGCCTGCACGAGCATCCCGACCGCACCGATCGCCTTGAGCCGGTCGCGGTGCGTCTGCAACCATTGCCGGGATCGCGTATCGGAACCAATCAAAAAGAAAGGTCGTGTGAAGGGTCGATCGTGTGCGCGCTCCTGCACCGGGCCCGGCGTCAGGCCGGGCGATTGGATGGGTAACCAGGCTTTCGGATCGGCGGCACCGAGTGATGGTTTTGCCGGGGGCGGGCTTTGCGGCGGCAGGCCGTCTGCCGATTCAAAAACCTCGAAAAACGGTGCGATGGGCTGAGTATGACCACTGTCATAGATCACGGTCAGCTCGGCCCAGGCCATGACGGGCACCAGCAGGCAACCCATGATTATGACCTTCCGGCAATAAAGACTGAATCGACCCATCGTGTTATCCCGCCTGTACGAGGCGCTGCCAGTGGGAAACGACACGGCGACGGTACCGGTCGGCCCAGTGGGTATCCGTCGGTGCGTGATAGCAACCCACGCTGGCCCACCAGTCCTGTCGCGTGGCATAACAGCTCAGCAAAATCCCGGCACCGACTCGCAGGTTATGATAGGGATCGAGCGCCTGCCACGGTGTTCCGAGCTGATCCTGGTGATAACGCCAGTTGACCTGCATCAGGCCAATATCGATGGAACGCTTCCCATCCTTCAGATACGCCATCAATGCCTGCCAGGCCGCTTGCCGGGAATCGAAGAAATACCCCCGCCCGGCAACATTCAATGTCCAGGGCCAGGGCCGGAGGGCACCGGCCTGTCCTGTCTGCTTACCGCTTTCAGTGAGTGCCACAGCGTACAGAACGCTCTGGGGGATGCCGTGCTCGGCCGCAATCATGCGATAACCCGCCGGCACGGATTCATCCGCCCAGCTCATGGCAGGAAGCATCAGGACGGTAAATACGATCGGCCAGACGGAAATACGCATCAATGCCACCCTGGTCTACAGATCCGCAACCGGGAGCCTTGAGACATCCTCGCCCCGCCGCCGCAATACGGATGGGACTTCACCTTGCCCCTGGGTCAGTTTGTCGAGGGCGCCGCCCTCATGATTGAGGGTGATCCGCCGGCTGCGTACCCAATCGGGATCGATCTTGTGTGTGGTAGCCCAGCTACGCACCGCCGCATCATCGCCCTTGTCCACATCGGTGAGATAGATATCGATACCGCTGACTTCATCGATCCGTTTTAATAACTTGTTCAGCAGCAGATCGCAGGCCGGACAATCCGGGCGTGTAAAGAACAACAGACGGTCCCCGGACTGAAAGGTCTTTTTCGCTTCACTCTTTCCCGGCAACCGGCTGATATCGATCAGAGATACATTGGGATACAGGCGCTTGGCTGCGGCGTCGTAGGCGTGCTGGAACGCAAGGATACGACCGGCGTCTTCATACATGGCGCGCGCCCATACTTCGGCATATCGCTGTCGCTCCGCGTCATCCCGCGCATGAATACCCAACACCTCGATGGGTGATATGGTCGATGGGCTGATGCTCCCGCGAATGCCCTGCATCAACTGTTTGTAACGGCGCCACTCCGTCTCCGACAAACCCCATA
>DRKP01000088.1 GCA_011051715.1 Sedimenticola thiotaurini | reverse complement strand
GGTGAACCCGGAGGCGATGCCCCATGCGGAGGAGGAGGATCAGCGGCTGCCCGACTATTTCATCTCCGCCGACGACATCACCCCGAAACAGCACGTGGACGTGCAGGCGGCGGCGCAGAAATGGATCGACTCGTCCATATCCAAGACCGCCAACGTGCCCACCGACTACCCCTACGAGGAGTTCAAGGACATCTACCTCTACGCCTACGACCAGGGTCTCAAGGGCTGTACCACCTTCCGCTTCAACCCGGAGGCGTTCCAGGGCGTGCTGGTGAAGGAGCAGGACCTGGAGAACACCACCTACAGCTTCACCCTGGAGGACGGCAGCACGGTGGAGCTGAAGGGCAACGAGGAGGTGGAGTACGACGGCGAGGTCCACACCGCGGCCAACCTGTTCGATGCCCTGAAGGAGGGCTACTACGGCAAGCTCTGAGGGATGGAGGAGAGCCGATCCTGTTTCATGAAACCACAGGGGCACAGAGAGCACGAAGGGAGCCGGGGCGGTGCCGGACCGGCCCCTGGCCGTCACTGCTGCGCCAGCCGGGAGCCGGGGGAAGTGTGGCTGGATCCCGGCCTGCGCCGGGATGACGATCGTTTCGGCCGGATTGGCGATCGATTCGGCTGGCATGACAATCGATCCGGCCGGGACGGCGACCGGTTGCGCCAACCCGGACGACGCCCGGTTCGATCAGGCTGACGGTCGATGTCCGAGATCCCCCGGGACAGCACGATCGAAGACTCTGCGCCTCTGCGGCGAATGCTTTTTCACACAGGCCCAGGTCAAAGGGCCGCAACGGGACACCAAATATCATGACCATCAAGATAGAACAGAAGATCGTCGACTACAGCGTCCGCACCGCGGAAGAGGAGGCGGCGCGGGCGGAGCAGGAGCAGGCGGCCCGCGAGGAGAGCAACATCGTCCACATGCACGAGCGGCTGGCCCGCCCGGAGATGCTGTTCGGCTCCACCTACAAGATCCGCACCCCCCTGTCGGAGCACGCCCTCTACGTGACCATCAACGACATCATCCTCAACCAGGGCACCCCGCACGAGGTGCGGCGGCCGTTCGAGGTGTTCATCAACTCCAAGAACATGGACCACTTCCAGTGGATCGTCGCCCTCACCCGCATCGTCTCCGCGGTGTTCCGCAAGGGTGGTGACGTCACCTTCCTGGTGGAGGAGCTGCGCTCGGTGTTCGATCCCGCCGGTGGCTACTTCAAGAAGGGCGGCAAGTACATGCCCTCCCTGGTGGCCGAGATCGGCGACGTCATCCACTGCCACCTGGTGATGATCGGCATGATCCAGGAGGAGGCCCCGGACGAACACCAGAAGAGACTGATCGAGGAGAAACGGGCCCAGTACGAGGCCTCGCTGCAGAGTGGTGAAAAAACCGGCGACGACGCCAGTTTCCCCGAGGGTGCGCAGCTGTGCAAGAAGTGCAACACCAAGGCGATGATCCAGATGGACGGCTGCATGACCTGCCTCAACTGCGGGGAGTCCAAGTGTGGATGAGCCCACCGCCGACACGGATCAGTTGAAACGGGCGGAGCGGGCGGCCATGGCCTCCCTGCTCAATCTCACCTTCCTGCCGGGGATCGGCTTCGTCTGGCTGTTGCTGCTGCTGAAGCAGTCCCGCCCCGGCTGCATCGATCACTACCATGCCCTGTTCGGTATCAAGCTCAACCTGGCCGCCGCCGTCGCCCTGCTGCTGGTCAGCGGTCTGATGGTGCTGTTCGGGGGATTCCAGTCGGCCTGGACCTGGGTCTACGTGATCACCTACTTCACCTTCGTCCATACCGTATTCATCGTCATTGCCGTATGGGCCATGGTGCGTTCCTGGTCCGGCGACCGGGTCGGGCGTTCGGCGCCGCGCAGGGAGGCGTGACGGACCGCCGAATCTCCGGTCGCCGATGGGCGCAAACGAACGCGAATAACTGCTATTCTCAGTAAGAACGGGGTGGCCGCCACGCGCGGGCGCCGGTCACAGGAGGTGGGGCGGAGGGCGAAGGATGCCGGTATCGCTGGACATACTGCTGTTCTGGGCGGGTCTCGTGATCACCCTGACCGGCCTGGTGGTGTTCGTTCTTGGCCGGTCGAAATCCGACGCGGCGAAACAGGGCGACAACCGGTTCGAGGCGTTCGGCATCAAGATCGACGTCAGCAACCCCTCCCTGCTGCTGGTGATCCTCGGCGTGGTGATGATGCTGGTGCCGAAGATGATCCCGCAGCAGGGGCAGGATCCGACCGCCCAGCCGACGTCCCTGGAACCCGCGGCGACCGGGGCGGCCGCCCCACTCGCGATCACCGCCCCCCCACCCGCCACCAGTCCGGAACCCGTGCCTGCGTCGGCGGAGGTACCGCAGGAGACCCGGGCCGCCGCCCCGGTGCAACCACCTGCCGGGGAGAGGGACGACGCTCCCGTCGTCCGCATGGCGGGAACCGGACCGGGGGTACCCGTGGAGATGGCGGAATCCCTTCCCGCCGGCACCGCCGGACTCACCGTCGACCAGCCGCCGCAGGCCCCCGTCGCCCCGCCCCCACCGGGGAAGCAGTCGCCGGCGGCCGTGCCGGCGCCGTCACGGGAGAGATCGCCAGCCGTCACCGAAGCGCCCCGGGCGGGCGGTGAAGCGGGCACTCCGAAGCCTGTACAGGAGCGGCCGACTGCCGCCAGGCAGAGCGATCCGAAGATCGGGTCCGCGCGCCCGGCGCCGGTCAGGACCCTGGCCCGGGCCAAGCCGGTCGAACCGGAGTCCCCCCCACCGGCGACTCCGCCGAGACCGCGCACCGTGGTGCTGCTGGCACGGGCCGATGCCGACAGCCGGGCCGGCATCACCGGAGAGACCCACGCCAGCTTCACCCGCAAGCTGGCCGCCGAGATGGAACGCCGGCTCGACGACCAGCGGGCAGCCGATCTGGTATCGCGGCGGGAAAAGGTGAGTGATCTGCGCGACTACCTGCGCGACGACGGGGAGCGGCTGCAACTGTGCGACCGTTTCGGTACCGAACTCCTGCTGATCGGCGACCTCTCCATCCCCTTTGCCATGGGGAACGTGGAATCGGCCTACTGGCCCGACCTGGGTCTCTACCTGGTCGACTGCGGCCGCCGCGTCACGCGCCAGCGGACCGAGTCCCACCTGGCCCCGCGCTATGACGACAGCTTCCCGTTCCAGGTCGCCATCGGCAGGACCCTCTCCTCGTTCCTCGAGGCCAACGGAGACCTGCTGGCGCGGTGACGCTTAGCCCGAATATTTCACCCGATCGCTGAAATCAGGTTTCAACTTACTGTATTTCACACGAAATCCTGGAATATTGGCGGAGTGCAAAATGTTACCGGGCATCGCTGAACGCGCCCTCGCACCGGTCTCGCCGTCCATCTGCGGTATTTGCCCGATCATCAATGGCTTGGGCTGTTGATTCAATCGCAAATCCGCACCTGAACGCCGATCCCGGCGCGATCACCGCGTTCCCGGGTGAAACATTCGGGCTAGCGCAGCAGGGGATTGCCGCCCCCGAGCAGGGTCGCCAGGGTGGAGGCGGCACCGGCACCGACCCGCTTGGCCAGGCGCTCGAACACGTCCTCCCTGGCGGTATAGTCCACCATCTCCTCGGCACCGATCACCTCCCGGGCAACGTAGCTGGCGCTGCCCAGGGCGTCCGCCAGCCCGAGCTCGATGCTCTCCTCGCCGGTCCAGAACAGGCCGCTGAAGATCTGCTCGTCCTGCTTCAGCCGCTCGCCCCGGCCCTGCTTCACCACCTCGATGAACTGCCGGTGGATACGCTTCAGCAGCTTTTCGATGTGTTCCCTGTCGAACTCCTTCACCGGCGAGAAGGGATCCATGATCCCCTTGTGCTCCCCCGCCGTCAGCAGGCGGCGTTCGATTCCCAGCTTGTTCATGGCGCCGACGAAGCCGAAGCCGTTCATCAGCACGCCGATGGAGCCGACGATGCTGGCCTTGTCGACATAGATCCGGTCCGCTGCCGCGGCGATGTAATAGCCGCCGGAGGCGCAGATGTCGGTGACCACGGCGTACAGCGGGGTGTCGGGGTATTTCTTGCGCAGGCGGCGGATCTCGTCGTTGATATAGCCGGCCTGTACCGGGCTGCCACCTGGGGTGTTGAGGCGCAGAATCACTCCCTTGGTCTTGTCGTCCTCGAAGGCGTCGCGCAGACTGCCGATGACGTTGTCCGCGCTGGCCTCAGTGTCGTCGGCGATGATGCCTTTGATATCGATCACCGCCGTGTGCCTGGCGCCCGGGGTCAGATCGCTCTGGGTCAGCTGCAGCTCCGGTACCCACAGCACCAGCAGCAGCGCAAGATAGGCGAAGGCGACGAACTTGAAGAAGATGCCCCAGCGTCGCGCCCGGCGCTGCTCGTCGAGGGCCGAGAAGGCCAGCTTGTGGACCAGTTCCCGCTCCCAGCGCTTGCTCTCGTCCTCCTCCCTGCCCCCTGCCCCCTTCTCTTCCGTACTCATGCCCGGCTCCTGTGGTCGATTCCGGCCGCGCTGCTGCCGAGCCAGCCGGTGAGTTCGCGAATATCGTCGATGCAGTGCACTGGCCGATGGCGCAGCAGCCGCTCCCGGCTGTGCACACCGTAACCCACGGCCAGTCCGGCGGTGCCCGCGTTGGCGGCCATCTGCAGGTCGTACTCGGTGTCACCGATCATGAGGGCCCGGGCCGGCTCCACCCCCAGCTCCTCCAGCAGCTGCAGCAGCATGTCCGGGTCCGGCTTGGAGCGGCTCTCGTCGGCGCAGCGGGTGGCATGGAACAGCGGCTCCAGCCCGGTCTGCCGCAGTGAGCGGTCCAGTCCGCGACGACCCTTGCCGGTGGCCACCGCCAGCAGATAGCCGGCGTCGTGCAGCGTCGTCACCACCTCCGCCGCGCCCTCGAACAGGGGTGTCGGGGTCTCGTTCGCCACCAGGTAGTGGTGCCGGTAGCGTTGCACCATCTGCTCCGTGCCGGTGGCATCGATGTCCGGGAACAGGCTGCGAATCGCCTCGTCCAGTCCCAGGCCGATGATGTCGCGGGTCCGCTCCCGGCCGGGGACCGGCAGACCGAGATCGACCGCCGCCGCCTGCATGCAGGCGACGATCCGGGCCTCCGAGTCCATCAGGGTGCCGTCCCAGTCGAAGATCAGCAGATCGAAACAGGGGTTCAACAAGGTCACTCTCTCCAGTCGTGGTTGGCGGGTGCTCCGCCCCCCGTCCGTTGGCGGGGACGGATGCGATTCAAGACTCTGGGACCACTCCGTCGGCGAGACGTTCGAGCAGCGCCTGCAGCGCCGGGTCGAGGGGCGCCTCGATGTGTCGGTCCCGCGACTCCCCCGGCCAGCGGAAGCGCAGGGACGCGGCGTGCAGGAACAGCCGTTTCAGACCGAGACGGCGGAAGTGGCGGTTGGCCTCCGCGTCGCCATAGCGGGTGTCGCCGAGGATCGGCATTCCCAGGTGGGCGGCGTGCACCCGGATCTGGTGGGTGCGGCCGGTGAGCAGGCGCGCCTCCACCAGGGTTGCGTCCGGGTAGCGTCGGAGCACATGGAAGCGGGTCACCGCCCGCTTGCCGCGGGAATCGATCCGCACCACCCGCTCGCCGCTCTTCAGGGTGTTCTTCAGCAGCGGCGCGTCCACTTCCACCCGCCTCTTCCCCTCCCAGCGGCCGGCGAGCAGGGCAAGGTAGCGCTTGTCCATGCCGGTACCGCGCATCAGTTCGTGCAGAACACGCAGGGCACTGCGGCGCTTGCTGATCAACAGGCAGCCGGAGGTCTCCCGGTCCAGCCGGTGCACCAGCTCCAGGTGCCGTGCCTGGGGCCGCAGCACCCGCAGGGCCTCGATGACGCCATAGTTCAGGCCACTGCCACCATGCACGGCCAGTCCGGACGGCTTGTCGATGACAAGGAACAGATCATTTTCGTCGATTATGCTGTGATCGAGCCGTTTCAGGAGGCGGTCATCGGGTCTTACCGCCTTTGGTTCCGTGCTGTGGACCGGCGGAACCCGCACCCGGTCCCCTGCCTCCAGCCGATAGCGGGCCGAGACCCGCCCCTTGTTGACCCGGACCTCGCCGCGCCGCAGGATGCGATAGACATAGCTGCGCGGCACCCCCCTGAGGAGACGCATGAGGAAGTTGTCGATGCGCTGGCCGGCGAATTCCGCCTCCACCACCAGGTACCGCACTGCGGATTTTTTTTGTTGTGTTTCGGACATTTACCCTATGATAACAGCTCACCGGCATTTGATGTGCAGGGGGTAACCCGATATACTCGCGCGGTGGTGATGCGATTGGCGCCCCGGCTTCGGGATGCCGACGGTGATTTCACCACCTGGAAAAGTTTTTTGGTGCCGGTTCCAGGGGGATCGGCACTTCCTGCCCCGCCAGGCAGCCCGAACCATCATTCCGCCTGCCCCGGTACCAACGGGAACACGGCAGAGGCAGCGGCGGGAAAGGGACATAGGGGAATTCCGGTCCCGTCCAACGGACGCTATCGAGCTGCAGAATCGACCGGCCGCCATCCCGGCCCAGCCACCTCATAGCCTCCCGCCCGATCCGAACCGGGGATTCCAAAGAACCAATGCACAGCATCGCCGGCGACGTCGTTGCCGACCGGCTAGAGGCCGTCCTCGTGTGGATGGCGCACCGATGCGCCCTGAGGGGCGGCATCGACACGGCCCCGTACCGATTGCCCGGTGCGGCGTGGCGCGGTGGATGTGCCCAAGGAATTACAACACGTTATGAAACGCATGCTGATCAACGCAACTCAGCCGGAAGAGTTGCGCGTGGCCATCGTGGATGGCCAGAAACTGTTCAACCTCGACATCGAATCCCCCGGCCGCGAGCAGAAGAAGGCCAATATCTACAAGGCCCGGATCACCCGGGTCGAACCCAGCCTGGAAGCGGCCTTCGTCGACTACGGCAGTGAACGCCACGGCTTCCTGCCGCTGAAGGAGATCTCCCGCAGTTACTTCACCCCCGAGGCGCGCGAGGCCGGCGGCCGGGTCAACATCAAGGAGGCGGTGAAAGAGGGCCAGGAGATCGTGGTCCAGGTCGACAAGGAGGAGCGCGGCAACAAGGGCGCCGCCCTCACCACCTTCATCTCCCTGGCCGGCCGCTACCTGGTGCTGATGCCCAACAATCCCCGGGCCGGCGGCGTCTCCCGGCGCATCGAGGGCCAGGACCGCAGCGAGCTGCGCGAGGCCATGAGCAGCCTCTCCATCCCCGAGGGCATGGGTCTGATCGTGCGCACCGCAGGTGTCGGCAAGAGCGCCGAGGAGCTGCAGTGGGACCTGGACTACCTGCTGCAGCTGTGGAATGCGATCGAGACCTCTGCCGCCTCCAAGCCCGCGCCCTTCCTGATCTACCAGGAGAGCAACGTCATCATCCGCTCCATTCGCGACTACCTGCGGGCGGATATCGGCGAGATCGTGATCGACAACAAGGAGGTGTTCGACGAGGCCTGCGAGTTCATCGAGCAGGTGATGCCACAGAACCGGCGCAAGCTGCGGCTGTACCAGGATGACATTCCCCTGTTCAGCCGTTACCAGATCGAGAGCCAGATCGAATCGGCCTTCCAGCGCGAGGTGCGCCTGCCGTCCGGCGGCGCCATCGTCATCGACCACACCGAGGCCCTCACCTCCATCGACGTCAACTCGGCCCGCTCCACCAAGGGGGCGGATATCGAGGAGACCGCCCTCAACACCAACCTGGAGGCGGCCGACGAGATCGCCCGTCAGCTGCGGCTGCGCGACATGGGCGGCCTGTTCGTGATCGATTTCATCGACATGACGCCATCCCGCAACCAGCGCGAGGTGGAGAACCGGCTGAAGGAGGCGTTGAAGCAGGACCGGGCCCGGGTCCAGGTGGGACGCATCTCCCGCTTCGGCCTGCTGGAGATGTCGCGCCAGCGTCTGCGCCCTTCCCTGGGCGAGTCCAGCCAGCACGTCTGCCCGCGCTGCAGCGGCCACGGCTTCATCCGGGACGTGGAGTCCCTCGGCCTCTCGGTGCTGCGCATCATCGAAGAGGACGCGATGAAGGAGAGTACCGCCCGCATCGTGGCCCAGCTGCCGGTCGATGTCGCCACCTTCCTGCTCAACGAGAAGCGGGAGGCGATCCATGACATCGAGCGGCGCCAGCGCCTCGAGGTGGTCCTGATCCCCAATATCCACCTGGATACCCCCCACTACCGGATCGAGCGGGTCCGGGCCCAGGACAAGCCGGCCAGGGAGGAGCCCAGCGCCAGCTATCAGATGGTCGAGGAGCCGGCGGAGCCGGAGGCCCAGTCCGCCGGGCGCCCGCAGGAGGCCCGTGGGGAGGAGCCGGCGGTGAAGCGTATCAAGCCGGCCACGCCGGCGCCGCGGCGGGCGGAGACCAGGGCCGAGGCGACTCCGAAACCGCAGCAGAAGGCCCAGGAAGCGCACAGCGAAACCGGTTTCATCCGGCGGATTCTCAACAGCCTTTTCCACGACCGCGGTGGCGAGGAGGCCGAGCCCCGGGAGGAGGAACGGAAACCGGAACCCCAGGGACGCAGCCGGCCGAAGAGCGAGGAGAGCCGTTCCGGCAGCGGTCGCGGCAGAAAGCGGCCGGCCCAGGGCGGCCGGCGCAGTGGCGGCGGCTCCGGGCGCGGCTCCAGGTCTGCCGCCACCCGCCAGGGAGGCGCCGACAAGGGCGAGAAGAAGGGGCAGCGCAGAAAACCGGCCGAGGCCGCCGAGGCGGTGGACGAGGGTCGCCCCGGGCAGGAGGCCGGGAGCACCGAGGAGGCGAAGAAGAGCGGCTCCTCCAGCCGTCGTGGGCGGCGCGGTGGCAGCCGCCGGCGACGCCGCGCGCCAGCGGCGGCCAGCGACGAACAGGGCGGCGCCAGCACGGAGACGAAGGAGAAGGAGGCCCAGGCCGCCACTCCTGCGACCGCTGCCGACAGCACGGCCGGGGAAACGGAGAAGACGGCGGCCGGCAAGGCCGGGGCCGATACCGCGACGGAAGGCAGAAGCCGTGCCCCGCGGGGACGGCCGCGTGATCGCCGGCCGAAGAGAACCTGGGACCAGGAACCCGCCGAAACCACCGCTGCAGCCTCCCGGGAGGGAAAACCGCCGGCCGATGACACGGCGGCTGCCAAGGAGGCAGTGAAGCCGGAAAAGGCCCCCGTGGCTCCGAAGGCGGCCCCCGAATCGGCGAAGCCCGAATCCGCGAAAAAGGAGACCGCCGGGGAAACGGCAGAGACGGGCGGCGCGCCGGCAGCGGCAGAATCCGCCTCCCCCCCTGCCGAGGCCCCGGTGACCACCGGTGCGCCCGAGGCCAAGGGGGAGGAGAAGCCGAAGCCGAAGCGCCGGCCGGCCCGCCGCAAGACCGCCCCGCGCAAGAAGCAGGCCAAGCCCGCTGAAGAGGGGAGCGCCAGCGGCGGCGCTGCAACGGCTGGAGAGGACAAGGGCAGTGCGCCGGCGACCCCCTCCGCTGACAAGGGCCAGGCGGAGAGCAAGGCGCCGCCGGCCCCCGTGGCGGAAGCGGGCGGAAGCGCCGGGCAGTCCGGTTCCTCTTCTGCCGGTGGGACCGGGGAGTCCGGGGGCGACCAGTAACCGGCAGCGGCCGCTGACGAAAAAAGCCCCGGTCGACGAGTGTCGACCGGGGCTTTTTCATACCACCCGTGGCGGAGCCGGTCCGCCTGTCACTGTCCTACCAGGGGGCGTAGCCACCACTGCCGGGCCAGGCCGGGGCCGCGGTTCCGGGAGCACCATAGTAACCCGGGGCGCGATAGCCGTAGTTTCGTGGATAGTCGTAGGAGCGCCAGCCGCCATAGGGGTTCGGCACATAGCGTGGTGCCGGTGGCGCGACGGGTGCCTCGTAGGGCCCGGAACCCTCCTGCTCCGGCGCTGCGGCGCGCGGTTCCCTCCCGGCGCCATACCCTGCCGGTGGCCGGCCATAGCCGAAACGCTCCCGAAACGCCCGGCGACGCGCCTCCATCGCCTGCTGGCGGGCCCGGATTTCGTCCATCCACTGCGGTTCCTCCGCCATGGACGGTGCCGGGGGCGCCGCGCCGGCGGCCGCCGGTTCCTCTTCCGCGACCCGACCCGTGGCCACGGAGGCCTTTGCCGGCTCCTCCTGCGTGACCCCGCCTGCGGCCGCGGGCACCTCCTCCGTTTCCGTCTCACCGGCGGCGGGAGGTTGGGATGTCTCCCCGGCTGCCGCAACCGGCTGCTCCGCTGCGGGCTGTTCCGCCTGCGCCGCCTCCGGCGTGGCGACCGCCGTCTCCATGGCAGCGACCGGCTGCGGGGCCGGTGCTGTCTCTGCGGGCGTCTCCTTGACCTCTTCCGCCACCGCAGGCGCCGCCGGAGCGGGCTCGGCCGGGGTGGCCGGCTCCGCAGTCGTTTCGGCAGCGGTCCCGGCGGTGGTTTCGGACGCCGCCCCGGTGGTCGCCCCGACCCCCGTATCAGCGGGTGTTTCGGTGGTTGCCTCGGGAGCAGCCGCCGGTTCCGTTTCCGTGCTGGCCGCTGTCTCCTCCGGCGCAGGGGCCTCCCCGGTCACCTGCGGGACCGGTGCGGCGGCCGGTTCCACCGCCTCCTCCCCGGCCGCGGCCGCAGGCTGTTCGGCAGCGGTCTCGGGTGGCGCCTCCTGCGGTGTCGCCCCGGCACCTTGCGGCTGCGCCGGCGGGGCCTTCTCCACCACCAGGCTCTCCACTTCGATGACCTCGACCGCCACCGCGCCAGGAGCGGTCTCCCCGCTGGTCGCCGGGGCCGGCTCCATCTCCCCGGTAGCGGTCTTCACCTGTGCCGGAGGGGGCACTGGCCGGCCCTCGTGGGCCAGTTGCCGGATATACATGAATCCGGCCACGATCACGATCACCCAGAAGGCGACCTTGGGCCAGAATCCCAGCGCGGACCCGCCGCTGCCGGACGATTGGGATTGGGGGGTTTCTTCAGCCATGATTCCCGTCTCCTTGCTTGCTGTGGGTTCTTCGTCGCCGCCAGGCCGGACACCGGTCGCCGCGGGCCCGGGAGAAGGGGTATCTGCCGGTTCCCGTGTGACGACGGTCCCACCGGTGGGCGGGGTCGCACCGGAAGGCTTCTCCGGCACATCGGCGGTCTTGGTGGCAACCACCTTCTTCTTCCCGACCGCCTTTTTCCCCGCGACCTTCTTCTTTCGGACCGCTTTTTTCTTCGCCGTCTTCTTCGCTGTCTTTTTCTTCGCCGCCTTCTTCCTGGTCTTCTTCGGCGTCGCCTTGCGATCTGCCGCCTTCCTGCCGTCCTCTTCTCTTGTTTCTTCGTCCGCCATCGAGAGACTCCTGCTGCTTCCCTGGCCACGGCTCCATCGGAGGGCGGGCCGTGCGACCGCTTAAGATGACCCCCACCGGACCGGCCCGTGCCCGTGGCGACCGGTTCTGTCGTGGGTCAGCGCAAGAGGTAAGGATAGGCGCTCCGCTGGCGATCGGCCATGAGCTATGTCAAGGTCACTGGGCGGCGACCAGGGCGGAGAGCAGCTCTCTCACCTGCCCCATCCCCCCCTGCAGATGCCGTTCGATCTCCTCCATCTCGATGGGCCCGTCACTGCGCCCGGCCGCCCAGTTGGCCACCACCGCACAGCAGGCATAACAGATCTCCAGTTCCCGGGCCAGGGCGGCCTCCGGCATTCCGGTCATCCCGACCAGGTCGCAGCCGTCCCGCTCCATGCGGTCGATCTCGCGAGCGGTCTCCAGGCGGGGTCCCTGGGTGGCGCCGTAGGTGGCCCGCTCCTCCAGCTGGATGCCCGCCGCCTGTCCGGCGGCCAGCAGCTCCTGGCGCAGGGTCGGGCAGTAGGGTTCGGTGAAATCGATGTGGGTGACGTGGGTCAGATCGCCCTCGAAATAGGTATGGTCACGGCCGTAGGTGTAGTCGATGATCTGATCCGGTATCACCAGCCGCCCGGGGGCCATGGGCATATGCAGGCCTCCCACCGCGGCCACCCCGACGATGCGCCCGACGCCGGCCTGCTGCAGGGCCCAGATGTTGGCCCGGTAGTTGACCCGGTGTGGAGGGATGGTGTGGGCGTGGCCGTGACGTGGAAGGAAGACCACTTCGGTGCCGTGAAAGCGGCCGTGGGTCAGCGGTGCCGAGGGCTCCCCGTAGGGTGTCCGGATCACCTCCCGGTGCACGATCTCCAGCGCCTCCAGGCTGCGAAAGCCGGAGCCGCCAATGATTGCCAACTTCGTCATCCAACCGGTCTCCACTCTGTGGGGCGCAGGGAACCGGCATCATACACCGGAACGGCGGGCAGAAAAAAAGCCGGCCGCTTCTCCGCGGCCGGCTTCGTCGGTAACCCGGCGGCGGTGATCAGAGCTTTTCGGCGTTCTCCGCCAGGTACTCGGCCACCCCGTCCGGAGTCGCCTTCATGCCGCTGTCACCCTCGTGCCAGCCGGCCGGGCACACCTCGCCGTGCTGCTCGGTGAACTGCAGGGCCTCGACCATGCGCAGCATCTCGTCGATGTTGCGGCCCAGGGGCAGGTCGTTCACCACCTGGTGGCGCACGATGCCGTCCCGGTCGATCAGGAAGGAACCGCGGAAGGCCACCGCCCCGTCCGGGGTCTCCACATCGTAGGCCTTGCAGATCTGGTGGGTCATGTCGGCCACCAGCGGATAGCGTACCGGGCCGATGCCGCCCTCGTTCACCGGGGTGTTGCGCCAGGCGTTGTGGGTGAAGTGGGAGTCGATGGAGACACCGATCACCTCGGTGTTGCGCTTGGTGAACTCCTCCAGGCGGTGATCGAATGCGATCAGCTCGGACGGGCAGACGAAGGTGAAGTCGAGGGGATAAAAGAACAGCACCGCGTATTTGCCCTCGGTGGCCTGTTTGAAATTGAATGCATCGACGATCTCGCCGTTGCCGAGTACGGCGGGGGCCGTGAAATCAGGAGCTTCGCGTCCAACAAGTACACCCACTTTGGTATTCCTCCACTGGTCGAATGAATCTGGAACTGGTCCAGGTTGAAATCAGCGTCGCGTATGCTACGACCAAATTACCCTGTAATCAACTCAGAAAAGCGGCGCTCCTGCCACCGGCGTCGTTCCCGGCATCGGCCGGAACGGCGGAAAGATACCTGGGTCCGCAGTGGACCCTCCAATGGGACCAGACAAAAAAATGCCGGCTTGCGCCGGCTCGAGGGGTTTTATTATTTTTGTTTTATTTCTTGGTCAAACCGCGGTGGTCGCGAAGACCCCGCTCTCCTCCAACTTCGGCAGCAGTACCGACTGCTCCCGCTCGATCCTGGTCTCGATCGCCTCGAACACCTCCATGGTCTCGCTGATGAAGGCGTCTTCGAACTTGAAGTCGCAGTTCTTCAGCCATTTCTGGTAGTAGCTGTCGAACTGCTTGCGCAACGGCTTCTCACCGCTGATGAAACCCCAGGCCAGGGATTTCAGTTTGGGATCGTCATGGGTCAGCAGGGGGGGATAGAGGCCCTTGTCCTCCTCCGCCAGATGCTCTTTCAGCTTCTTGCCCAGCGTGCAGATGTGCTCATGGGCCGCCTTTGCGTTGGGCAGAACCACCAGCTGTTCGGGTTTCAGCATCACCCGGAGTTCGTCGATCATGCCCAGCAGCTCGTCCTGCCTCTCCCTGAATGCGGTTAGCCTGTTCATACTCCTCATACCTCCAGAATCCTTCAATTCACCTGATTGTGGCGGTCGGTCGATGATGCTGCCGGCAGCCC
>DRKP01000087.1 GCA_011051715.1 Sedimenticola thiotaurini | reverse complement strand
TCGACGAACTCGGACATGATCTGGAACACCTTCCAGGATTCGCGGGTCAGCTGGCCGTTGGCCGGCGCCGCCGCCGAAAAACCACTCTTGTCCGTCATCGATTCACCGGTCCGGTCGTGATGGGTCCATTTACTCGGCGGCATAATACCAGGAAAATGCCGCCCTCTTTTCCACTCTCTTTTCCATAGATCGACCGGGAGCCGACCACCTTGACCTCCAGGCTGAACCCACAGCAGCAGGCGGCGGTACGCCATATCGACGGGCCCCTGCTGGTACTGGCCGGCGCCGGCTCCGGCAAGACCCGCGTCATCACCCGCAAGATCGTCCACCTGATCGACGAGGTGGGGCTGGCGCCGCGCCAGGTCGCCGCCGTCACCTTCACCAACAAGGCGGCGCGGGAGATGAAGGCCCGGGTGGGGGAGCTGCTGCAGGGCCGGCACAGCGGCGGGCCCACCATCGCCACCTTCCACACCCTGGGACTGAACATCCTGCGGCGGGAACAGCGGCAGCTGGGTCTGAAGGCCGGATTCAGCCTGTTCGACGACCAGGACAGCTGTGGCCTGCTGCGGGAACTGCTGCGGATCGACGACGGCGACGACGACGCCCGGGCACTGGCCTGGCGGATCTCCGGGTGGAAGAACGCCCTGCTCACGCCGGAACAGGCCCTGGCCCGGGCCGACGACGAGCAGTCCGCCCACGCCGCCCGTCTCTACGCCGCCTACCAGCGTGCCCTGCGCGCCTACAATGCGGTCGACTTCGACGATCTGATCCTGCTGCCGGTGCAACTGTTCCAGCAGCAGCCGGAGATACTGGAGCGGTGGCAGAACCGCATCCGCCACCTGCTGGTGGACGAGTACCAGGATACCAACCTGAGCCAGTACCGGCTGGTGAGGCTGCTGGTGGGGGTACGCGGCGGCCTGACCGTGGTGGGCGACGACGACCAGTCGATCTACGCCTGGCGCGGGGCGCGCCCGGAGAACCTGCAGCAGCTGAAACTCGACTTTCCGCGCCTGAAAGTGATCAAACTGGAGCAGAACTACCGCTCCACGGGACGTATCCTGGGGGCGGCCAACCGCCTCATCGCCAACAATCCCCATGTGTTCGAGAAGCGGCTCTGGAGCGAGCTTGGCCCCGGCGACCCGATCCGCGTCATGCCCTGCAACGACGAACGGCACGAAGCGGAGAAGGTGGTCTCCGAGATCATCCACCACCGCTTCACCCGCAGCAGTTCCTATGGCGACTACGCCATCCTCTACCGCAGCAACCACCAGGCGCGGCTGTTCGAGACCACGCTGCGGCAGCATGAGATCCCCTACTACCTCTCCGGCGGCACCTCGTTCTTCAGCCGCGCCGAAGTGAAGGATCTGATGGCCTACCTGCGGCTGCTGGCCAACCCGGACGACGACGCCGCCTTCCTGCGCATCGTCAACACACCGCGCCGGGAGATCGGTCCGGGCACCCTGGAGAAACTGGGCGGCTATGCCAGCAGCCGCCGGATCCCCCTGCTCGCCGCCTGTGGTGAGCTGGGGCTGGAGCAGCATCTCTCCGGCCGGCCGCTGGAGCGCGTCCGTGCGTTCGGCCGCTGGATCGCCGGCTACCGGCAGCGGGCCCGGACCGATCGGCCGGTGGCGACGCTGCACGCCCTGCTCGACGAGCTGGACTACCAGAACTGGCTTCGCGAAACCAGCAGCAGTGAGCGCGCCGCCGAGCGGCGCTGGGACAATGTGCAGGAGCTGGTGCAGTGGCTGGAGCGGCTGCAGCAGGGCGAACACGGCGGCGGGGGCCTGTCGGAGATGGTGCGCCACCTGGCGCTGCAGGACGTACTGGAGCGGCAGGAGGACGACAGCGGCGGCGACCGCGTCCACCTGATGACCCTGCACTCGGCCAAGGGGCTGGAGTTTCCCTGTGTGTTCCTGGTCGGGATGGAGGAGGAACTGCTGCCCCACCGCAGCAGCATCGAGGGGGACGATATCGAGGAGGAGCGGCGCCTCGCCTATGTCGGCATCACCCGCGCCCGGCGCCAGCTGACCATCAGCTATGCCCGCAAGCGCCGTCGCTTCGGCGAGATCGGTGCCTGCGAGCCCAGTCGCTTCCTGGAAGAGCTGCCGCCCGGGGATCTGCTCTGGGAGGGCAGGGACGATGGCATGACCCGGGAGCGGAAAAAGGAGCGGGGCAGCGCCCACCTGGCCAATCTGCGGGCCATGCTGGGCGGGGGATGAAGCCGGCCGGCACCATCACTCCCAGCCGATCACCTCGTATCCCCGGTCCCGCAGACAGCGCTCGACGAACCGCTTGAAGGTAGGATTCAACCGGGTGGAATCCAGCGCCCCGGCGACACCGCCACCGGCCGCCCCAGCCAGAGCCCCCGCCAACGCCCGCTCACCGGCGTCCCCCCGGACCAGTCCCCAGGCCCCGGCAGAGACGCCCCCGATCGCGGCACCACCGACGGCCTTGCGGCCCACCTCTCCGTCTTTGTTCTGTTGCACGCCGGCGTCCCGCGCCTGCGCCATGCAGAGGTCGATGTCGCGATCCATCTGCGCGCGGTCGACCGAGCGGGAGTGGGCATTGGGGTAGAACACCGGCCGCTTCGGGGAGCCGGAGCAGGCGCCCAGAAGCAGCAGCGCCAGCAGCATGATGATCGACAGGGGGCGTGGCATGACCGGTCCCTCCTCCAGCGCGGAACACCGCCAGTGTAGCGACTCACCGCGGTGGCCGACAATCGGCGTTGCGCCGATCTGCTCCTCCGCTCCCATCGGCCAAGGCGACGGGCGCCCCCGGGCAATAGTGGCGGGTACCGATGGCCGGCCCTGGAAACAAGAACCGGGCCTTCCGGCCCGGTTCTGGATCGCCCGAAGGCGGTATGGCCCGGTCAGGCCGGGATCTCCGGCCTATTGGGTCGCCAGCCAGTCGGCGATGGCCTTCATCTCCGCATCGGAGACCTGGGCGATGATCCCCTTCATGATCATGGTCTGGCCGTTGTTGCGGGCGCCGCTCTTGATGTCCTTCATCTGGGCCACCAGGTAGGCGCTCCCCTGACCGGCAATCCTGGGATAGACCGGCATGGTGGTCTTGCTGCCATTCGGGCCATGGCAGGCGGCGCAGCCCTTGGCCGCATAGAGCGCCGCGCCATCGGAACCACCGCCGGCAGCCGGGGCGGGCGCAGGGGCCGGTGCGGAAGCCGGGGCCGGTGCGGAAGCCGGGGCCGGGGAAGCAGCCGGTGCCGCTTCGGCCTTCTGCGCCGCCGCGGGCGAAGACGCGGTCTCCTGCTTCGCCTGCCCGGAGACGACGACATGGCCGATGGGGCTGATGCGCTCGACCACGTCGGGACGAACCTCGGCGACGGCCTGGCTGCCGGCAACCAGCACGGCCAAGCCCATGAAAGCGGTTCCTGCGATGGAAAATAGCTTCTGATCCACTGTCAGCCCCTCCGAATATCAGCATCTGATGATTTAGCAGCGTCGGAGTATAGCGGCAATCGCCGAAAAGATCGACCATTCGCCATAGACGCCGGAAATTCGGGAGGGTAATATACGCGGTCTTCGGTGAACCGTGTCGCGGCTCCCCGGCAGACGGTCGGCATCCCGATTCCTGCCCCGCCGCCACCGAAGCCGTCGGTCCCCCGGGAAGCACCCGGGAAACGACCAGAGTCTAGCGCCCGTAGCTCAGCTGGATAGAGCGCTGCCCTCCGGAGGCAGAGGCCAGGGGTTCGAATCCCTTCGGGCGCGCCATTCACTTCGTTCATGTCGTGCCCACACAAGGGATTTCCTGCCCCTTCGGGGCGTTCCCCTGGCTGCGTCATGCCACCGGCATGACGGTCCAGGCTCACCCCTTCGGGCGCGCCATTCACTTCGTTCATGTCGTGCCCACACAAGGCAATGATCGACAGCAATCCCTCGGCATGAACCTCCCCTGGCCTGTTTCATGTCCTGCCCAATCCTGCGAAAATGAATCATCGGGGATGGGCAAGAATACCTCTCCTGCAGAAGTGCAGCGCAGACCATTTGCTTTCCCGGAAACGATCGGTACATGGTTTCGGCAAAGGGAGGCGAATTCGCACGCCAACTGTATCCACGGGGTATGCAGACGCCGAAGAACAACACATCGACCATAGCGAGGGCCGCCATGCAATATCGACCGCCTCGAGCCACGAAACGGATGTCACCCCCGCCTGCACCAGACCACAGGACACTGTTGCCGGTGTTGTTTCTGGCAATCTTTCTCGTTGCATGCGCCGGACCATCGCATCGCGCTCTGAATCTTCCGCCGACCCCCGGAATAGGTGTGGCCGAAGCAACCCGAATCGCAGCCCGCGCCATGCAGGAGATCGGTTTCTGGCCCACCAGCCAGGACGAAACAACAGGTTTCCTTCGTGGCGAGAAGACCGAAAAGATCACTCTGGGCATGGAGACCATGACCATCTATCTCGCAGTGAAGGTGATGGAGGTTGCACCGGGCACCATACGGGCGGCTGCCGAGTGTTCTGTCAGCAGCAACATGGCCTACTGGGATGAGGGTGGCGAGTGTGTTGACCGGTTCGAGTCGGCATTCAATCGGCTGATCGTGGAGGCAGCCAGGAATCGGGTCCGCCATCCGCCCCCGAGCGACTTTCGACCAGCACCCGCCCCGGAACCGGTCGTGCCGGTCGAACCTGGCGGGCCGGCAGGAGGAAAAGAGTACTCACTGTGATACCCGTGCTCCTTTCGAAGGCTGCATCCGGATCATGAAACTGCGGGAGCTGTACCGTCACCTTGCCTGCAGATACCTGATGGTTCTGATCATGCTTCTGCTGGCAACGGGGGACGCATCCGCCGGGTTCGGCATGCTGATCAGGAATACATCCGATGGCCGCATACTGGTCGTGGGGGTGGAGCCGGGATCTTCTGCCGAGCGTGCGGGGGTAAAGCCTGGGGATATCATCGTCGAATACGACGGGCATCCGGTGGCCAATGCCGAAGCGCTGGTTCGGCTGAGCACTGGCAACCGGAAAAAAGGCGGGGTCCCGTTCACCATTCTGCGCGATGGGTGGCGGAAGCGGATCGAGATCGAACAGAATTCGACCGAAGAGGCATCGACGCAGCACATCCGTCTTGGCGTCGATATAAAGGATGCGGAGGAAGCCACTCCAGGCGCATTGATTGTCTCCATCACCCCTGGTGGCATCGCTGCAACCCATGGCCTGGCCGTTGGTGACATCATCGTCTCCTTCGACGGCCACAGCATTCGAGCCGCCCGGGACCTGGCAAGTGCGATACAGTCGTACCGGGGATCTGGAGAATTCGACCTGCGCATACTCAGAAACGGATGGAAAAAAACCATTCACATCACATCCGCGCCGGCGCGCGGGATGACCCTGCAGCAGCTCGGGGAGTTCGTTGAACGGGCCAGGGCGGCACAAAAAGAACGATCGAATACAGAAGCAGCAGACCATGACCGACGGAAGGCCTTGGTCGCGGTAGGGGATTTTCAGGTCAAGGCCGCTCACGCCAACCGGGCAATCGGGGACGGTCTGCGTGAAATGCTACTGACATCCCTCCACCAGAGTGGCTATTTCATCGTGCTCGAACGCATGGACCTGGCCGGTCTCGTGGCGGAACAGACGTTGGCCCACAAGGGCACGACGGCGGCGGAAAATCAGGCTCAGGCCGGCAGGATGGAAATCGCCGATATCATCATCTATGGCGTCGTTTCAGAATTCCAGCCGGAAGCGGGAGGCATCTCATTCTCCAACCCCCTCGCAGGCACGGCGATGGGCGTGAGTCAGTCGTCGAAATATGCGGAAATGACCATCGATATTCGCGCCGTTGACTCAAGAACAGGCAGAGTGCTGGCAGCCAAGGCGATACCCGGTGTGGCTCAGCAATACTCGGGCACCATGGCCGGCTCGATCACGGCCGGAAATCTCACCGTCCCCATCGCTTTGAAGGCATACCGGAAAACGCCGATGGAAGCTGCAATCCGCAATTGCATCCGAAGGGCAACCTATTTTCTGGTCAACAACATTCCCCGGAGATACTTCCGGCATCTGTAAGTGGGATCTTTTCCGCTGATGCACAACACCATCACGGACCGCCGACGGCGCGCGGATTGAGGTCGTCACTACCTGAAATACCGGAAACTGCCGCCCCCGGCATGATGTCAACGATGCCTGAAATACCGTTTTGGCAGATTGTTGGTGATGTAGACCACCACCCTGTTCACCAGGCTGCGCACCACCCTTTCCAACGGCGTATTTCTGAACGCACCAAATGAAAATGGCATCGAGTGGGCGGAGGCGGTGGGTGCCGCACTCATTGTGCCCATGGACGCATCGGCGTTTCCCGCCAGATGCCTGGCCAGAATCAACCGCCCCGTCCGGACATCGACAACGCGAAAATCCAACCCCAGATAGCTCTTCCGGCTCTGGGTACTCAGATTAAAGGGAAGGGCATCGGAACCGATGCCGGTTCCCATACCGGAAGCATCCGCCATAAATTCTGTAACAGTGCCATAGATCATGATATCCGCAACATCCATGCCCGCAGTGGGAATGGCTTGATCCGCCCTCGCCATCGAGGATCTGGACAGTGCCTGTTCGGCGGTGATTCCCTTGATATCGATTCGCTCGACGACGATGAATCGGCGGCTGTCATACAGGGCGGTAAGCAGCATTTCGCGCAGGCCGTCACCAATGTACTCGGCGCCATGCTTTGCCTTCACCTGGAAGTCACCGACTGCAACCGTTGCCTTGAGCGGTCCAGTATCAGTTGGTCTGCGTACCCCTGCGTCTGGTCCGGTGGCACCATCGTGTACGGGACCGAAGGAGCCCTGCCCGGCTGTTCCACCCCGCACAATCGTCATCTCCTTTTCCCAACCGTTCCGTTCCACGGTCAAAACGACACTGGATCCGCTGGGCAGCCCTCTCAGGTAACCGGCGAGATCTGCCGCGGTGATCACTCTCCGTCCATTGGCACGCAAGATGACGTCTCCACGGGCCAGACCGGCCCCGGCAGCGTTGCCACCCGGCGTGACCCCGGTCACGACCGCACCCTCTGCGTTTGCACGTTCTGCGATCCGCAGACCCCAGGCCGGCTCAGCTGCCCAGCCAGCCGCGACCACTGGGAAAAGAAGAACCAGAACAACCATCCGGATGAACAATATGCTTCTGGGCAGACTGACCTTCATCCCCACTGTCCTTTCACGGATTGAAACACCAGGCACCCCTGCCCTGAGGGCTGACGATCTTGTCAGGGCTGCTGCTCTTGACCCGTATCGAAATACGCTCGATCCTTCGCCCACCCAACGCTGTCCGGACCGTCTGTTCCAGGCCCTGCTTGTAGTAGTCGACGTCTTCCGGAGAGAGATTCATGACCTGATAACTCTCATAGCGACAGGGACGCTTTCCCTCCCTGTAGCGGGCATTGATCTGAAACAAGTAGTAGAGGCTGCTGGCGGCACCATTTCCAGGTGATGTACCACGATGTCGTGGAGGCTTCGACGCGGGAACAGCGGTCCCGCCAGTCGCCGGCGCGTGAGCACTTGTGCGCCCTGCGCCAGGCGGACGGGGATGATTCGCCGGTGGCTGTGGTGGATTTCCCGGTGGTCTCTGACCGCCATGGGAAATTGCGCCGACCTGCTGCCTTCCCCTCTGCATCTGGCGCTGCAGATCCCTCATCGTATAGCCACTGCGGGGGGCATGTCTGTCCGAACTCCCGGCACGATCCCTGATTGCGCGGTCTCGCTCCCTCTCTCTCGCACCAAACAGTGAAAGGGCCTCCTGTACAGTCGATTGCCCCTCCGGGCGATTCTGAACAACCGGCGATCGTACCGATCCAGTGCCCGAATCCTGTGGCTGTGGCGTGCGCCCGCCATCCGCCTGCGGCCCGGGAGTACTGTTGTGACGGCACCTGCCATCGATACATTGGTATCCGATGGGGCAATCGTTGTCACTTGCACACATGTTCCCAGTTTGCCGAACCGGTTCGCAGGCGTCGCCGATGCCGTTGTGGTCGCTATCGAGTTGATCCGGATTTGCGTTTTGTGGGCAGTTGTCATTGGCATCACTGACGCCATCAAAGTCGGAGTCCTGGCAGGCATCACCAATCCCGTTTCCATCGCTGTCGACCTGCTCGCGGTTGGGGACAGCAGGACAGTTGTCCCTGGCATCCAGGATCCCATCCCCATCGCTGTCGTCACACAGATCGCCCTTTCCATCCCGATCCATGTCCTCCTGAAACGGGTTGTATGTCATCGGGCAGTTGTCCTCTGCATCGGACACGCCATCGCGATCCCTGTCGCCGGGTCTGTCGACTGGCCGGACCTGCCCACTCCTTTCCGTGTCGGAGCCGGGCCGCGGTGCTTCGCCGCGTGAGCGCGGCTGCCCATTGTTCATCGGCGTTCCGCTGCTGCCGCCCTGCCCTTCCTCCGTTTGTTCGGCACACAGATCCTCCTCGATAAATCGACGGATCTCCCGGTCCAGGGTCCGTTCCCGCTGCCGTGAGCCATCGGCAGCCGAACATTGCATACCTTCCCCACCGGGCAGGTGCTCAAAGCGCAGGCGCAGTGTTTCCATCCGAGCCAACGCATCCAGCGCCTTGTCGATCTGGCACTCCCTGAGAGCTTCGATTCCCTCCAGATACAGCTTCTCCACCTCACGGCTCCTCCAGCTGGGACGGCTGGACTGCGCGTAGTTCTGGTACTTCCGGTCGATCCGGCTCCAGGTATCCACGGCCCAGCCCCAGCAGCCATCCCTGGTTGCCCGCTCCTCGGAACTCAGTATCCGGAATCTGAAATAGTTGAACCTGATCTGATCCAGGGCTCTTCTGCAGCGGTCCAGTCTGCAGCTCTCCAGATCAGCAGCTGCCTGTTTCAGCAGTGCTTTCACCTCTTCCTTTTGCTTGTTGTAGGATTGGGCCGCCGGCTTCAGGGCGTCGATCTTCTCCGGCAGCTCTGCAAGCAATTTGTCCGCCGCCCTGTATTCATTCCGGTAGATCAGAAACTCATGCGCGATGCGTTCGATAAAGGGGTTGTCATTGGGCAGCGGGATATCCCTGGTATTCAGCAGCGCCTGCAATGCCGGAGGTTCCCTGCGGTTCATCCTCATGAAGCTGTCCTGCAGACCCCGCAACATCTCGGTTCGGAAAGTCTGGAGATCCCTTTGCGCTTCCCGGTAGATTCTGCCGGCCGTTTCGAAGCCACAATCGGCGGCTGCACTGTCCGCAAAGGAGATCATGGCCCGGTAACCCGACGCCCCCACCCCGCCGGGATCCATCTGCATGGCGGCCATGCCATCTGCCAGATCCTTCATCGTGGACTGGATGGTGCCCAGTTCGGTTGCAAACTCTCCAGTACTCATCCCGGTGATTTCGGCCATGCTTTGCAGAAATCCGGCCCAGTTTCCATAGGCCTGCAAAAGGCTGATCTGGTGCTGTGCACGCCATCGCTGCTCCTCCGTGAGTGACAACGCATCGACAATGCCACGTGCAACCGCAGCCGCAGCATCCTTTACCCCTTCTTTGGTAAAGGCCGCGATCGCGAAAGTCGATGTATAAGGCACCACAGCAAGCACGCTGAGAATGGCATACTTGGTGGCATTGTCGACGACGACCGAGTCCAGTTGTTGTGCTATCGAAACACCTGGATCCTTGCGCCAGATCCCGTTACCGATGGTCTCTTCGGCAACAGAAGCGGTACCAGCAAGTCGCGACACAGGGGCGTTCTCGGATGCAAATGCGGACAAGAACGGAAACAGCCACAACAACACGAGGAGAAAGGTGCAGACCAGCACCACCGGCACCTGAATGGGCAACAGGGCCATGGATAGAACGTGGTTTTGCAGAGGGCCGGTGCGTGCCCCCTCCACTACGGAATGGCGATACATCCTGCCGCCTCCCACGGCTCATCCTGCGAGGGGTTCGCTTGAATCATCTAACGATCGGCCCTCTTCCCTGTCAACACGACTCACCAGCGAAAGAGGTATTCCATGATTTCAGTCAATTTCAAGATTCCCTGGATCGCACGGGATCACCCGCTCAATCGAGGCCATGGGAATTTTCACTCCACCACTGCCCGATCAGGTGAACGGTATCGCTACCGCCGATATCGCTGCAGTATCTGTTTGATCGACATTACTCAAACCGAAAAATCTGGGGTATGCTGCGGCCTGGAGAGGGTAATGGCGACCAGTGCCGGTCCGCCGGACCGCACCGACCATACCCCAGGAGGCCGAACGGATACCCGATGCGCTGATGTGGCATTTCCTCCACTTCCCCATCCTCTCCCGATTCGGAGATTCTGCATATGACCGCGCTTCATCACCGTCCCTGGCTTCCCGGCCACTGCGATTCGTTCGCCCGACGCATCGCCAGCGAGACGGCCGATTCCGATACTCCGGCAATCACCCGGCACATTCATCGACTCATTGAGCGTAACCGTTCGATCCACGAACAGGAGTGCTTCAATCTCGATCCGGCCGCCAACGTGATGAACCCTCGTGCAGAGGCCCTGCTGGCCAGCGGACTCGGCAGTCGCCCCTCGCTGGGTTATCCCGGTGACAAGTACGAAACCGGCCTCGAGGCGATCGAGGAGATCGAGGTGATTGCGGCGGAGCTGTGTGCGGAGCTATTCCACGCCCGCTTTGCCGAGATCAGGCTGCCCTCGGGCTCGATGGGCAACCTCTACGCCTTCATGGCCACCTGCCGGCCCGGTGACCGGATCATCGCGCCACCACCGGAGATCGGTGGTCATGTCACCCATCATGCGGCCGGCTGCGCCGGCCTCTACGGGCTGAAGACCCACCCGGCCCCGGTGGATGCGGGAAACTACACAGTGGATCTCGACGGGCTGCGCCGGCTGGCCCGGCGCATCGGGCCCAGCCTGATCACCATTGGCGGCAGCCTGAATCTGTTTCCCCATCCGGTGCGCGAAATCCGCTCCATCGCCGACGAGGTCGGTGCCCGGGTCCTGTTCGACGCAGCGCACCAGTGCGGGATCATCGCCGGTGGTGCATGGCCCGATCCTCTGTCCGAGGGGGCCCACCTGATGACCATGAGCACCTACAAGAGCCTCGGCGGGCCACCCGGCGGTCTCGTCGTGACCAATGATGCAGATCTGGCCCAGAAACTCGAAGCGATCGCCTTTCCCGGAATGACGGCCAATTTCGATGTGGCGAAATCGGCGGCCCTGGCGCTCACCATGCTCGACTGGCGCGAATACGGGGCCGCCTATGCGGACGCCATGATTCAGGTTGCCCGCAGCTTTGCCGGGGCCCTGGATAGCGAAGGCATCCCGGTGTATGGCAAGGCGCAGGGATTCACCAGGTCACACCAGTTTGCCATCGAGGCCGCCTTCTGCGGCGGCGGACAGCAGGCCTCGCGGCGGCTGCGCAAGGCCGGTTTCCTCAGCTGCGGCATCGGACTCCCGATCGGGCCCGTGGAGGGTGACATGAACGGGCTCCGGATCGGCACGCCGGAACTGGTTCGACGGGGGGTGACCAGGGACGACATCGGGCAGCTCGCCTCACTGGTGGCGCGGGGCCTGACGGCCGACTCCCCTGAATCGATCGCCGCCGAAACCGCCGCGCTCAGGGCCAGGTTCACCCGGATGCACTATGTGCTCGGCGGCGAACCCGCAGATATCCTGGGATCGTAGCCGGATACTGACAGCAGCACAGCAATTAACCCGGCAACCTAATATATCGTGTTCAGCCGTGCTGTGCGCGTTCGCGGCAAGGCGTCGAAACGCCGCTGTAGCACTTCTACAGCCAGTTTCGACAACGCAGTCCGCGGACGCGCACAGCACGGCCTATCATTTGATTTCAACAGGTTAGGAGCCTCAGACATCTCCCCTCTCGGCGTTGCGTGCCTTGCCAAGGGAACCACCCTTGCCTGCGGCACGCGCCTTGACAGGGAAGATGCCTGAGGCTCTGAATACGACATATTAGGTTGCCGGGTTAATATCACAGACAGGTTCGCCCGATCTGC
>DRKP01000086.1 GCA_011051715.1 Sedimenticola thiotaurini | reverse complement strand
GGACTGGAGGCGCTGGCCGACCTGGCCCTCAACATGCGCTGGTGCTGGAACCACGCCTCCGATGCCCTGTGGGCGCGGCTGGATCCGAAGCTGTGGCAGCAGACCCACAACCCCTGGCTGATCCTGCAGAGCGTCTCCGGCCAGCGGCTGCAACGGCTGGCCGCGGATGCGGAATTCACCCGCCACCTCGACCAGCTGATGGAACAGCAGCGGCACGCCCTGCGCGAGCCGGGCTGGTTCCGGCAACAGTCGCCCGGGCGGCAACCCGGCTGCATTGCCTATTTCAGCATGGAGTTCGGCCTGACCGAGGTGCTGCCGCTCTACTCCGGCGGGCTCGGCATCCTCGCCGGCGACTGCCTGAAGACGGCCAGCGACCTGGACGTGCCGCTGGTCGGGATCAGCCTGCTCTATCAGCAGGGCTACTTCCGCCAGGTGCTGGACAGCCATGGCCGGCAGCGGGAGTTCTACCCCTACAACGATCCCATCCAGATGCCGGTGATGCCGGTCCGCAACAGCAGCGGCGAATGGTTGCGGGTATCGGTGCCGCTGCCGGGCCGCACCCTGCGCCTGCAGGTGTGGCAGGCCCGGGTCGGGCGGGTGACGCTCTATCTCCTGGACAGCAACGACCCGCTCAACAGCCCCCCCGACCGGGGCATCACCGGCGAACTCTACGGTGGCGGTCCGGAGCTGCGGCTGCAGCAGGAGATGGTACTGGGGATCGGCGGCTGGCACCTGCTGCAGGCGCTGGGACTCGATCCGGAGGTGTGCCACCTCAACGAAGGGCACGCCGCCTTCGCCGTGCTGGCCCGGGCCAACGGCTTCCGCCACCGCAACGGCTGTGACTTCGATACCGCCCTCACCGCCACCCGTGCCGGCAACCTGTTCACCACCCACACGCCGGTCGCCGCCGGCTTCGACCGCTTCGATCCGGAGCTGACCCGTCTCTACCTGACGCGCTACTGCAATCGGCTCGGTATCGAGCCGGAACACCTGTTGTCGCTCGGGCGCGCCCCCGGCGCCGGAGACGATGCAGCGTTCAACATGGCCTGGCTGGCGATCCGCGGAGCCGGCGCCATCAACGGGGTCAGCCGGCTGCACGGCGAGGTGAGCCGGGAGCTGTTCCGCTCCCTGTTTCCGCGCTGGCCACAGGAGGAGGTCCCCGTCGGCCACGTCACCAACGGCGTCCACGTCCCCTCCTGGGACTCGGCCCGGTCGGACCGGTTCTGGACCGAGGCCTGCGGCAAACAGCGCTGGCTGGGCACCCTGGAATCCACCGCCGACGACATCCGCCGCCTGCCGGACGAGGCGTTCTGGTCGCTGCGCACCGGGGGCCGCCGCCAGCTGATCGACTACGCCCGCGCCCGCCTGCGCCGGCAATGGGCCGAATCGGGTGCGGTCGGCCCGGACCAGTCCACCGAACTGCTGGACCCCAACACCCTCACCCTCTGCTTCGCCCGCCGATTCACCAGCTACAAGCGCCCCAACCTGCTGCTGCACGACCCGGACCGGCTGGCGCGCCTGCTGACCGATCCCCAGCGACCGGTGCAGCTGGTGATCGCCGGCAAGGCCCACCCGGCGGACGAGCCCGGCAAGGCGATGATCCAGCAATGGATCCGTTTCATCGCCGACTACCGGCTGCACAGCCGGGTGGTGTTCCTCAACGACTACGACATCCGCGTCGCCGAGCAGCTGGTACAGGGGGCCGATCTCTGGATCAACACCCCGCGCCGGCCGTGGGAGGCGAGCGGTACCAGCGGCATGAAGGTGCTCTCCAACGGCGGGCTCAACCTGTCCGAGCTCGACGGCTGGTGGGCCGAGGCGTTCGCACCCGGCGTCGGCTGGGCCATCGGTGACCGCCGGGAGCACGACGAGGACCCGGCCTGGGACGCCGCCGAGGCCGCTGCCCTCTACCGGCTGCTGGAGCAGGAGGTGGTCCCCTGCTTCTACCGGCGCGACGCCCACGGCATTCCCCGGGAGTGGGTGGAGCGGATCCGCACCAGCATGGCGGAACTGACGCCGCGCTTCTCGGCCAATCGCATGCTCCGGGAGTACGTGGAGAACTATTACGGGGAACTGGCCGGTCGCTACCGGCGACGCGCCCGCGACCGGGGCGCCATCGCCGGGGAACTGAACCAGTGGCGCCGGCGAATCCAGGAGCACTGGTCGATGCTCCACTTCGGCGACCTGACGGTCGGCGGCGACGGCCCCGGGCGGGAATTCAGCGTCGCCGTCTACCTCGGTGACCTGGCGGCGGACGATGTGCAGGTGGAGCTGTTCGCCGACGCCCCGCGGGAGCTGTACCCGATGGAGCGGGGGGAGACGCTGGCCGGATCGGTCAACGGCTATCTCTACCGCTGCCGGATCGAGACCGGCCGGTCGACGACGGACTATACGCCGCGGGTCCGGCCCCATCACCCCGAGGCGCTGCTGCCGCTGGAGAGCCCGCAGATCCTGTGGCAGCGCTGAGCCGCCATGCACACACCCGACCGACACAGGAAGACGAACCATGGACATCTCCTTTCACGGCGCCGATCACGGCGTCACCGGCTCCTGCCACATGATCTCCTGCAACGGCCGCAGGATCCTGATCGACTGCGGCCTCTACCAGGGCGGACACGAACTCAACGCGGAGAACCACCAGCCGTTCGGCTTCGACCCGGAGGAGATCGACTGCCTGCTGCTGACCCACGCCCACCTGGATCACTGCGGACGCATCCCGCTGCTGGCGAAACAGGGCTTCCGCGGTGAGATCATCACCACCGCCGCCAGCCGGGAGCTGGCCCGGCTGGTGATGCTGGACGCCGCCCATCTGCAGGAGGAGGACGCTGCCTGGCAGTCGAAGAAGGCACTGCGCCAGGGGCGCCGGGGGAAGGAGGTGGAGCCCCTGTACACCACCCTCGACGCCCTCAACAGCCTCGACTTCTTCGGCCGTACCGCCGCCTACGGCGAACCGATCCATCTGTTCGACGGGATCACCGCCACCTTCAGCGACGCCGGCCACATCCTCGGCTCGGCCAGCATCCTGCTGCAGCTGGAGGAGAAGGGGCGGACGCGGAGGGTGCTGTTCTCCGGCGACATCGGCTACCGGAACCGGGCCATCCTGCGCAACCCCAACCCACCCGACACGGCCGACACGGTGGTGATGGAGACCACCTACGGCGATCGTCTGCACAAGACCCTGCTCCCCTCGATCCAGGAACTGTACGACGCCATCCACGACACCTTCCGCCGCGGTGGCAACGTGGTGATCCCCACCTTCGCCCTGGAGCGTGCCCAGGAGATCCTCTACTACCTGCGCGAGGGGGTGGAGCAGGGAGAGCTTCCGGCCAGCATGCAGGTGTTCCTGGACTCGCCGATGGCCATCTCCGCCACCGAGATCTTCCGCCGCCACCCGGAGTGCTACGATCGCGACACCGCCGCCCTGTTCAACGCCGGCAACGATCCGTTCGATCTGCCCGGCCTGCACTTCACCCGGGAGACGGCGGAATCGATGGCGCTGAACCAGGTCAAGGGTGGCGCCGTGATCATGGCCGGCTCCGGCATGTGCACCGGCGGCCGCGTGCGCCACCACATCAAGCACAACATCTGGCGCCAGGACTCCAGCATGATCTTCGTCGGCTACGCCGCCCACGGCACCCTGGCCCGGCGTATCGTCGACGGCGCCGAACGGATCCACCTGTTCGGCGAGGAGCTGCCGGTACGGGCGCGTATCTACACCATCGGCGGCTTCTCCGCCCACGCCGACCGGGACGAGCTGCTGGCGTGGCACCGTCAGGCCGGCAGCCCCGGCCGCACCTTCCTGGTCCACGGCGACGAGGAGGCGATGCAGGCATTCGCGCGACAGCTGCACGGCACCCGGGTGGAGATGCCGGAACTGCATCAGTCGTTCGAGCTGTAGCACGGTCTGCCCTGGAAAATGTATCCGCAACCCCCATTTCGTGATTCCGGCGCGGGCCGGGATCCAGATCGAATACGGAATTAACCACAGAGTCACAGAGGACACAGAGAAAACGATTGCTTCAGAACTGCCCCTGCGATTGCCTGACCCCCACCGTCATTCCGGCGAAGGCCGGGATCCAGACCGAACAGCGGATGAACCACAGAGATCACAGAGGACACAGAGAAAACGATTGTTTCAGGACTGCCCCTGCGATTGCCTGACCCCCACCGTCATTCCGGCGAAGGCCGGAATCCAGATCGGATACGGGGTGAACCACAGAGGTCACAGAGGACACAGAGACAACGAATGCTTCGGGACTGCCCGGTAATTGTCTGGAAACCCTCCTTTTCGTCATTCCGGCGAAGGCCGGAATCCAGACCAGGCACGGAATGAATCACAGAGTGCACAGAGACAACCTCTGTGATCTCTGTGTCCTCTGTGGTTGACCACCACACCGGATGATCGCCACGCGGCTGGGGCATGGCCGCGTCTGAGGGGCGATCAGGACACCATCCACACGAGCACACAGGAGAACGACATGACCGACATGCAGCAGATCGAGATCGCCCGCTACCGTGACGAGATCCGGGACGATGTCCGGGCGCTGGTGGAGAAGTACCGCCGCGCCATGGACTGGGACATCCCCGAGAACGACGACCGCCGCTCCGACCGGCTGATCCTGCAGGCGATCGAGACGGCGCTGGCCGAGGTCAGGGAGTCACTCGGGGTCTGAGCCGGGGGCTTCGCCGGCGCCGAGGGCCTCGTCCACCAGTTCGATCCAGTGCCGCACCGGCACCTCCGCGCCCCCCTCCAGATACAGCTGGCAGCCGATGTTGGCGGTGGCGATCAGGGTGGGGGCGCCGGCCTGGAGCGCGGCCAGCTTGCGCTCGCGCAGCCGCCCGGCGAGCTCCGGCTGCAGCAGCGAGTAGGTCCCGGCGGAGCCGCAGCAGAGATGGGCGTCGGCCACATCGGTCAGCTCGAATCCCAACCGTTCCAGGATCCGCTCCACCACGCCCGTCAGGCGCTGGCCATGCTGCAGAGAGCAGGGGGCATGGAAGGCGACGGCAGCGGCCGGCGGCCTCGCCTCCAGTGCCTCCAGCGGCTCTGCCGCCAGCACCTCCGACAGGTCCTTCGCCAGCGCCGATACCCGCCGCGCCCTGTCGGCATATTCGGGATCGTCGGCCAGGATGTGGCCGTACTCCTTCACCATCACGCCGCAGCCGCTGGCGTTGATCAGGATCGCCTCCGCACCCTCCTCGATCACGGGCCACCAGGCGTCGATATTGCGGCGCATGAAGGCGCGTCCCTCCTCCGGCGCCGCCAGGTGCCAGCTCACCGCGCCGCAACAGCCCTGCCCCGGCGGGCTGACCAGGCCGATACCGAGCCGGTCCAGCACCCGCGCCGCCGCCGCGTTGGTGTTGGGGGTGGCGCCCGGCTGGGCACAACCCTCCAGCAGCAGCATGTGGCGGCGGTGGCGCAGGGGCGGGCGTGGTGTCTCCCGGCGGCGCGGCGGCACCTTGCGGCGCAGGCCCGGGGGCAACAGCGGGCGCAGCCCCTGCCCCAGCCGCAGCAGCGGCGTGAAGCGGCCGGGCCAGGGCAGGATCCGGCGCAGGGCCCAGCGCGCCAGCCGCTGGCCCGGCGGCCGCGCCACCCGCTGCTCCAGCCGGTTGCGGCCGATATCGAGCAGGCGCCCGTACTCAACCCCGGACGGGCAGGTGGTCTCGCAGGAGCGGCAGCTGAGGCAGCGGTCCAGGTGCCCCTGGGTGAGACGGCTGACGGTCGCCCCCTCCAGCATCTGCTTGATCAGGTAGATTCGACCGCGGGGACTGTCCAGCTCGTCTCCCAGCAGCTGGTAGGTGGGGCAGGTGGCGGTGCAGAAACCGCAGTGGACACAGGCACGCAGGATGCGGTCCGCCTCCCTTCCCTCGGGGGTCGCCAGCAGGTCGGTGGAGAGCGATGTCTGCATCAGAACTCCCGGTACATGCGGCCGGGGTTGAGGATGCCGGCCGGGTCGAACGCCTGCTTCAGGCTGCGCTGGAGGGCGGCCATGGGTGCCGGCAGGGGCTGGAACACCTCCCCCTCCCGGTCGCCACCGCGGAACAGGGTGGCGGCCCCGCCCACGCGAATGGAAGCCTCCCGGATCGCCGCCGCCGGCGCATCGGAGACCAGCCAGCGCTGGGCCCCGCCCCAGTCGATCAGCTGTTTGCCGGCAAGCTCCACCGGCGGCGCGGTGGCGGGCACCGAAAGGCGCCACAGGGGCTTACCAGTTTCGAAGAAGGCAAGGCGCTGCTCGCGCAGGTCGCGCCAGAACCGCTCCCCCTCCTCCAGCAGGTCACCGCCCACCCGCTGGCGGCCGGCGGTCAGCGTCGCCGGGGCGCCCTCCAGCCGCACATACAACCGCAGCCCGTCGTAGCAGGCGGCGGTCAGGGGCAGCGGCGCGGCGGCCCACTGGTTCATCACCAGGATCGCCTCCTCCGGAGTGCGCTCCTGCACCAGGGTGAGACCGTTCTCCGGCCGCGGCAGCACCTTCAGGCTCACCTCCAGCACCACCCCCAGGGTACCGAGGGCGCCGGCCATCAGCCGGGAGACATCGTAGCCGGCCACGTTCTTCATCACCTCGCCACCGAAATGCAGCAGCTCGCCCCGGCCGTTGATCAGGCGTACGCCGAGGACGAAGTCGCGCAGCGCCCCGACGTAGGGGCGGCGGGGCCCGGACAGGCCGCAGGCGAGGGTGCCGCCGAGGGTGGCGGCGTCGCCGAAGTGGGGCGGCTCGAACGGCAGCATCTGGCCGGACCGCCGCAACAGGGCCTCGATCTCCGCCAGGGTGGTGCCGGCACGGGCAGTGAGGACCAGCTCCCGCGGTTCGTAGTTGACCACGCCGCTGTGGCCGGCCAGCGGCAGCGGCTCCCCGCGGGGAGTGCGGCCGTAGAAATCCTTGCTGCCACCGCCGACCAGCTGCAGTGGCGTCCCCGCCCGGTACGCCGCGGCGACCTGCTGCTGCAGGGTGGTGGTGAGGTCGCTCACGCCCCGCCTCCACCATCACGCCGGCCCGGTGCCTGCAGCACGTCGTGACCCAGCGCGCGGTACTCGGAACAGTGTTTCGGCTGCGGAATCGCCTTGCCCGGGTTGAGCAGTCCGTGCGGGTCGAAGGCCCGTTTCAGGGCGCGGAACTGCTCCAGCTCCGGCGGGCTGAACTGCACGCACATCTGGTGGATCTTCTCGTGGCCGACGCCATGCTCGCCGGTGATGGTGCCACCGACACGCACGCTCAACTCCAGGATCTCGGCGCCGAAGTCCTCCGCCCGCTGCAGTTCGCCCGGCTGGTTGGCGTCGAACAGGATCAGGGGGTGCAGGTTGCCGTCACCGGCATGGAACACGTTGGCCACCGCCAGCTGGTACTGCTCCGACAGCCGGCCGATGCCGCGCAACACCTCCCCCAGGCGCTTGCGCGGCACGGTGCCGTCCATGCAGTAGTAGTCGGGGGACATGCGCCCGACCGCCGGGAAGGCGGACTTGCGCCCGAGCCAGAAGCGCATCCGCTCGGCCTCGTCGCGGGCGCTGCGCACCTCGGTGGCACCGGCGGCCAGCAGCAGATCGTGCACCCGGCGGGCATGCTCCGACACCTCCTCGTTGGTACCGTCGACCTCGCACAGCAGTATGGCGGCGGCGTCGCGCGGATAGCCGGGGGCACAGAACTCCTCCGCCGCGCGGATCGCCAGGCCGTCCATCATCTCCAGGCCCGCCGGCACGATGCCGGCGGCGATCACCTCCCCCACCGCATCGGCCGCCTTCTCCACGTCGTCGAAGGCGGCCAGCAGCACCTGGGCCCGCTGCGGCCGCGGCAACAGCTTCACCAGCACCTCCACCACGATGCCGAGCATCCCCTCGGAGCCGGTGAGCAGGGCGAGCAGGTCGTAGCCGGGGCTGTCCAGGGCGGCGGAGCCGATGGTGAGCAGCTCACCGTCGGCGGTGACCAGCTTCAGCTCCAGGATGTTGTGCACCGTCAGCCCGTACTTGAGGCAGTGCACGCCGCCGGCGTTCTCCGCCACGTTGCCGCCGATGGTGCAGGCGATCTGGGACGAGGGGTCCGGTGCATAGTAGAGGCCGTGGGGCGCCGCCGCCTCGGAGATGGCCAGGTTGCGCACCCCCGGCTGCACCCGGGCGGTGCGCGCCAGGGGGTCGATCTCCAGGATGCGGTTGAACCGGGCCAGGCCGAGCAGCACCCCGTCGGCCAGCGGCAGGGCGCCACCGGAGAGGCCGGTCGCCGCCCCCCGCGCCACCACCGGCACCCCATGGCGATGGCACAGGCGCACCACCTGCTGCACCTGCTCGACGGTATGGGGCAGCACCGCCAGCAGCGGCATCTGCCGGTAGGCCGGCAGACCGTCGCACTCGTAGGGGCGCAGCGCCTCGGTCTCCTCGATCAGCGCGTCGGCTGGCAGGAACGACCGCAGTTCGGCGGCAAGGGCGGCCCGTTCGGCTGCCCTCCGCTCAGCCATACACCTGCCTCGGCAGCCAGAGCACCACTTCCGGGAAGATGATGCAGATGGCCAGACCAACGGCCTGGAGGATCAGAAACGGCATCGAAGAGCGATAGATCTGGCCCATGGTCACCTCGGGAGGGGCCACACTCTTGAGGTAGAAGAGCGCATAGCCGAAGGGGGGACTGATGAACGACATCTGCATGTTCACCATATACACCACACCAAACCACAATGCCATCTCTTTGGGAGCGACACCCGGCAGTCCGAAGACCCCGTCGAAGGACATGGTGCCGAGCAGCGGGATGAAGATCGGTACCGCCAGCAGCAGGATGCCGACCCAGTCCAGGAACATGCCCAGGATGACCAGGATCACCATCATCAGGGTCAGGATCCCGTAGGGACCCAGACCGGTTCCCACGATGGTGTCGTTGACGAACTCCTGTCCGCCGTTGACCACGTAGAAACCGACGAACAGGGTGGCGCCAAAGATGATCCACAGCACCATGCCGGTGACCCGCAGGGTCGAGATGGCGGCCTGGCGGACGTTTTCCAGGGTCAGGCGCCGGTGCATGGCGGCGACCACCAGGGCGCCGAAGGTGCCCACCCCCGCAGCCTCCACCGGCGTGGCGATACCGGCGAAGATGATCCCCAGCACCAGGGTCACCAGCGCCAGCGGTGCACCCATGTGGCTCAGCAGGCGGATCTTCTCGCGCGTGCCGATGCGCTCTTCCGGGGGCAGGGGCGGACCCAGTTCCGGCTTGAAGGTGGTCATCACCGAGACGTACAGGATGTACATGCCGGACAGAATCAGCCCCGGCACCACGGCACCGATGAACAGTTCACCGACCGACTGCTGGGCGATGACCGCGAACAGGATGGCGAGGATCGAGGGCGGAATCAGGATCCCCAGAGTGCCGCCGGCCAGGATGGAGCCGCAGGCGATGGTCGGATGGTAGCGGCGCCGGATCATCGCCGGCAGCGCGATCATGCCCATGGTCACCTCGGTCGCGCCGATCACGCCGCACATGGCGGCCAGCAGGGTCGAGGCGATGATGGTGGAGATGGCCAGCCCGCCGCGCAGCCCGCCGAGGATCTTGTACACCATGTCATACAGTTCCTCGATGATACCGGCACGCTCCAGTATCGATGCCATGAGTATGAACATGGGGATGGCCGACAGCTGGTAGTTGGTCATCAGCGGAAAGATCCGCGATGGCAGAATATTGAGCATCTGGGAATCGCCGAACAGGAACAGGAAGACACAGGCGAGCCCTCCGGTGACGAAGGCCAGCGGAAGCCCCGCCATCAGCAGCAGCAGCAGCGAGCCGAACATCAGCACGGTGAGCCAGACGATATCGATTTCCCATCCCATGGCTCAGCCCTCCGGCCGGACTTCGGTGTCCAGTTCGGCCACCCCGGGATCGATCAACACGGCGATATCCTTGACCAGCTGTGCGATCCCCTGCAGCAGGAGCAACGCCCCTCCGAGGGGCAGGGCGAACTTGATCGGCCAGTACTGCACGGCCCATTCGGTGAAGGAGACCTCGTTGACCTCGTAGGAATCCATGAAGAAGGTCCAGCCGGTCCAGATAAGGGTAAGGGTGAAGATAAAGAAGAAGACCGAGGTGAGGATGTCCAGCAGCGCCTTCCCGCGTTTGGGCAGGTGCATATAGAGCACGTCCACCCGCACGTGGGCACCCTCGCGCAATACGAAGCCACCGGCCAGCAGGTACTGCATGCCGAACATCAGAAACATCGCCTCATGCGCCCAGTTGGTGGGTGAATTGAACACATAGCGGGCGATGACCTCGTAGTAGTAGACGAACACCGCCAGCACCGACCAGTAGGCCACCAGTTCACCCACCACCCCGTTGATGTGGGAGACCATGCGATTGAACAGAAATGGCTCTTTCCCGTCGTCGTGCTCCGCTTCGACCAACGGGCATTCGAAGCCGGGGGCAGGCCCGGATTCCCCTTCTTCATTCGCTTTTCTGACCAGCCCCGGGAGCAGCAGGGCATCGATCAGGATCAGCAGGACACTGAGGGCACCCAATGCCATGGACAGGATTTCGATCCGTTCGCCCTTCTCGTCCGCCCCGGCCTGCCCCTCTTTGGCGTCCTCCATCGCAGCCCGGGCCTGTTCCATCTTCTGTTCGGCATTGTTCCGCCCCCTGGCGATGGCCTTTTCGGCACGATCGATCCGGAGCTGGGCCAGACGCACCTGATTGTGGGCGTCGGATATCTGATTGCGGACATCGCGTACCTCGACATTGACGAACAGGATGGCGACGAACACGAGGATGAAGGCGATTGCCCAGCGGCTCTTCAGGTAGAGGCGGTGCACGCCCATGAAGCCGCCGACCAGCAGCAGGAAGTAGGCCAGTGGCAGGGAGGCCCGGGCGGTGCCGCCGGCCTCCTCTCTGCGGGCATGATAGATCCAGTAGGTGACCAGAGGGAAACCGATCAGCCCCCCCCAGTACAACCAGTGCGGCAGCACGAAATTCAACTCGGGCATGTGATCGCTCTCTGCGTGGTGGGGGGCATGTGCATCCGAACCTGTCGACAGCGCTGCGGGGAGTGCGGGGAGAGACCGCATCCCGCCCTCCCCGCAGCGTTCACTGCCGGGATCAGACCTTCAGGGTATAGCCCTTGATCATGTCCGGGGTGACATAGCCAAGGGAGCCCGACTTCATGTAGTCGAGCTGGATCTTGAATGCCCGCGCCGCGTAGGGATCCTTGTTCGCCCACTTGAACCACAACGGCACCGCCAGCTCGGTGAAGGCCTCCACATCGTCCTGGCTCAGACGTGTCACCTCGGTCCCCGCTTCCTCGAACTTCTTCCATGCCTTCTGATCGGCTGCCTGGATCATGGCATGGTGGTGGATGGAGTAGGCCTTGACTTCCAGTTCAACGAACTGCTTCATCTTGTCGGACAACCTGTCCCAGGAGCGCTGCCCCACCGTCAGGTCCATCAGATCCACCGGCTGGTAGATGGACATGAATCCCGGCGGGCCCATGGAGATGTACTTGGTCACCTGATGGAAACCCAGCGCATAGTTGATCGCGGGGCCGACATAATCCGCCACATCGATGGTTCCCTTCTCCAGCGCCGGGAAGATCTCCGAACCCGGCAGCAGGGTGGTCTTGGCACCCGCGGCCTGGAACAGCTCGGCGACCATGCCACCCGGCAGACGCATCTTGCGTCCGGCGAAATCGTCGATGGAGCGGATCGGGACTTTCGAGTGAATGATATTGGCGCCATGCTGAATGGGGCCGACATAGTGCAGACCCAGCTTGCCGAAGGCCTCACGGGCCAGTTCCAGCCCTCCCAGGCCATAGAAGAAAACATCCCACTCGTGCGGATTGCGCAGGCCCAGCGGGTAGGAGCTGAAAAATACCGCCGAGGGCATGCGGCCCGCCCAATAGAGGGTAAAGGGGTTCATCGCATCGAGCACACCGTTCTTCACCGCATCGAACAGCTGGAATTCCCCCACCACATCCTTGGCGCCGAACGGCTTGAAGGCCAGTTCGCCGCCGGTCTTCTCGATCATGCCGTTGCACCATTCCTTGAAGATCTCCAGGCCGATGCCGCCAGGCCAGGAGGTCTGCACCTTCCAGGTGGTGGTCTTCGCGGCCTCCGCATTGCCGATGAACGGGGCACCGGCAATGGTCGCGGCACCGACGGCGGCGGTGGTGTGCAGGGTCTGCTTCAGGAAGCTGCGGCGACCGTCGTCGGTCGCGGCATCTACATCGGTGGTCAGGTCTTTCTTGTCTCTCTTCATCGACTCATCCTCCAGTGGCGGTACCGAATGGCTGTCGAATGGATCCCCCCATTCGGCGGGTCTGCGCCTTTGTCTCCGGCCAGGCGCTCGTTCTTCTTTTCTACGGCATCGGCTGGAGCGATGCCGGTCAATCGGGGTTCTTCAGGGCCGGTGAACAGGAATCGCCGGGACCGGGCCATCGCCCTTCATGGCGGAGTTGCACGTTCGCGGAAGCACGGCAGATACAGGGTTCTCCGTGCGCCACGTCCGGCATCCTGCGAATACCCGGACTCCGTCGATGGATCACCACATCCTGCTCACAAACCCTAGCATAGGCGACCAGGGGAATGCCGTCATACAACCGGCCCCAGCCGCTGCACCACCCGGGCCAGTCCGTCGTCGTCCCCCACGTTGCCGGGAAAGATCACCACCGGCATGTCGGGGTGACGGGGATGGTCGGGCGGGCAGCGAACCACCGAGCAACCGGGCAGGATTTGTCCCAGCACCCGCGACATGGTCAGCGACAGACCGGAAGCGAGCACGTCGTTGGAGGTGATCCCCCCCTTGCTGACCAGGAACCCCAGGGTCGTCGGCAGATGGCGCACCACCTCCATCAGGAAGGCGGACACCCGTTCACCGAACGCCAGCCTGGCGGCCTGGTCGGGAAAGGTCTTCTCCCGGCGGCTGGTGAAGACCACCGGGTGGCGTCCCTGCCCGTGAGCCGTCGTCACCCGGCTCAGGGTCTCATCGAGCAGGGCGGCATGATCCCGGTCGATGCGCTCCACGTCGACCTCCACCGCCTCCACCGTGGGCAGTTGCAGCAGCCGCTCCAGCTGGGCGGTGGTCTTCCGCACATGGGAACCGACGATCACCGCACCGGGCCGGCCTCCGGCCACGTACCG
>DRKP01000085.1 GCA_011051715.1 Sedimenticola thiotaurini | reverse complement strand
GTCGAGGCGATCCAGAAGTAAACCGCTGCCTGCCCCTACTGTGGCTGGTGTGGTGATCCCTCCTTGAACACCACCCGGTAACCGCGCCGCAACTGCATGTCGCGGCGGCGGATGAGGCTGTTCTGGGCCTCGTCCCAGTCCTGGAAATACTCCTGGGTCACCTTCCCGCGCTGGCCCTGTACTCCGGACTCGCGAATCAGCTTCCAGCCGCCCAGCAGGTCGGGCTGCAGGTGCAGGTGGTAGAAACGGATCGGCTGGTCCGGTGAATACTGGGTCTGCATGTAGATGCGCATCGGTCTCGGGAGGGGAGTCGCTGACGCGCCTATCCTACCAGAGATCCGTAGCCCTGGTTCATCCGGCCAGGCCGCTCATGATGTGGTGGAAGGTGATCCCCTGGTAGAGGGTCCAGCTTCCCAGCAGCATCACCGCGACGCCGGTCAGCCGCTGCGCCCGTCGCAGCCCCGGCCCCCCAACGAGGGCGGCGGCGGTGGTGGCCAGCCCCATGGCCGGCAGGGTGCCGGCGCCGAAGACGAGCATGAGCAGGCCAGCCCGCAGTGGTTCGCCGGTGGCTGCCGCCTTGATCGCGACGCTGAATACCAGGCTGCAGGGGACCAGCCCGTTGAACAGGCCGGCCACCAGGGGCAGCAGGCGCGACACCCGCGGCTGTCGTCCGAACTGGACCACCGGGCAGCCTCCCCGGGGACAGCGGCGCGGACGCATCAGACCGGGGACCAGGCCGGTGAGCCCGAGGCCCAGGAGCAGGATCAGCAGACCGGCCAGGATCATCAGCAACCCCTGCCCCTTGCCGACGATCCCGCTCTGGGCCACCACCCGTCCGATCAGGGCCCCGGTGGTCCCCAGCACCACGTAGGTGAGGATGCGGGCACCGTGGTAGCCGATCTGGGGCAGCAGTCCCCGGCCATGACCGATGAAGTAGCCGCCGGCGAAGCTGCCGCACATGCCGAGGCAGTGGAAGGCACCGGTCAGGCCGGTGGCAAAGGCGAGCAGGAGGCCGAATTCGGGTTGCATGGCTACTCCCCGTCCAGGATCTCCCGCACGATCCGTTCGAACACCTGCGGCGTCGATTCGCCCAGGATCCTGGCCCGCAGGATGCCTTGCGGGTCGATGAAGTAGGTGGTCGGCAGTCCGGTCACCCCGTAGCTCCGGGCCACTTCCCCCTCCCCATCGAGCAGGGTGTCGTAGCTGACTCCCAGCCCGGCCACGAAGCGGGCGGCCGTGTCGCGCTCCTGGCGTACGTTGACCGCCAGGATCCGCAGCCCCCGGTCACGGTATTTCCGGTACACCGGTTCCAGATCCGCCATCTCCTGCCTGCAGAAGGGACACCAGTCGGCCCAGAAGCGGATGGCGGTGATCTTCCCCTTCAGGTCGTCCGGAAAGCGGACCGGCCTTCCGGACAGATCCGGCAGCTCGAAGGCCGGCGCCGGGCGGCCGTTCTCCAGTTGCGCGGTCTGCTCGGAGCAGCCGGACAGCAGCAGGACCAGGGTCAGGACGAATGCGGTGGACAGGACGGGCGACATCGGGGCATCTCCGGCCGGTTCACCACCAGACCCCCACCATGGTGAGGCTGGAGCGGGCGATGGCGTATCCGGCGATCAGGTAGAACAGGCTGAGGAAGACCAGTGCCAGCAGCACGAAGCGCCGGCCCTCGGCGGGGATCACCTGGCGCAGGCTCGGGCGACGGGCGAACGGGGCGATGGCGCCGACCCCCATGGCCAGGGCGGTGGCGATGAACAGGGGGATGTAGAGCCAGTAGCCCAGGAAGTCGTGACCGCTCTTGAGGATGCAGAACGGGCAGTGGTGGTGGGGATGTTCGTAGATGTAGAGGGCGATGCAGGAGACGATCGCCACCAGTGCCAGCAGGAATGTCGCCAGGCCGCTGACGGCGAACGCCAGGCCGCCGCGCCGGCGCCACAGGTACCAGACTCCGGTCAGCAGGGTGGCCAGCCCCGCCAGCGCCAGCAGCGCCATCGCGGTGCCGGGCTCGATGCCGGAGAGTTCCGCCGCCACCCCCTTGCCCTCCGGCGAGAACAGGGAGCCGCAGCAGGAGGTGATCACATCCGGGTCCATCTGCAGGAAGAACAGGGCCTGGGTGACGCTCTCGGCCAGTACCAGCGGCAGGATCAGCAGCAGCAGGCCGTACTTGATCCGCACCAGGGGATAGTCCGGCGCCCGGTTGTCCACCCGGTTGAGGGTGAGCCAGGCGGCGCCGGCGAAGAAGATGGCGATCTTCAGGTAGAGGGTGGGCCAGCCCCAGGGATCCACGTTCAGCACGCCGGTGGCGCACATGGCGCCGACGAAGCGGCCCGACATCTGCTCGGCGTTGTAGACGTAGAGCAGCAGGGAGATCAGCTCGGCGATGAAACTGAACGCGACCAGGGTGGAGATCAGGTAGGTGCGCCGCTCCAGCCGCAACTGCCGTTCGCTGCCACTGTGGATGTCCCAGTGGCGCATCACCTGCACCCCGAAAACGGCCGCCATCGACATCATCAGCGAGACCATCGACGAGACGATCAGCAGCGCCAGGATGGAGGGATCGAGCAGCATTTCAGTCCACCACCCGGCCGTCGTGCATCGCCACCACCCGGTCGACCACGGGGGCGTCGTAGACCAGGGGATCGTGGCTGGTGAGCAGCACCGTCATCCCCTGCTCCCGCAGGCCGGCGACGATCTCCATGAAGGCCTCGGACAGCCGGCTGTCCAGGTTGGCGGTGGGTTCGTCGGCGATCAGGCAGCGGGGCTGGTTGATCAGGGCGCGGGCGATGGCGGTGCGCTGGGCCTCGCCGCCGGAGAGCCACTCCACCCGGGATGCGGCCCGGTCCTCCAGGCCGAACCGGCCCAGCAGCTCCCGCGCCCGCTGCCGCAGGGCCCGGTGGTCGCCACCGAGGGGACAGCCGGGCAGCATCACGTTGTCCAGGGCGGTCAGGCCCTTGATCAGGTTGAACTGCTGAAAGATGAAGCCGAAGGTGCGGCGCCGCTCCTCGGTCATGAACCGTTCCGGCAGCCCGGAGAGGATGCGGTCGCCGAGCAGGATACGGCCGGATGTGGGACGGGAGAGGCAGCCGATCATGGAGAGCAGGGTGGTCTTGCCGGAGCCGCTGGGCCCCTTCAGCACCGTGATGCGGCCCGGCTCCAGTTCCAGGTCCACCCCGCGGATGGCCCAGAACTCGTTGGGCCGGCCCTGGTTGAACGCCTTCTTCACCTGCTGCAGGCGGATCACCTCCATCGCCGGCGCCCCGTTCATCGCATCACCTGGTCCGGGTCGGTGGTGGCGGCGCGCCAGATCGGCACGATGGTGGCCAGGGTGTAGGGAAACACGGTGAAGAAGAAGAGAGTGGCCAGTTGCAGTCCGTCCACCCGTGGCAGTGGCCGGAACTCGGGGTAGAGCACCGCCCAGCCCTTGAGCACCGGCTCGAACAGGGCGGCGGAGGTATAGAAGACATGGGCGTAGGCGGCCAGGTAGCCGAGCAGGAAGGCGCTCAGGGAGATCACCGCCCCTTCCCAGAACTTCATCCGGATCACGTCGCTGGTCTCCCAGCCCACCGCCTTGAGGATGCCGATCTCGCGCCGTTCCTCCGCGCTCAGGCCTGAGGCCTTGTCCCAGGCGAAGATGACGAAGGCCAGGATCGCGCCCGCCAGCAGCACGAAGACGATGCCCTGGCGCCAGCCGAAGATGGCATCGTAGGTGCGCAGGATCTCGTCGCGCAGGATGGGCCGGGTATCGGGCAGGCGCAGGGTCAGCTTTTCCGCCACCTTGCGCAGCTCGCGCGGATTGCGCACCGTCAGCACCAGGTCGGTGTAGAGCCCCTCCGGAACGCCGAAGAAGGCGCGGAAGTCGGCCTCGGAGAGCAGGATCAGGTCGCTGCTGACCAGCTCCGATTCGCCCTCCAGGCGCTCTGCGACCCGGAACGACCGGGCTGTGCCGTCGCTGCCGCGCAGGGTGAGGAAGTCGCCCCTGTCCAGCCCCCGGGTGCGGGCGATGCCCGCGCCGACGACGATCTCGCCGTCGGCGATGCGCCGGTTTCGAGGCACCAGCAGGGTGTAGTTGGCCTGCACCGCGGGGTCGTAGAAATAGCCCCACAGGCGACCGTGGCGAGCGGTGACGCCGCGGATGCGCCCCATCCGCTCCAGGTAACCGGCCGGTATCAGGGCGTGGCGGCCGGCGACGACGCGCTGCAGGATGATCTCGGGGGAGCGGGCCAGCACCTGCCGTGCCTCGCTGCGCAGGGCGTCGGTGAACAGCATCACCGAGGCGAGCAGGAATACGATCAGGCCGTAGACCAGCAGCAGCCCCAGGTTCTTCCCCGGCCGGCGGGCCAGGGAGGAGAGGGTGAAGTCGAGCAGGCAGGCCTGGCGCCGGAGAAGGCGTTTCATCGTGGCCTCCGCAGCAGCGCGGGCGGCTGCAGCAGCGAGCCGCTGGGGAAGTGTTCCAGCGCCATGGGGTGGTCCTGGAACGGGGTGAACCAGTCGGCCTGGGTCGGGTTGCGGGTGTAGCGCGCCTCGGTGAAGAGGGCCAGATCGGTCAGCTCCAGGGCCTCCACCTGACGGCGCATGCGGGCGATGCGGTCGCCAGCGTCGCCGCCGCGCAGGCCCGCATCCAGCAGGCTCAGCGACAGCAGGGTCGTGAGCAGACCGATGAACAGGGCGAAGCGGGCGGAGGGTCGCACCGGCTCACCCCCTCTCCCGTCCGGCTGCCGGCGCGGTGCCGACCCGGGGGAGCGTGCCCGGCGCCCGGGACCCTGCAACGGCGGGAGGCAATGCCGGGGTCATGGCTGGAAGCGGCCGTCGTCCAGCGCCCGGAGCAGCTTTGGCGTCACCTGGTCGAAGCGCAGGATACGCCGGCCGGAATGGTCGCGCATGAACTCCTCCGCATCCTCCCGGGTCGCCAGCGGGACCAGCTCGTGACCCATGGGGCCGAGCACATCGGAGCCGACCACGTACCAGGCGCTGCGGGCGTCGACCCGCTCCAGTCCGTAGTACTCGGTGACGGCGATGGCCCGGATCTGCTCTGCATGTCGTCCCGGTGCCCATTTCTTCATATCCGCCAGGTACTTGAACATGTCCTTGGCGCCGTCGAAATGGTCGGCGTGGCCGTCTTCGTAGACCACTGTCGCCACCCACTCGGGGTACTTGGCGACGAACATGCCGCAGACCGGGCAGGTGTCACGGGGTCCCGGCCGCGGCAGCTCCAGCGGAGCTGCCGGCAGCAGGGTCGGGGCGAGCAGCAGAAACAGGGACAGGAGCGCCCCGGTTCCGGTCCGCCATTGCCTCCTTGTCGTGCTCACCGCGGGATCAGCCCTTCTTCTTCATCATCATCCGGCGGCGCCGCTCGGCGCGCCGCTTGCGGATGGCGATGGTGTCCTTGGCCATGCCGACGTAGGCCAGGGTCAGGGCATGGTCGAAATCGGTCAGGTCGCCGCCCTTCTCCGACTGGAACAGCCGCGCCGCCCGCTCCGAGGCGAACGCCATCTTGCTGTTGGCGGTCATGGTGCCGCGCAGGCTGGAACCGACCAGGTAGGTCGCATCGTCCACCTTCATCAGCGGCTTGATCCTGTCGGCGGAGCCGTAGTCGGCGGCGTAGATCGCCTTCGGGCCACGGTCGATGTTGAGCGAAAGGCTGATGGCCAGACAGTGGATCGAGCAGGTGCCGTCCACCAGGCCGTCGTCGTACTGCACCAGGTGGCGGCTGTGATGCCACTTGCGGCGGCTCATGCCGCAGTAGGGGCAGCGCGGGTACTTCTCCAGCTCGTTCTTCAGCGGCTCGTCGTCGGGCGGTGTCCTGGGGATGAACTGCAGCGGCGTGCCGTCCCCCTCGCACTTCTGGCCACTGCTGGTGACCCAGCCCCTGCCGGGAATGAGCGCCCCGGTGGCCCCATGCCCGCTGCCCTGTGCCAGGCGGCCGAATCCGGCCAGGCCGGCGGCTCCGGCCAGCAGCTGCATCGCCCGGCGCCGGCCCTGGTTGGTTTTCTGCGTCATCGGTCTCTCCTCTTGTCTTCAGCCGATCGGGATGGTGATCCCATGGTCGATCAGGTCCGGGAGAGGGCCATTGACGAAACGCAATTGGAAGGCGATGGCGGGCCGGGTGGGGGAGTGGGTGATGGCATATCCCGCGATCGCGTGGCCGCGCTGCGGGATATGCCGCAGAAACTGCGTACAGGGTCAGTCGTCGAGGATGGAGAGGTAGGCGAAGATGTCCCGGATCTGGTCGTCGCTGAACTCGTCCAGGATCTCCTCGTCCGGCTCTTCCGGGTCATGGATGCGGATGCGGTCCCGCAGTTTCTTCACCTGGCGCCACAGGTACCTGGTGTACTGGCCGGCGAGCATGGGGACGGCGTCCTTCAGATCGCCTTCGCCTTTCTTGCCATGGCAGGAGGCGCACTCCTTGCGGTACAGCTTGCGCCCCTTCTCCGTGTCGCCTTCCGCACGCGGGATCTGCATCAGTTTCTTCGACTCCAGCAGCCGTTCATAGGCATCGAAGCCGGGATCGTTCTCGTTCGCCGGGGGCAGCTTGGTCTTCAGCTTGATCCGCGCCAGGTATTCGGAGACGTTGAAAATGTCCTCGTCCGGCATCTGTCGCTCGTCGACATACTCGACCATCGCCAGGTTGGGGCGCTTACGGTCGCGGAACAGATGCAGCTGTCGGGCGATGAACTCCGCCGGCATCCCGGCCAGGCGCGGGTATTCGCCGTCCTTGCCGCCCTGGCCGAATTCGCCGTGGCAGCCGGCGCAGACCTCGTTGATCTCTTCGCCCAGTTCCGGGTCGTATTCGAACCCCAGGGCCGGCAGGGAGATCAGCAGCAGGGGGAGAAGAAAGCGGAAGTGTGTGAATCTGGCCATCGGCAAATCGGTTTCGGTCGGTTGCAGGGGGCAATGGCCGCATCGATACCCTCCCTCCGGATGCGGGCCCTGTTTCTGATCAAATCGCCATCCTGGCAGGCGGCACATTCTACCAGAATGCCGGACGACTAGGAGGGCGGGATATCGATGCAGAGGGCGGCGGTCAGCAGTGCCCCGAACAGCAGTTGCAGCTGGGCAGTGCGGGCAAGGATCCGGTTGAATGCCGGTCCCCTCGGCTCGCGGCTGAAGCGGCGCCACAGGTACAGGGCCATCGGCAGGGCGGCGACCACCAGCCAGACGGCGTGCCCGCTGTCACGCATCCACAGTGGCAGGGTGAAAGGGAGCAGCAGCAGCCCGCCATAGAACAGGGATGAACCGGCCGGCCCCAGGTAGTGGGCCAGGGTCAGTTTGCGGGCCCGCTCGTCGGTGTCCAGGTCGCGGTAGTTGTTCACCAGCAGGACGGCGGCCGCAAGCATCCCGACCGCGGCCGCCACCAGCACTGCGTCCCCGGACCAGTCACCGCGCTGCAGATAGTAGCTGCCGAGGACCCCCACGAGTCCGAAGAAGATGAATACGAACAGTTCGCCGAAGGCGGTATAGGCGATCGGGCGCGGGCCGCCGGTATAGGCCCAGCCTGCCGTCAGCGACAGCAGGCCGATGACGACGATGGGCCAGCCCCCGACCCAGGACAGGAAGATCCCGAGCAGGAACGCCAGGCCGAAGCTGATCCAGGCAGCCAGCTTCACCTCGGCGGCGGAGAACCAGCCCTGGGCCGTCGCCCGCGGCGGTCCCAGCCGGTCCGGCGTATCGGCACCCCGCTCGTGGTCGGCCGCGTCGTTGTACAGGTTGGTGCCGATCTGGATCAGCAGTGATGCGACCAGGGCGGCAAGTGCCACCGGCCCGTTCACGGCCGCTCCTTCGGACCAGGCCAGGGCGCTGCCGAGCACCACCGGCACCACGGCGATGCCCAGGGTCTTGGGCCGGATGGCGAGAAACCAGGCGCGGAGTTGCTTCATGGTCGGGGCGGTTTCGGCGGGCAGGGGTGCAACGGAGGTGTCTCGATCGGTGGTGGATGCCGGCGTTGCCGGAGCGGTTCGCGGATTCTAGGAGCCTGTCGGACTTGATCGTTTGAAGCGAAAATCACTGGGGGCGAATCAAATCGGTTGATCGAATGAGGAGAATAACAGGGCTATTTAACGAATTCGATAAGCTGAGTTGATCGCCATCCAGGGATTTGCTGCCAAACCGCATCAAGCCCGACAGGCTCCTAGCCCAATCTGAGCCGCAATGGGGTCCATGTTTGCTATGCTTGGGCGCCATGGCGGCGCAAACGGACAGATCGGATCACGGGGCGGAGGGCGGACACGGCGGTGTCCGGCGTCTTTTCCACTGCCTGTGGCTGCTTCTGCTGCTGCCGCTCTCCGTGGTCGGGGCGACCGGGACCACAGCGGAGGAACCGGTTCCTCCGCCGGGAAACGGCGTCGTCAAGCAGCTCTCCGAGGCGGCGCTGGAGGCGCGGATCGCCGACATGGGGGATCCTGCCGGCCTCGGCAAGGAGGAGAAGAAGATCCTGGCGCAGCTGCAGTCGGCGCTGAAGCTGCTGAAGCAGGCCGGCCGGGACAGCCAGGCATCGGCACACTACAAGGAGGTGATCGACCGGGCGGGCGATGTCCTGGGCGATCTTCGCACCCGGCTCGGGCGGCTGCAGTCGGTGCAGACCGTACGGCCCAACGTGGAGGCGGTGCTCGATCTGGATACCCTGGAGCAGCGCCTCGACCAGGCGCAGGCGGAGTCCAAGGTGCTGGAAGGGAAGCTGGCCGACCTGGAGAGCCAGATCACCAACGAGCAGAAGCGACCGGAACAGATCGGTGGTGAGATCTCCGCCATCAAGCAGGAGCTCAACGGTGTCGATCGCGATCTGGCGCGGCTGGCCAGGGAGGGGGCGACCGATCCCCTTGCGTCGGCCCGGCGTATCGAGCTGATGGCCACCCAGAAGGCCCTTGGCAGCCGCCTCAACCGGCTGCAGCTGGAACGGCTGAGCAGCTCGCCGCGGCTGGAACGGATGCGCCTGCAGGCGGATCTCTACCGGGAGCAGATCAAGCAGCTGGACGGGCGCATTCAGCGCCTTCAGGCACTGATCAGCGACAAGCGCAAGCGGCAGGCGGAGCAGGCGCTGGAGGAGGCGGAACAGGCCCGGCGGGAGGCGCTGAACAAACACCCCCTGATCAAGGCGGCCGCCGGGATCAACGCCGAGCTGGGAGACCGGCTGGGACAGCTGACCTCACAACTGGACCAGGCGGTGCGGGACCGGCAGCGCAGCGCCGAAGCCCTCGAGAGCATAGAGCGCAAGCTGGAGCGTGCCCGTCAGCAGCTCGATGTGCTGCGCTTCGACGACGCCTTCGGCACCATGCTGCGGCGGTACCAGCAGTCCCTTCCCGACCGGCGCCGGCTGCAGAAACGCCTGGACCAGACCCGCCAGAAGATGTCCGAGGTGCGGCTGAAACAGTTCCAGGTGGACGATCGCCGGCAACAGCTGCTGGATCGCCTGGCCGGTTATGTCAGTGACGCCCGCGAGCGCCCGCCGGGACTGAGTGACGCCGAGTGGGCCGGGTTGGAGGCGGAGCTGACCAAGCTCGACCGGGACCGGCTCGACCTGTTGAACCGCCTGCAGGAGACCTACGGCCGGCTGGAGAAGATCCTCTCCGATCTGGAGTCGGAGCAGCAGCGTCAACTGGCCCGGGTGGAGGCCTACAACGACCTGCTGGACCGGAACCTGATCTGGATTCCCAGCACCAAGCCCATCGACTGGCAGCAGCTCGCAGAAATTCGCGCCCACCTGTCCCGCCTGCTGGCGCCGGAGCGGTTGCGTCAGGTCCTCGACGGCAGCCTGTCCGCTCTCCGGGCCGAACGCCTGAAGGCCGCCTCCCTGCTGCTGCTGGTATTGCTGATGCTGGCGCTGCGGCCGCGGATACGGCGCGGCATGGAGGCGATGGTGGAGCGGGTGGGGAACGTCAGCCGGGACCGCTTTTCACTCACCCTCGAGGCCCTGTTCGGTACCCTGATCCTGGCCATGCCATGGGTGGTGCTGCTGGCCGGGTTGGGCGAGATCCTGAAGTCCGAGCCTCCCCCCATCGGCGAAGGGCTGGGGAAGGGGCTGCTCTACCTGGCGCTCTACTTCTCCCTGATCCAGACGATCCGCTGGCTGTTCGTGCGCCATGGGCTGGCGGAAGTCCATTTTCGCTGGCCGGCTGCGCTGGTGGTTCCCGTGCGTCGGCACATGGCCTGGTTCGTGGCCTATTCCGTGCTGGTCGGGGCGATGACCATTCTGGTGCACATGGAGGACGATCCCCTGCTGCGCGACAACGTCGGCCGGATCGTCTCGATGGCCTGGCTGGCGGGATTGTGGCTGCTGTCCCACCTGCTGCTCAACCCCTGGTCCGGGATCGGCGTGACGGCGCGGCCCCGCTTCAGGGATGCCGTCTTCTGCTGGCGCTTCGTCGTCTACCTGGCGGTCATGGTGCTGTTTCTGCTGTTGATCGTGCTGGAGATCGAGGGCTACCGCTACACCGTGTTCCGGCTCGTGATCGTGCTCGTCGATACCCTCTGGGTGGCTCTGCTGGTCCTGCTGTTCTACAACCTGGCGGTACGCTGGCTGCTGGTGGCGGAACGGCGCATGGCGCTGGTCCGCGCCCGTGAGAAGCGCCAGGCCCTGATCGAGGCACGTGCCACCAAGGAGGCAGCGGACGCGGCGGGCGAGAGTATTCACGAGGTGCCCGAGCTGGAGGAGATCAACCTCTCCACCATCAGTGGACAGACCCGTCGCCTGCTGCGCCTGGCGGCCGGGCTGTTGATGATCGCGGCCCTGTTCCCGATCTGGTCCCAGCTGACCCCGCTGGTGACCTGGATGGACGAGATCGTGTTGTGGCAGCACACCGTCTCCGTCGGCACCAAGGAGCAGCTTGTGCCGGTCTCCCTCTGGGACCTGGCCCTCAATCTGCTGTTGCTGGTGCTGATGGTGGCGGCGGCGCGTAACCTCCCGGGACTGCTGGAGATCGCGATCCTGGAACCGCTGAAGATGGGACGCGGCAGCCGCTATGCCATCAGCAAGCTGGTCAGCTACCTGATCTACACGGTCGGAACGGTGCTGGCATTCCGGGTGATGGGGATCGGCTGGGGCGACATCCAGTGGCTGGTGGCGGCGATGGGTGTCGGCCTCGGTTTCGGTCTGCAGGAGATCTTCGCCAATCTCGTCTCGGGGCTGATCATCCTGTTCGAGCGCCCGATCCGGATCGGCGATACCGTCACCATCGGCGAGGTCAGCGGCACCGTCTCCAGGATGCGCATGCGCGCCACCACCATCACCGACTGGGACAACAAGGAGCTGATCATCCCCAACAAGGCCTTCGTCACCGATCCCCTCATCAACTGGACCCTGTCCGATCCGATCACCCGCATCGTCATTCCGGTCGGGATCGCCTACGGCTCCGACACCGCCCTCGCTCACCGGGTGATGATGGACGTGGTTCGCTCCCACCCGGACGTGATGGAGGAGCCGCGGCCGACCGTCTTCTTCACCGCCTTCGGTGACAGCGCACTGGAGTTCGAGGTGCGGGTATTCGTCTCCGAGCGGCTCAAGCGGATGCCGTTGACCCACGATATCCATATGGCACTGGACCGGGCGCTGGCCGAGGCCGGAATCGAGATCCCGTTCCCGCAGCGGGATCTGCACCTGCGTTCGGTGGATCCTGATATCGACCTGGGTAACGGCAGGGGCAGCGGAGGCCGCGAAACGGAGTGACGGGGATGGTTGCGGCGGGCGGCCGGATTACACCTCTATAAAGAGGGCTGATTTGACCCTGCTGGCGGGGATCTGGTATACATGCACGGCTTTTTTCGCTACCCCGGCCCGTGCGGGGTGGGTTGGCTCCCGGGGTGGCCGGGCTTCTCCACCCAGGGTCGATTTGCCGGCAGTTTGCCGAATCAGACAGGCGGGTTTCAGACCATGAACAGATGGCTAGTATCGATCTCAGTTGTGTTGGCTTTGGGTACGGCGGGTGCGCAGGCTGCCGGTGATGCGGCTGCGGGCAAGACCAAGGCGGCCGTCTGCGCGGCCTGCCACGGCCCCGACGGCAACAGCCCGGCCAATCCCCTGTGGCCGAAACTGGCCGGTCAGCACTCCTCGTACCTGCTGAAGCAGCTGAACGATCTGAAGTCGGGGGCGCGCAAGGATCAGACCATGTCGCCTATGGCCGCGCCCCTGAGCGAGCAGGACATGCAGGACCTGGTGGCCTATTTCAGTGGCCAGACCCAGAAGCCCGGTACCGCGGCGGCCGACAAGGTCGCCCTGGGCGAGAAGATCTACCGCGCCGGCAACAAGAACTCCGGTGTGGCCGCCTGCATGGCCTGTCATGGCCCCACCGGCATCGGCAACGCCCCGGCCCGGTTTCCGCGCATCAGCGGCCAGCACGCGCCCTACGTGGAGAAGGCGCTGAAGGACTTCCGCGCCGGTACCCGCAGCAACGATCTCAACGGCATGATGCGCGGCGTGGCCGCCAGGATGACCGACGACGAGATCGCAGCGGTGGCGCAGTACGTGCAGGGACTGCGCTGACCCATCACCTGGGGAGCGGCCCGGGAAACCCGAGGGGCGGCACAGTGGTGCCGCCCCTCTGTATTTGGCCATGGTGTTGAACCCTGCGCCCGCTTGCCGGTCCGATGAGAGACCGTCTTTGAGCGTCGGGGAGTATCCGAACGGGCCTCTTCCCGTCGCTCCGGCGAAGGGGCGAGTCTGGACGCCGGAGTACCGTCGACGCGGGGTGCTCGCCCCCCGCCCCGGTCCCGTGGAGCCGGACCGGTATCAGCAAGAATTGTCGAAGGAGAGATGATGAACAAGATAATCGCCGCACTGGGCCTGCTGCTGGCAACCATGACGATCGGGACACTGCAGGCGGCCCCGACCTTCGAGGAGGACCTCCACTATTTCTCGGTGATCCCCGAGCAACCGGGTGCCGAGGGTGACAAGGTCCAGGTTGTCGAGTTCTTCTGGTACGCCTGCCCCCACTGCTACCGGCTGGAGCCCGATCTGGACGCCTGGCTGAAGCGCAAGCCGGAATATGTCGAGTTCGACCGCATACCGGCCATGTTCAATCGTCCTGACGTGGTGCTGCACGCCAAGACCTATTACGCCCTGCGCCTGATGGGGGTGGAGGGCGATCTGCACGCCAGGATCTTCGATGCCATCCACAAGCAGCGCAGGAGACTCGGGACCCAGGCAGAGATGGAGGAGTTCCTGGGTGAACAGGGGGTCGATCTGGATGCCTACCGCAAGGCGATGAAGTCGTTTGCGGTGCAGACCCAGGCGCGCCGGGCGGCGGTGCTGGCGGAACGCTTCGACGTTCGTGGGGTGCCGGCGATGGTGGTGGACGGCAAGTACCGTACCGGTGGCCTGGAGGCGGGCGTACTGATGCAGGTGACCGATTTCCTGGTGGAGAAGGTGCGCAGGGAGAAGGCAGCGGCGATGAAGGCCGGGCAGGGCGCCGCGACGGAGTGAGCCCGGTTGGGCTATGATGGGCGTGATACGGGGTTTCGTCGGGTCAGGGGAAGCAGGACGGTGGAAGAGAACGACAGTCAGCGCCTCAGGCTGCTCAGTTACAACATCCAGGCCGGAGTCGACACCCAGCGCTATCGCCAGTATGTGACCCAGGGCTGGAAGCACGTGCTGCCTCACCGGGAGCGGCTGATGAACCTGAACCGGATCGCCGCCATGCTCAGCCGCTACGACGTGGTCGGGCTGCAGGAGGTGGATTCGGGCAGCCTCCGCAGCGGCTTCGTGGACCAGACCGAATACCTCGCCCAGCGCGCCGGCTTTCCGTTCTGGTACAAGCAGGTCAATCGCAGCCTGGGCAAGCTGGCGCAGCACAGCAACGGGCTGTTGAGCCGCATCAAGCCGACGTCGGTGACCGAACACCGCCTGCCCGGACTGCCCGGACGGGGTGCCATGCTGTGCCGGTTCGGTGGAACCGGTGGGCTCACCATCTGCATCATGCATCTGGCCCTGGGGCGGCGGGCGCGGCTGCGGCAGGTGGCCTATATCAGTGAACTGGTCGCCGACCGGCCCTACCTGGTGATGATGGGTGATCTCAACTGCGACTGCGACTCGCCGGAGATGCGGCTGCTGCGGGAGCGGCTGAATCTGCGTGAGTCGGCCTGCGATCAGAGCACCTTCCCCAGCTGGCGACCGATGCGCAAGATCGACCACATCCTGGTCTCCAACACCCTGGTGGTGGAGAACGCCCGGGTGCTGGACTATCCCCTCTCCGACCACCTGCCGATCGGCATCGATATCCTGATTCCCGAGGATCTCGAACTGGCGGCCTGACGCCCCGCTTCGGCGGAGGCCGGAGGTTACAGGCGGTCGATGGCGCTGGGCGACCCTCCACCGTGCCAGAACCAGTGCCAGCCGGTTCCTGCATCCTGCAGGCAGGCGAGCAGGGTGTCCGATGGCGTCCCGTCCCCGGGATAGATCTCCCGCACCTCCATGAACAGGCGGCCTGCACCGGCATACCGGCCCCAGTCGAGGGAATCCAGGGTCTGGACGCCACCACAGTGGCGGCAGGCGATCTCTCCCTCCCCCTTGAACCGTTCCCGCCATTCGCTGACCGCGCCGCGGCAATGGGGACAGCGTGGCGGACGCCCGGAACGGTCCGGGTGGACCCGGGGGCGGGGCAGGGGGCCGTCGAACAGGATCCGGCAGAAGCGGTCGCTGCCGTCGGCGGGTGGTTCCAGCTGCAGGAACGGGGAACAGCCCATGAAACTCACCAGCTGCATGAAGCGCTCCCCCACCAGGAATCCCCCCTGCTCCAGCGGTGCCCCCAGGAACCCGATCCCGCGCAGGCGCTCGATCAGCGGCGGCAGGGGCGGCGGCTCTCCCGGCCCGGGGGTGAAGATCAGGGATCCATGGGACATGCTTTCGTGGTGACTCTGTGCCTGGATGTAATGTGATAACATAACATTTTTCCCCAAAGGGCTGCATCCGATCGTGATCCACTGGTTTCGATGGTTCCTGGCCTGTGGTCTGCTGCTGGCGCCGCTTTACCCCGCCGCGGCGGCACCGCTGCCGGTATTCGTAAGCATCCTGCCGCAGAAGTGCGTGGTCGAGCGGGTCGGTGGCGACCACGTCCGCGTCTCGGTGCTGGTGGGGCCGGGCCAGAGTCCCGCCACCTTCGAACCACGCCCGCGGCAGATGGCCGCCCTGGCGCGGGCGCGTCTCTACTATCGCATCGGTGTGCCGTTCGAGTCGGTGTGGATGGAGCGCATCCGTGCCGCCAACCCCCATCTCTCCATTCTCGATGCCCGTGACGGGATTGCGTTGCGCCGGATCGACGCTGCGCCCGGCAGCCATCATGGCGACCGGGATGCCCCCCGCGACGATCCCCACATCTGGCTCAGCCCGGAGCGGCTGAAGGCCATGGCGGCCCGTCTGCGCGACCGCCTGATCGAGCTGGATCCGGCCCATGCCGCCGACTATCGGGCCAATACCGCCGCCTTCATCGCCGACCTCGACGATCTGCAACAGCGGATCCGGCAGCGCCTCGCCGGGCTGAAGCAACGCAGCTTCATGGTGTTCCACCCCTCCTGGGGCTATTTCGCCGACGAGTTCGGGCTGCGCCAGATCCCGATCGAGAGCGAGGGCAAGGCGCCGGGCGCGGCCACCCTGGCCCGTTTGACCGGGCTGGCGCGGCAGCAGGGGATCCGGGTGATCTTCGTGCAGCCCCAGTTCGACCAGACCCGGGCGCGGGCGGTGGCGCGTGCCATCGGCGCCCGGCTGGTGACCATCGATGCCCTGGCCGGAGACTGTATCGACAACCTGCAGCGGGTGGCGGATGCCATCGCCGGGGGCGCCGATGGCCGGTGAACCGGTCATCCGCCTGCAGGGGGTGGACTACTCCTATGATGGCCCGCCGGTCCTGGAGGGGGTGGACCTGGAGGTGCAGGATGGGGAGTTCCTCGGCGTGGTCGGACCCAATGCAGGTGGCAAGAGCACCCTGCTGAAACTGATCCTGGGATTGCTGCAGCCGCGGCGCGGCCGGATCGAGGTGCTGGGGCGTTCACCGGAAGCGGCGCGCCGCCAGCTCGGTTACGTCGCCCAGTACCCCAGCTTCCGCCGCGACTTCCCTATCGACGTGGAACAGACGGTACTGATGGGCCGGCTTGGCACCGGTTCCCTGTACGGTGGCTGGCGCCGCGGGGACCGGGAGGTGGTCCGGCGGGTGATGGTGGAGACTGCGGTGGAGCCCCTGGCAGAACGCCAGCTGGCCACCCTCTCGGGGGGACAGCTGCAGCGGGTGATGCTGGCCCGGGCCCTGGCCTGCGAGCCCCGGATCCTGATCCTGGACGAACCCACCGCCAATATCGATCTGCGCATCGAGACCGATATCTTCGATCTGCTGCGCCGGCTCAACCGGCGCATGACCATCATCGTGGTGTCCCATGATATCGGTTTCATCTCCCGCTATGTCGGGCGGGTGGCCTGCGTCAACCGCACCCTGATGACCCACCACACCGCGGATATCGACGGCCGGGTGATCAGGGATCTGTATGATTCGGAGGTGAGGATGGTCGAGCATGTGCACCATTGAGGGCCGGTCGTGAGCGCGTTCCTCGACGCCCTGCTGCAGTACGACTTCCTGCAGAAGGCACTGCTCGGCGGCCTGCTGGCCAGCATCGGCTGTGGCCTGATGGGCAGCTACGTGGTGGTGAAGCGGATCGGCTACATGGCCGGTGGCATCGCCCACACGGTGCTGGGGGGAATGGGCATCGCCCTGTTCCTCGGCCTTGCCCCCCTCGGCGGGGCCCTGGTGGCGGCCCTGGTGGCGGCGCTGCTGATCGGTGGTGTGCGACTGCGCTGGCGCCAGCAGGAGGATACCCTGATCGGGGTGGTGTGGGCGGTGGGCATGGCGATCGGCATCCTCTTCATCAGCCGCACCCCCGGCTACAACGTCAATCTGATGAGCTACCTGTTCGGTAATATCCTGATGGTGACCGACCGGAGCCTGTGGCTGATGGCCGGCCTGGACCTGGTGGTGCTGGTGACGGTGGCGCTCTGCTACCGCCTCTTCCTGGCGGTCTCCTTCGACGAGGAGTTCGCCCGCCTGCGCGGTGTGCCGGTGGCCTTCTTCTACCTGCTGCTGCTGTGCCTGGTGGCGGTCACGGTGGTGCTGCTGATCCAGGTGGTCGGCCTGATCCTGGTGATCGCCCTGCTCACCCTGCCGGCGGCGATCGCCGCCCACTATGTGCACAGCCTGGGGCGGATGATGCTGCTTGCCACCCTGCTGGGGATGCTGTTCACGGTGGCGGGGCTGGCCCTCTCCTATGAACCGGATCTGCCCTCCGGGGCCACCATCATCCTGGTGGCGGGCTGCAGTTACGTTCTCTCCCTGCTGCTGCGCGGGGCCATCGCCGGCCGGCGCCCGGGGCGCTGGAGGCGGGCATGAGCGGACAGGGCGGCAGCAGTATCGACCAGGCTGCCTGCGACGCTGCCCTGGTCCGGGCGGAGCAGCTGTGTCGCAGTCGCGGGGCGCGGCTGACGGTGCAGCGGCGCCGGGTACTGGAGATCCTGTGCCGCAGCCGTCGCCCCCTGGGTGCCTACGAGATCCTGGACCGGCTGCAGCAGGATACCGCCGGGGCCCGGCCGACCACCGTCTACCGGGCGCTCGCCTTCCTGCAGGAGCAGGGGCTGGTCCACCGTATCGAGTCCCTCAACGCCTTTCTCGGTTGCCTGCATCCGGAACATCCCCACCTGGGACAGTTCCTCATCTGCCGTCGCTGCGGCCGGGTGCAGGAACTGGAGGACGCCGGCGTGGAACGGGACCTGGGACGGATGGCACGGGCCTCCGGCTTCCAGCCCGACCTGCGGGTGGTGGAGCTGCTCGGCCGCTGTTCCGACTGTACCGGAGGGAGGCGGTGAAGCGCCTGCTGCTGTGGTTGATCCGGGGTTATGGTTACCTGATCAGCCCTCTCCTCGGCAACAACTGTCGCTACTATCCGAGCTGCTCGGACTATACCCGGGAGGCGATCGAGCGTTTTGGGGCGCTGCGGGGCCTGTGGCTGGGAATCAGGCGGATCTCCCGCTGCCATCCCTTCCACGAGGGCGGTTACGACCCGGTGCCGGACGATCCCCGCGGTTGTGACCACGACCACGACGGGAAGAGGTAGGGGGAGAGGCCCCCTGGGCCGCGGTTGGCCCGGCTGGATTTTTCCCCCGGATGGGATACCCTGCTCCCATGTTCGAGGCGTTCCTCAGAAACACCCTGGAGATGGCGCTGATCTCGGCCCCCTGGCTGCTGCTGGGGCTGGTGATGGCTGGGTTGATCCGGGCCTGGGTGCCGATGCGGCTGGTGGGCCGCTCCCTGGGCGGTCACGGCGTCGCCGCGGTGACCCGCGCTGCCCTGATCGGCGCCCCGCTGCCGCTCTGTTCCTGCGGCACCCTGCCGGCAGCCATCTCCCTGCACCGCTCCGGGGCCTCCCGGGCCGCCACCACCTCGTTCCTGATCGCCACACCGGAGACGGGGGTGGACTCGGTTGCCCTCTCCTGGGCCCTGCTGGGACCCTTCCTGGCCCTGTTCCGCCCCTGTGCCGCGATCCTCTCCGCCATCACCGCCGGAATGCTGGTCGGGCGCACCGATACGGAGAGTGCCGGGGGCGATGGCCGGTCACCGGTGCCGCCACCTGGCACCGTCCCCGATACCACGGCCGGCAGTTGCCACGGTGGGTGTTGCGGTGCGGCCCCGGCCGCCGCCGACAGTGGCGGAGGCGGGTTCTGGCGCCGGACCCGGGATGGTCTGGGCTATGCCTTCACCGATCTGCTCGACGATCTCGCCCTGTGGCTGATGGTCGGCATCGCCGCCGCCGGCCTGGTGGTGACCCTGGCACCGCCGGATCTGCTGGCCGGCTGGGGCAGCGGATTCTGGGCCATGCTGCTGGTCCTGGCCATCTCGGTGCCCATGTACGTCTGCGCCACCGCCAGCACCCCGCTGGCCGCCGCCATGCTGCTGGCCGGTGTGTCACCCGGGACGGTGCTGGTGTTCCTGCTCGCCGGTCCGGCCAGCAACCTGGCCAGCCTGGCCCTGGTTCGCCGGGAGCTGGGCGGCCGCGCCCTGGCAGCCTACCTGGCCGGTGTCGCCGGCATGGCCCTGCTGCTGGGGCTGGGTCTCGACCACGCCGTCGCCGTGCTCGGCCTCGACGTGCTGGCCGGAATGGCCCGGCCCGGCAGCGGAGAGCAGGATCTGCCGGCGGTGGTGACGGTGCTGAGCCTGCTGGTCCTGGTAGTGGCGGCGGTACGGCCGTTTCGACGTTACCTGGTGCACGGCAAGGCGGGCGAGGATGGCAGTTGCTGCGGCTGATGTGTCCGCTGCCGACCCGGGCGGAGGGGGGCTGATGGCCACGCGGCAGTTCTCCCTGCTGGCCAGCCGGCGCTTCCTGCCCCTGTTCATCGCCCAGGCCCTGGGGGCGTTCAACGACAACGTGTTCAAGAACGCCCTGGTGATCCTGATCACCTACGTGCTGGCGGAGCGGGCGGGGATGGACGGCCGCCTGATGGTGACCGCTGCGGCCGGCATCTTCATCCTTCCCTTTTTTCTCTTCTCCGCCACCGCCGGCCAGCTGGCGGATCGCTACGACAAGGCGATGCTGATCCGCCGGGTCAAGCTGCTGGAGCTGGTACTGATGCTGGCTGCGGCGGCGGGTTTCTGGCTGCGTGACGTCACCTGGCTGATGCTGGTGCTGTTCCTGATGGGCAGCCAGTCGGCCCTGTTCGGCCCACTCAAGTATGGAATCCTGCCGGAGCAGCTGCAGCAGCGGGAGCTGGTCGGCGGCAATGGCCTGATCCAGGCCGCCACCTTCCTCGCCATCCTCCTCGGCACCCTGGTGGGCGGCCTGCTGGTGATGGCCGACGGGGGCATCGTCATCATCTCCGGCACCATCGTGGCCATCGCCGCCGCCGGCTGGTTCGCTGCCCGCTTCATCCCGCCGACGCCGCCGGCGGCGCCGGATCTCGCCATCGATCCCAACTTCCTGCGCCAGACCTGGCGCATCCTGGTCTACAGTGCCGCCAGCAGGGAGATCTTCGTTCCGGTGCTGGGTGTCTCCTGGTTCTGGCTGGTGGGCGCCACCTTTCTCGCCCAGGTCCCCACCTACGGCAAGCTGCACCTGGGCGGTGACGAGGGCGTGGTGACGCTGCTGCTGTTGGCCTTCTCCGTCGGTATCGGTATCGGCTCCCTGGTCTGCGAGCGGCTGCTGCGCGGCGAGGTCAGTGGCCGCCTGGCGCCATTCGGTGCCCTTGGTATCAGCCTGTTCACCCTGGACCTGTACCTGGCCAGCAATGGACTCGATGCCCCGGCGGGTAGACTGATCGGGGCCGCAGAGTTCATCGGCCAGCCCGGGGGGTGGCGCGTGCTGCTGGATGTCCTGCTGATCGCGGTGGCCGGCGGCATCTACGTGGTGCCGTTGAATGCCATGATCCAGGCGCGCAGCCCCCACAGTCATCTGGCCCGCAACATCGCCGCCCTGAATATCATGAACAGCCTGTTCATGGTGGTGTCGGCCCTCCTTTCCGGGATCGCCCTGGCCGCCGGGATGACCATTCCCGGCCTGTTCCTGGCCCTGGGCGTGCTCAATCTGGGGGTGACGGTCTACGCCTACCTCTATTACCGGCGGGTATCGGCGTGAGGCTGCTGCCATGGCTGCTCTGGGGGCTGCTCGGCTGGGCCGGGGGTGGCGCTGCCGCGGAGACGGCACCCCAGCCGGAGATCCTGCCGGACGATCTGGGCGAGCCCTTCAGCGGCGATCTGCCGGCGCTGCGCAAGCGCGGCTTCATCCGGGTCCTGGTGGCCCCCAGCCGCACCAACTACTTCCTCGCAGGCGCCAGGAAAGCCGGCTTCGAATACGAGCTCACCCAGGCCTACGAGGCCTTCCTCAACCGCGATACGGGTGGTTCGAAGATCCGCACCGACCTGATCTATCTGCCCCAGCCCTTCGGAGACCTGCTGCCCGCCCTCGTGGCCGGCCGGGGCGACCTGGTGGCCGCCGGGGTCACCGTCACCCCGGAACGGCAGCGGCAGGTGGACTTCACCGATCCCTACATCACCGGAGTGAAGGAGATCCTGGTGGCGGCGGCGGATGCACCGGAAGTGAAGCGGATCGAGGATCTGTCGGGACGCCGGGTGTTCGTGCTGGCGGGGAGCAGCTATGCCCAGCACCTGCAGCGCCTGAACCGGCGCTGGCGCAGCCAGGGGATCGGGCCGGTGAAGGTGGAGGAGGTGGATATCCACCTGCAGACCGAAGATCTGCTGGAGCTGGTGAATGCAGGGGTGTTCGACTATACCTTCGCCGACGATCACATCGCCGGCCTGTGGCGGGAGGTGCTGCCCGGTATCCGCCTGCTGCCTGAGGTGAGTATCAACCGGGATGGACGCATCGCCTGGGCGGTGCGCAGGAACAGCCCGCAACTGCTGGCGAGTCTCAACCGCTTCCTGAAGAACCATCGCAAGGGCTCCCTGCTGGGCAACATCCTGTTCCGGCGCTACTACCGGAACACCCGCTGGATCACCAACCCGGTGGGCAGGCGCGAGCGGCAGCGGTTGCGGGAGGTGGAACCCCTGTTGCAGAAGTACGCCCGGCAGTATGGCTTCGACTGGCTGATGATTGCGGCCATCGGCTACCAGGAATCGGGGCTGGACCAGTCCAGGCGCAACCCCTCGGGTGCGGTCGGTATCATGCAGATCAAGCCCTCCACCGCCGCCGGCAAGCCGGTGGAGATCGGGAACATCGACCGGCTGGAGAACAATATCCACGCCGGGGTGAAGTACCTGGCCTATCTGCGTGACCGCTACTTCTCCGATCCGGGGATGCCGGCCGCCGACCGGGCCTACTTCTCCTTCGCCGCCTACAACGCCGGCCCGGCCAGGGTACGGCGGATGCGCAGCCTGGCGAAGCAGATGGGGCTGGACCCGGACCGCTGGTTCGACAACGTTGAGATCGCGGCACTGAAGCTGGTGGGGCAGGAGACGGTGCGATACGTGCGCAACATCCTCAAGTACTACGTCGCCTACCGTATGCTGGAGGAGCAGTCGAAACGGCGTGAACAGGCCAGGGAACGACTCTGCGATGGCGAGCCGAAGTCCTGTTCATCCTGAGCCGGCGCTTGCGCGACGGCCCTGGATTTCCGCCAGCGCGGGACTGACGGAACGGAGTGGCGGGGGGACTGGATTCCCGCCTGTGCGGGGGTGAAGGGGGCCGGGCGTACCCGGCCATCGCAACACCGTGCGGCAACCCGGTTCCGCGGCCGCCGGATCAGACGCCGCCGCTGTGGACCGTCTCGTAGTAGATCCGCTCCAGCTCGTTCTTGTGCTTGGTCTCCTCGTTGGCGAGGAAGCGGAACAGATCCCGGATCGGGCCGGGGGCGGTGCTGTCGGCCAGGGCCTGGTACTGTTCCATGGCGGCGTGCTCACGGGCGAGGGCATACTGCAGCACCGCCTGGTCGTCCGGCTGGTCGCCCAGGTCCGGCAGCAGGATGCAGTCGGAGAAACGGCCGTTGCTGGCCGGTGTCTCCACCTCGGCCTGGATCAACTCCATGATGTCCGGGTTCTGGGCCAGCCGGGTGAACAGGTCGTAGTGCTGCTGTTCCTCCTCTGCCAGCTCCTCCACCAGGTAGCGGATGTTCTTGCTCACCTTTGGCGCCAGGTCGGTGTAGAAGTCGCGGGCGGTGCGCTCGAACTCGGTGGCGACCGCCAGGATCTCCTTCAGGCTGGTCTTCTGTTTCAGCCGGTCGTAACTGCTGCGGTTGCCTTCGCTCATGCGCTTGCCTCCTCCCGGGATATCCAGGCATCGATACTGGCCGCGACCCGGTGGCCGTCGGCCACCGCATGCACCACGTCGGGTCCGTGGACGCAGTCACCGGCGGACCAGAGCCACTCCACCGAGGTGCGTCCCTCGTCGTCCACCTGCAGCCGGCCCCGGTTCCACTCCAGCTCCTCGGTCAGGGCCTCGCCGAGCAGGCCGACATCGGACATCTGGCCGATCGCCTCCACGATCATCTGTCCCGGATGGAGCTGTTCGTCCTTGTCGTCGTAGCGGGGGGCGAAGCGGTGCTGCTCATCGAAGATGGAGAGCACCTTCCAGGTGCGCAGGCCCTGCAGTCTGCCCTCGTCGTCGATGACGCACTGCTGGGGTCCCCGGCTGTCGAGGATGACGATGCCCTCCTCGTGCGCCTCCTTCACCTCCACCGGATCGGCCAGGAAATGGCCAAAGTCCTCCAGCGCGATGACGGTGATGCCCACCTTGCCATGCTGCTGCCGCTGCAGTCGCGCCAGGCTGCGGGCGATATCCATGGCCACGTTGCCGCCACCGATCACCACCACCTGTTCCGGTACCTCCGGCGGCTCGCCGGCGGAGATGTCGCGCAGCAGGTCCACGGCCTTGCGTACATCAGGGTGATCGGAGCCGGGGATACGGGTGGAGCGGCCCAGCTGCAGGCCGATGGCCAGCAGCACGGCGTCGAATTCCCGCTGCAGCTGCGCCATCGGAACGTCTTTCCCCACCCTGGTGTCGTACCTGATCTGCACGCCGAGAGAGGTGATCACCTCGATGTCCCGGTCCAGCATCTCCCTCGGCATGCGGTACTCGGGGATGCCGTAGCGGGTCATGCCCCCGGCCCGCGCCTGGGCCTCGAACACCACCACTTCGTGTCCCTTCTTCACCAGATCGAAGGCGGCGGTGAGGCCGGCCGGCCCGGCCCCGATCACCGCCACGCGATGGCCGCTCAGGTAGTCGGCCCTGCCTTCGGCGGCGATCTCCTTCACCCGGGCGGGGTCCACCGCATCCATGGCGAAGCGCTTCAGCCAGCGGATCGCCACCGGGTCGCCGCGGCGGCCGATGGAGCAGGCCGTTTCGCAACGGCGGGTGCAGACCCGGCCACAGACGTGAGAGAAGGGATTGGTACGGTAGATCTCCCGCACCGCCTGTTCGGCGTCCCCCTGCCAGATGGCGCGGATGTACTCCGGTGCATCCATGTGGGTGGGGCAGGCGTCGTGGCACATGCCGCACTGCACGCAGCGGGAGGCCTCGAGGATCGCCTGCTGCGGCGTGTAGCCGGCCACGATCTCGTCGAAGTTGTCGCTGCGGCTGGCCGGTTCCAGCTCCGCCATCGGTTCGCGTTCGAGCTCCAGCAGATCCGATTCCGGCGTCTTGGTCCAGCCATGGCCGAAGAAGCGGCCATGCATGCCGTTGGGATCGGGCAGGATGAAGTAGCTGTCCAGCTGCTCCTGGTAGCAGGTGTGCACGTACTCCCGCGACAGGGAGAGGGAGCTGGAGGGGCAGATGTCGACGCACAGCCCGCACCAGCAGCAGCGGCCGTAGTCGATGGCCGGGCGCAGGGCACGCACCCCGGCCACCGCATCCTCCTTCAGACCCGGTATGCGAATCATGCTGATGGCGGCGTTGTCACACACCTTCTGGCAGGTGGCGCAGCCGATGCACAGCTCCCAGTCGTTGAGGTGGAAACCGCGGTAGTTGAGCGACGCCGGCCGCGGCTCCAGGGACTCGGTGACCGGCCGGCGGCCGAAGAACTGCAGCGCCTTCAGCGGCGCCAGCAGGGAGCCGGTGTCGTCGTGGTCGATGGGCGGGGCCACGGGGGCGGATTTGCGGTCGGGGGCTGGGTTGGACATTCGGTATCTCTGTGGAATCGTACTCTCAGTGGTCCTGCGGATACGGTTTTGTGTCGCTACGCGACGAACTGTTTGAATGCGGGTCCCGGCCCGCAAGCCGGGTTACTTTTGTTTCGGCAAAAGTAACCAAAACCATTCGCTCCAATGCGCCACCCCTGCGGGGTGCCCTGCGCTACTCGTAAAACAGGGGGACCGCGGAACTCGCTTCGCTCAGACAACCGCGGTCCTGATCCCTGTTTTACTGCGTTGCTCGGTGGCGCATGAGTCGCAAGGCCCCGGTTGTACCAAGGTGGTCGATCGAAGGGGGGCATCCCCCTCTGTCACACCGAGAAGCGCAGGGCCATCCGGGGGAAGGGCCCGGTTGTCTGAGCGAAGCGAGTTCCGGGCCCGCCGGATGGACCGAGCATCGCAGGGCACCCCGAAGGGGTGTGACAGCGGGCGCCCTTTTCTTTCGTCCCTTTCTTTTGGGCGCGCAAAAGAAAGGGACCCGCCTGCGGGTGCGGGAACCCGCATCTGAAGAGACCGCCGCGAAGCGGCGACAGCGCCTGTGACGATATAGCTCAAGATCCCGCTCATCGATCCACCTCCGGCGGACAGGCATCCAGCGAAAACATCACCTGCGCCACATCCTCCAGCCGGTTGCCGATGGAGAGCTGCTCCAGCACCCGCACCGCGTGCATCGCCGATGGTCCGCGCACGTGCACCCGGTAGGGCTTGTCGCCGCCATTGGAGACCACGTAGTAGGCCAGCTCGCCCTTGGAGGACTCCACCCGGGTATAGGTCTCTCCCGGTGGCAGGTTCCAGGCCAGGGGGTTGGGGATGGGGCAGCGCACCGGGCCGTCGATGTCGGGCAGGGCCTCGACCACCTGGCGGACGATACGCAGGCTCTGGGTCAGCTCGGCGCGCCGTACCAGGGTGCGGGCCCAGGCGTCGCCCGCCTCCTCGGTGGGGATGTCGAATTCGAGCTGGTCGTAGACCAGATAGGGGTCGTCCCGGCGCACGTCGAAGGCGAGGCCGGTGGCACGCAGGTTGGGACCGGTGACGCCCCACTCCAGGGCCTGCTGCTGGTTCATCTGTCCAACCCCCCTGGAGCGGCGCACGAACACCTGGTTGCGGAAGAACAGGTTGTCGTAGTCGCTGAGCCGGCTCTCCAGATAGTCGAGGGTGTCGGAGACCCGCTGCAGGAAGCCGTCCGGCAGCTCCCGGCGCACGCCGCCGGGGATGTTGAAGATGTGGTAGACGCGGCCGCCGGAGAGCTCCTCGAACAGGTCCAGGACCAGGTCCCGGTCGGCGGTGCCCCAGTAGTGGGTGGTGTACATGCCGGTGGTGGCGGCGTGGCCGCCGAAGGTGAACAGGTGGGCGGCGATGCGCGACAGCTCCAGCTGCAGCACCCGGATCCACTGGGCCCGTTCCGGTACCTTCAGCCCGCCCAGCTCCTCGATCGCCAGCGAGTAGCACACCTCCATCGGCACCGGATCGGGCACGCAGATGCGTGGCACCAGGGCGATGTTCTGGATCCACAGCCGCCCCTCCATCAGCTTCTCGAAGCCGCGGTGCAGGTAGCCGCCATCGGCCCGGGCGGCCACCACCTGGTCCCCCTGCAGCTTCACTTTGAGGGCGTAGTTGCCCTCGATGCCGGGGTGGTTGGGGCCGAAGTTGAGCTCGTACTCGTTGCTCGGCGGATGATTGATGGCCTGGTAGTTCTCCGGTCTCACCGCTGCTCCTCCGGCGGAATCTCGATGCCGCCACCCCGGGCCTCGATCTCACGCAGCCAGTCCGGCCTGTATTCCTGCCAGTCGAAGGTGTCGTTGACCCAGGCCTCGGAGTCGAACTCCTTGCGCATCGGCGGCGGGCCGTCCCATTCGGTGAGAATGAACTTCTCCATGTCGGGGCTGCCCTCGAAGAAGATGCCGTACATCTCGTGGATGTCGCGCTCGAAGAAGGCGGCGGGCTGGTACAGGTCGAACACCGACAGGTAGACACCGGGGTCGCGCGGGATGCGGATGTGGGCCGAGATCAGGGACTGGCTCTCGTAGGACCAGAGGTGGTAGACCAGCTCGAACTCGCCGTCGTCGATCCAGTCGACGCAGCTGATGGCGGAGAGGTGGACGTAGCTGGCGCGCCCCCGCAGCAGTTCGAGCAACGCCGGCAGGGCCTCGGCGGCCACGTCGACGCGCAACCGCTTGTCGTTCCGGCGCTCGATACGGACGCCCTCGATCTCGGTCAGCAGGTTGTCGAGCCAGCGGGTGATCTCAGTCGCGGCCATGGTGGTCGTCCCCGGTACAGGTGGTGGAAGGCCCCCTGGAAGCGGCGCACCGCTGCGGATGAAACGGGCGGCGGCCGTGGCCATGCGTTCGCGGCGGGATGCCGCTGCTGCAGGGGGCGTTCATAGTTGCAGTTTCAATGGTTCCAGCGGCTTCTGGTGCTGTTGCAGCAGGGCAGTGTGTTCGCCCAGGGTCTCCGGGCCCGTCAGCCGGTAGTGTTCCGCCTCCCCGATCACGTCGGTCGGGGTCTGCCAGTCGTCGCCGAACAGGTGCTGCTGGTTGCCCAGGTACCAGTCGTAGCGACGGTAGTAGTCCTGCCAGGAGTCGGCGCGGCCGTCCCGGATCTTGGCCATCAGCTCGCGCATGCCGGTGATCACCGCCTCCGGCCGCGGCATGCAGCCGGCGATGTAGAGGTCCACCGGCAGGTACTGGTCCAGCCGCTTGGCGGTGGCGTAGCTCTGCCAGTACATGCCGCCGTTGACGGTGCAGGAGCAGATGCCGATCACGTACTTGGGTGCGCTCATCTGTTCGTAGGTGAGGATCACCCGTTTCAGGGTCTTGATCGAGACGTAGCCGGTGATCAGCAGGATGTCGGCCTGGCGCGGTGTCACCATGGGCTGGATGCCCAGGCGCTCCATGTCGAAGCGTGAGGTCATCGCCGGCGGCAGCTCGATGGCGCCACAGCCGGTGCAGTAGTGCAGCATGAACATGGAGCGGGAGCGGCAGAAGCGCACCAGCTCGTCGAACACCCGTGCCAGAGGGTTGCTGCGGGGCCTCTGTTCCGGTGTCTCTATCCGAACATCGAGTTCCTTCATGCCTTTCGTCCTGAGTTCGTTGCCGCGAATGCATGCGGATGAACGTGATTATCGCCTCCTTCTGCTCCCGTGGCAGGGGGCGGCTGCCGGTTTACACCGGGCGATACTCCGGTTTCGCGTCCGGGCCTGTCCATTCGCAGCCAGTCAACCACTTGCTGAAAACCAGCGTTTCACCGCATCACCAGCGCCAGCCCCACCAGGCCGATGAGCACCGGCCACTTCCACAGCAGCCGCACCAGGTCCTCGGTGCGGTAGCGCGGGAACAGGTAGGCCAGGGTCATGGGGATGGCGACCACGGCGAAGATCTTCAGCAGGAACAGGATCCAGTTCTCGCCGCCACCCAGGAACAGGGTGGTGTAGAGCACGCTGGCGGTATAGAGCTGGAAACACTGCATCACGAACAGGCCGCCAAGGTACTTGCCGCCCATCTCCACCATCGGCCCGGTGGCTATCTCGGCCGGCGCCACGTAGATCTCGAACGGCTGCTTGCCGAGTGAGGCGTGCAGGGCGATCAGGCCGGCGATGGCCAGCAGCGGCATCTCCGCCGCGCCCCAGCCGGCCGGTCCCGCCGCCTGCTGCAGGGCGATGATCCGGGTCAGGTCGGTGGTGCCGTAGTGCCAGCTGATGCCGAAGACGACGATCACGAAGGGGATGTCGTAGGCGAGCATGGCGGTGAGGGCGCGGGAGATGCCGATGGAGCCGTTGGGGTTGGCGCACTGGCCGACACCGAGCGCCAGCCCCAGCATCGGCACCATCAGCACATAGACCAGGGTGATCAGACCGCCCTTGGCGGCGATGCCGTCCATGCCCGGAACCGGCAGCAGGGTCTCGGCGGCGATGTAGCCGCCCACCGCCATGACGATGCCGATGTCGTGGACGATGCCGTGGGAGATCTGGGTCTGCTTGCCATAGAGCTTGACCACGTCGTACAGCGGCTGCAGCAGGGGCGGCCCCACCCGGCGCTGGATGCGGGCGCCGATGCGGCGCAGCATCAGTACCATGGCCAGGCCGACGACGAAGGCGACCAGCGGCATCAGCAGCAGCTCCAGGGCGAGGGTTCCGATACTCATCACAGGATCACCCAGATCAGGCCGGCCGTGGTCACTGCCAGCAGGTAGATGGCCGGGTGGTGCTGGCGGTAGAAGGCCCGCATGGCCGCGCCCAGGGTCTCGACGGTGGTGCCAAGAGCCCCCTCCAGCCACTGGAAACTGTTGCGGTAGAGCGGTCCGATGTGGCGCATCAGGCCGGCGTAGAAATGGTCACTGTACTGGTAGCGCACGTCGGCGCTGAGGAAGTGACCGCCGGCATAGTTGTCCAGCTGGTGTACCGCCTTGGACCGGTTGCCGCCGGCGTAGAACAGCAGGGCGCCGATGCCGAAGCCGGCGAACATCAGCGAGCTGACCCAGATCATGTCGAGGCTGCCCAGTGGCGATTCGACGCCGCCCAGGGTGTGGACCAGTACCGGCAGGCCGACGGCCTGCTGGGCGGCCGCCACCCAGTCCAGCACCAGTCCCGGCAGGTAGCCGGTGACGAATACCACCGCCGACAGCAGCAGCATGGGCACGGTCATGCTCCAGGGTGCCTCGCGCACCTCCACGTGTTCCAGCCGCAGCTGGCCCAGGAAGGTGTTGTGGATCAGCTTGTAGACCGACAGGATGGTACCGAAGGTCCCGACCACGGCGGCGATGAACAGCAGGGGCTGGCCGTCGTTGATCAGTCCGCGGTAGATCAACCACTTGGAGACGAAGCCGTTCATCGGCGGCAGGCCGGCCAGGCCGATGATGCCGACCAGCATCACCAGGAACGACAGTGGCATGCGCGTCACCAGGCCGCCGAGCCGGTTCAGGTCGCTGGTGCCGGTGCGGTAGCGGACCGCGTACACCGCCATGAACAGAGGGGCCTGGTAGGTGGCGTAGTTGAAGGCGTGCATCAGGCCGCCGGCGCTGCCCATGGCGTCCCCCATCAGCACCCCGAGCAGCATGTATCCGCCCTGGCCGATGCCGTGCCAGGCCAGCAGCATGCGGGCATCGTTCTGGCGCAGGGCGGTGTAGGTCGGCAGGATGATGGTCAGTGCGGCCACCCACATCAGCAGTTCGCGGGCATCGAGGAAGGTGTAGGGGATGGCGAGGTCGGCGATCGGCACCAGTCCGACCAGCTGCACCAGCACCAGGATCAGCCCCCACAACCCCATGCGGGTGGAGACCGCGCCGAGGAAGGAGGCCCCGGGGCCGGGTGTCTCGGAGTAGGCCCGCGCCTGCCACAGGTGCAGCGGCAGCAGTCCCATCTTGACCCCGAACCCCATCCCGAACAGCAGGATCAGGCCCCACAACTGGGGACTGCTGAGGGTGGGCACGGCAGCGGCGAGGTCGGCATACTGCAGGGAGCCGGCGGTATGCAGCACCAGGCCGAGTCCCGCCATCATGGCCATCGCCCCGGCCATGGCGTAGGTGATGTAGCGCAGGGCGGCGCGCATGGCATCGGCGCCGTTGAGGGCCATCAGCAGGAAGGCGGACCAGCTCACCAGTTCCCAGCCGATGAACAGGGACAGCAGGTCGCCGCTGGCAAGCAGCAGCAGCATGCTGAATACGTTGACGGCCAGGGCCAGCTGCAGCAGCCACAGGTTGCCTCCCCGCTGCCGGTAGTGGCGGCCCCAGTCACCGGCCAGGTACCAGCTGCTGGTTAGGCCGGCGCCGACGGTGATCAGGGCGAACAGCCAGGAGAGGGCGTCGAAGCGCCACTGCATGACCTGCCCCATCACACCGATGTGCAGCGAGGAGGGTACCGGCGGGGCGCCATAGCCCAGCGCCCCCATCATCAGCAGCCCGGCGAACTGGGCACCGAACAGGATGGTGAGGTACCAGCCCAGGGACGACAGCCGCCGGCCCGCCAGCAGCAGCAGGACGGTGAGCAGGGCGAGCAGCAGCAGGTTGTCCAGGGCGGTCATGGTTTCGGCTCCGGGAGTGGGCCGGCGGCCGCCAGGGCCGGTTTCCCGCCGCCGGCGGCGGAGTACAGCGGCCGGCCGGCGGCCGGAAAGACGGTGATGATGTAGCCCTCCCGGTCCCCCGCCTGGGCCGCGGTCCCGGCCAGCCAGTCGCCGAGGGGACTGATGAAGGGGACCGCGCTGAGCAGCACCGCGCCGGCCAGGGCCGCGCTGCCCAGGTCGAGCAGGTAGGGCCGCGGCCGCGCCGCCTCCTCGTCCCTGTGGTAGAGCTGTGCCACCACCCGGAACAGGTAGCTGGCCTCCAGCACTGCCGCCCCGAGGACCACCGCCAGCGCCAGCAGGTAACCGGACTCCTGGCCGGCCAGCCCCACCACCAGCAGCATCTTGGCCCAGAAGCCGGGGAGGGGTGGCACCCCGATCAGGGACAGGGCCAGCAGCACGAACAGGCCGGCCGCCAGCGGTCCGCCGCGGGCCAGGCCGCGCAGCCGCTCCACTGCCCCCGGCCAGCCGGCTGCCAGCAGGAACAGGGCCGGCTTCACCAGCAGGTGGTGCAGGGCCAGTGCCAGCCCGGCCAGCAGCCCGGCATTGCCGGGGATGGAGAAGGCAATGAACATGGCGCCGAGCTGACCGATGGAGGAGAAGGCCAGCATCCGCTTCAGGTCCCGTGCCCGCCACGCCGCCAGCTCGCCGCTGATCACGCCCAGTACCCCGAGGAGCAGCAGCAGTTGCAGTGCCTGCTCCTGCTGGTAAAGCAGCACCAGCAGCCGCAGCACGACCAGCAGCGACAGTTTGGAGACCAGCCCCGCCAGCAGGGCGCTGGCACGGGCCGGCGCGGTGGCGTAGACCTCCGGTACCCAGGTGTTGACCGGGAACAGCTCGCCCTTGACGCCGAACCCGAGCAGCATGAACAGGAAGCCGGCCAGGCCGACCGGGCCGGCGAGCAGATCCGGGGCCAGCTGGGCGAGCTGGGCCAGGTTGAGAGTGCCGGTCTGACTGTAGACCAGGGCGATGCCGGTCAGGGCCAGCACGGTGCCGAAACCGCTGATCACCAGGTAACGCAGGGTGGCGACGAAGGCGGCGCCGCTGCGATGGACCGCGACCAGGCCGAAGGAGGCTACTGAGACCAGCTCGTAGAAGACGTAGATGTTGAACAGATCGCCGGACAGGGCCAGGCCGCTGGCGGACCCGGCCAGCAGCAGGGTGAGGGCGCATTCCCGGCTGTCGGCGGCGCGCTGCCAGGGCCACAGCAGCAGTGTCATCAGGGAGACCAGCAGGGTGAACAGCAGGGCCAGCCGGTCGACGTAGAGGGTGATTCCCATGGGTGGCCGGAAGCCGCCCATCGCCAGCGCGACCGGGTGGCCGTCGCCGGTGCCCCACAGTTGCAGCACCAGCCACAGGCAGTAGAGCAGCACCAGCGGCCCGAGGACGCGCGCCAGCGCCTCGTACACCCGCCCGATCACCGGCAGCAGGAAGGCGGCCAGGAACGGCAGGGCGATGGTGAGGGCGATCTGGCTCATGCCCGCCCTCCGCCGCTGCGGTGGGCCGCCGGTACCGGCGGGGTGGGCCGGCCCCCGGCCGGCGCGTCCCGGCTGCTCTCTGCCGGGATGCCGGCGGCCGCCGCGATGTCCCGGTTCATGCGGTTGCGCAGCCGGCGCATGTCCAGGGTGCCGTAGGCGCGATAGGCCCGAACCGCCAGGGCCAGGGCCAGGGCCTGGATGCCGACGCCGATGACGATGGCGGTGAGCACCAGGGCCTGGGGAACCGGGTCGACCATGGTCTCCAGCGCCTTGCCCTGCCCCAGGATGGGGGCGCTTCCGCCCCAGTGCCAGCCGGCCAGCACCAGCAGCAGGTTGGCGCCGGCCTCGGCGAGGGCGAGGGCGAGAATGATGCGGAACAGGTTGCGGGACAGCACAATGCCGCTGATCCCGATCACCAGCAGGCCGATGGCCCCGGCATAGAAGAGGAACGGCAGACCGGCGGGCATCATGTGTCGGTCTCCGCGTCCGCCAGTCGTGCCAGCAGGCCGGCCAGCTCGGCTCCGACCTTGAGTCCGAGGGCGAGGTAGAGGATCGGCAGGGTACCGGCGGAGAACAGGGTGCCCAGGGTGCCGGTGCCGAGCAGCGGCTGCAGGAATTCGCCGCCGGTCAGCAGGGCGACCAGGCCGGTGACGATGAAGACCGCACCGGCGGTTCCCTCCACCAGGCTCAGGCCGGGATGGTCCACCGGGGTGCCGGGGCGGGCCAGCAGGGGCAGGAAGAAGGCGGCGGCCAGGATCACACCGCCCTGGAAGCCGCCTCCCGGGGTCAGGTGTCCGTGCAGGATGATGTGGAACCCCACCAGCACCAGCAGCGGGAACATCAGGGCCGCGCCGGTGCGCAGGACCGGGCCGGCGTCGGGGTCGCGCGGCGCCCCGGCGCGGCGGCGGCCGAGGACCAGGCCGAGACCGGCAGCGGCGGCGAACAGGATGGTGATCTCGCCCAGGGTGTCGAGTCCGCGGTAGCCCAGTACCACGGCGGTGACGATGTTGGCCGCCCCCACCTGGTCGGCCGCCTGTTCCAGGATGGCGCCGCCGGCCAGCACCGGTGGGTGTCCGAACGGGAGGAGGGCGGCGATGGCCATCAGCAGGAAGGCGAGGCCGCCGGCGAACAGCAGGGAGGCCAGGTTACGCATCGTCCCGCTCCTGTTCCGCCCTGTCCCCCTCGACCCGCCACAGCCCGAGCCGGCGCAGGGAGAGGGCCAGGATCAGGCTGCCCAGGCCACCGCCCACCGCCGCCTCGGTCATGGCGACATCCGGTGCCCGCAACAGCACGAACAGTACCGACAGCGCCAGCGATACCACCGAGGCCGCCGCCACCGCGCCGACCGGGTTGCGCAGCAGCAGTACCGCCAGGGCGGCGCCCAGCATCAGTACCACGATGACACTCACCAGCCAGATCATTTCTCCTCCTCCGGTGCCTCGATGGGCGGATTGCGCCACGGCCGGATGCCCACCAGGTGGATGGCCCGGGCGATGGTGGAGGAGCCCACCGGGCTGGTGAACAGGATGAAGCCGGCGATCGTCAGCAGCTTGGCCCACCATTCCGGCTGGATCAGGGCCACGCCCAGCAGCAGGCTCAGTGCCCCCAGGGTGCCGGCCTTGGTGCCGGCCTGGATGCGGTTGTAGGTATCCGGCATGCGCAGCAGGCCGATGGTGGCCAGCAGGCAGAACAGGGCGCCAATCAGCAGGAATATATCCCCGGCCAGTCTCATCGCCGCCCCCCCTCGATGGCCCGGGCCAGGGCGACCACGCCGACGAACGAGAGCAGTCCGTAGATCAGCGCCACGTCCAGGTAGACCGGGTTGAGCAGCAGCAGGGCGACCACCGCCAGGCCGGCGGTGACGATCACCGACAGGGTGTCGGCGGTGACGATGCGGTCAGGCGCCGTGGGTCCGAGCAGCAGTCGCAGCAGACCGAGCAGCAGGGCCGAGCCCAGCAGCAGAAGGGCGACCTGTTCCAGCGGGTTGGCGATCATTCGAGGAAACCGAGGATGTGGCGCTCGAAGCCTGCGGCGATCCGCTGCGTGGCCGTCTCCAGATCGGCGCCGGGGGGACAGTCGATCCAGTGCACCAGGATGCGGTCGTCGTCGATGTCCACCGACAGGGTGCCGGGGGTGAGGGTGATGCTGTTGGCCAGCAGCATGCGACCGAGGGGCGAAACGAGACGGGTCTGCACCTCCACCAGCGCCGGCCGGATCGGCAGCGTCGGGGAGAGCACCCGCCGCGCCACGTCCAGGTTGGCCCGGATCAGGGCGGCGAAGAAGTAACCGAGATAGCGCAGCAGATGGAGCGGCGCGGCCGGCGTGAGCCGGAGCGCGGAGAACAGTCCGGCGTAGGGCGCGCTGGCGATGGTCACCACCAGCGCCGCGAGGGCCCCGGCCAGCAGTTCCTGGCCATCGATGCGCTCCGCCAGCAGCAGCCACAGGAGATAGACCGACAGGTAGACCAGCAGATGTTGCCGCAGGGCGGGAGGGGGGGAGTCGCTGGACGGCATTGGTTCCTTCTGCCCGTTCAAGAGTGGGGTCCTGTCTGCCGCGTATATAAACACATATCGGAGGGACTGTTAATACAATATTCCTTCGTACATGACGATGGACAGGGAACAGGGGATCATCGCCTGTCATGAACCCGGTTCAGTGAGTTAATATCGCACGTTTGGCATTCTGTTCTTCATCCTGGATCCGACCACCCGTTCCCATGCGCTGCCCCCATTGTCATTTCCAGATCCAGGATCCGGATGCCCTGTTCTGCCCGGGGTGTGGTGAACGCCTGCAGCGGGAGAATGCCTGCGCCGTCTGTGGCAAGACCCTGGAGCCGAACGCACATTTCTGCAGTCGCTGCGGCACCCCCGCCGGCAGTGATGTGCCGCGCTGCTGGACGCCACTCTATTGCAAGGGGTCGGGTAGTGCCATCCTCCCCGGTGATCGTCATTTCCGCTGTTCGGTGTGCCACGATGTCTTTCTGGAGCGCTACCGCGCCGGCGATCGGCCGGTCTGTGTCCAGTGCGCCGAGCGGCATCCGGTCGACCGGGCGTCGACAGAGGCCGAAGCTACCGATGAGAGCCGCCTCAAGGCGATGGTCCAGGACGAGCTGGAACGCCGCATGGCCGAGGCCCATGCCGGCAACGGGATCTTCCGGACCCAGCAGCTGCCGCTGGGTGTCGCCGACGACGACTGGGTGCTGATCAACGGCGGCGAGTTCCTGATGGGTTCGCCGGAGAGTGAACGGGAGCGCTTCGACAGCGAGCGCCAGCATCCGGTGCAGGTGAATTCGTTCGAGATGCTTAGCACACCGGTCACTTTCGACATGTACGACGCCTATTGCGAGATCCGCGATCTGGCCAAACCCGGCGACGAGGGCTGGGGTCGTGGTGACCGGCCGGTGATCAACGTGGACTACTGGAGCGTGGTGCGTTACTGCCAGTGGTTGAAGAAGCAGACCGGCTGGCAGGTGAGGCTGCCAACCGAGGCCGAATGGGAGTATGCCTGTCGTGCCGGTACCACCACCCCGTTCTGGACCGGCGATACCATCACCACCGACCAGGCGAATTTCGACGGCAGTTATGCGTCATTCTACAGCGGTGGAAAGAAGGGGGTGAGGCGTGGCATGACCACGGCAGTCCGCGAGTTCGCACCGAGCCCGTGGGGGCTGTACGACATGCACGGCAATGTCTGGGAGTGGTGCTCCTCGGAATACGATGAGGAGTATGGCGGCAAGGAGCTGCTCAGCGCCTGCCTGCAGAGCGACAATCCGGCACCGCGGGTGGTGCGCGGCGGCTCCTGGTACAACGTCGCCAGCGTT
>DRKP01000084.1 GCA_011051715.1 Sedimenticola thiotaurini | reverse complement strand
GCACGGTGACGCCGGTCTCGCAGATGCGCCGGATCAGGCTGCGCATCTCCAGGGTCTCGGTGTCGTTGAGGCCGGCCGCCGGCTCGTCCATCATCAGCAGGGTCGGCCGGGCGGCCAGGGCGCGGGCGATCTCCAGCCTCTTCAGCACGCCGTAGGGCAGGGCGTCCGCCTGCTGCCCGATGAAGCGGTCGAGACCGCAGATCTCAAGCGCCTCGCGCGCCCAGCGGCGCGCCTGCCGCTCCTCGCGGATCACCCGTGGCAGGCGCAGGGCGGCGCCGATCAGGCCACTGCGGGTGCGCAGGTGGCAGCCCACCATGACGTTGTCCAGCACGCTCATGTTGAAGAACATCTGCAGGTTCTGGAAGGTACGGGAGGCCCCCAGCTCTGCCACCTGGTGGGGACGCCGGCCGATGATCTCCTCGCCGCGGAAGCGGATGCTGCCCTCGTCCGGCACGTAGATGCCGCAGAGCATGTTGAACAGGGTGGTCTTGCCGGCGCCGTTGGGGCCGATCACGGCGTAGACCTGCCCCTCCGGCACCTCGAAGCCGAGGTCGGCGATGGCGGTGACGCCACCGAAGGACTTGGTCAGCTCCCGCACCTCAAGCAGCGCCATGGGAGCCCTCCTTCGCCGTCCCGGTGGCGCGCCGCGCCAGCAGCCGGCGCAGCAGCTGCTGGCCGCTGACGAACAGCCCCTGGGGCAGGAAGATCATCATCAGCATCAGGATGGCGCCGAAGATCATCACCTCGTAGTCCTCGAACACCACCAGCAGTTCCGGCAGAAAGGTGAGCACCACGGCGCCGAAGATGGCGCCGAAGGTGGAGGCCATGCCACCGAGCACCACCATGGTCACCAGCTCGATGGAGAAGAAGAAGCTGAACGAGTCCGGGCTGATGAACGACTGCTGGTGGGCGAACAGGCTGCCGGCGAGGGAGGCGCTGAGGGCGGCGATGACGAACACGCCGGTCTTGGTGGCGGTGGTGTCGATGCCCATCATCTCGGCAGCGATCTCGGAGCCGTGCAGGGCGCGCAGGGCGCGGCCGCTGCGCGAGGCGATGATGTTCAGGGCCAGCCACAGCACCAGCAGCAGGGTGACCGCCATGACGATGTACCAGCGCAGGTCGGAATCGACTGCCCAGCCGAAGATCGCCAGGCCGGGGATGTCGCTGAGGCCGTCCGGACCGCCGGTGAGTCCCTCGGTCTGCACCAGGATGATGTGCACGATGATGCCCAGGCCGAGCGTGGCCATGGCCAGGTAGTGGCCCTTCAACCGCAGGATGGGGCGGGCCACCAGGAACGCCAGCACTCCGGTCAGCGCCAGCCCCGCGCTCATCGCCGGCCACGGGTTCCAGCCGTAGCGGGTGGTGAGGATGGCGGAGGCATAGGCACCGATGCCGAAGAAGGCGGCGTGGCCGAGGGAGATCTGCCCGGCATAGCCCATCAGCAGGTTGAGTCCCACTGCCAGGATGGCGTTCATCAGGGCGGTGCCGCCGACCACGGTGACGTAGTAGTTGTCGGGAAAGACGATGGGCAGCAGCACCAGCAGCAGGGTGAAGGCCCAGAAACCGGTGAGTCGCTTCATACCCGCTCCGCCGAGGCCCGGCCGAACAGGCCGCTGGGGCGGAAGAACAGCACCAGCAGCAGGATCACGAAGCCGATGGCGTCCTTGTAGCCGGACGAGATCAGCCCCGCCGCCAGGGATTCGATCAGGCCCAGCAGCAGGCCGCCGGCGACCGCGCCCATGGGGTTGCCCATGCCGCCGAGGATGGCGGCGGAGAAACCCTTCAGGCCGAGCATCACGCCGGCATCGTAGGAGGTGAAGGTGATCGGCGTGACCAGGATCCCGGCCATCGCGCCGAGGAAGGCGGATAGGCCGTAGGCCACCAGCATCATCATCCCCACGTTGATGCCGACCAGGCTGGCGGCGGTGCGGTTGCAGGCGCAGGCCAGGATCGCCTTGCCCTGGGTGGTGTGGTTGAAGAAGAGGTGGACGCCGATCACCATCAGGGCGGCACCGCCCATCACCCACAGGTTCTGGGGCAGCAGGGTGGCGTTGCCGATGTGCAGTGGCGTCTCACCGGAGAAGTGGGGCAGGGCGAAGATGTCCTTGCCCCACAGCAGCAGGGCGACTCCGCGCAGGAAGATGGAGGCGCCGATGGTGATGATGATGGTGGTCACCACCGAAGCGCCGTGCGCCGGGGCGATGGCGAAGCGCTGCAGCAGGATGCCGACGCCGATGGTGATCAGGACCGCCAGCGCCAGGGAGGGCAGCAGCGGCAGGCCGCCATCGCCGGCGGAGAGGGCCACCGCGCTCATGGCCCCCATCATGACGAACTCGCCCTGGGCGAAGTTCACCACGTCGGAGGCGTTGTAGATGATGGCGAAGCCCAGTGCCACCAGGGCGTAGGTCGCCCCCACCGTTACCCCGGTGAGGAGAAACTGCAGGATCTGGTCGAACATCTATCCGGTCATGGTGGGGGTTGAAGGGCCGTCGATGGTGTGGGAGCGGCGCCCCGCCGCGAATCCATCCGCCTTCCGGATTCGCGGCGGGGCGCCGCTCCCGTGGAGCCGTGCGGGGTGGACGGCTATTCGACGATGGTCCAGTCGCCGTTCCTGATCTCCAGCATCTTGAACGCGCTGAGGTCCAGGCCCAGGTGGTCCTGCGGGCTCATGTTGTAGATCCCGCCGGTACCGATGAAGCCCTTGGTCTTCTCGATCTCGTCACGCACCTTCTCCTTGTCGGTGGAGTTGGCGCGGTCGATCGCCTCGAGGGCGATGAACAGGCCGTCGTAGGCGTGGCCGCCGAAGGTGGAAACCGGACCGTACTTGGCCTCGAACTTGTTCTTGTAGGCCAGCAGCACCGGCTTCTGGGGATCGGAATCGGGCAGCTGGTCGGCCACCAGCAGGGCGGCGGCGGGCAGGCGCACGCCCTCGGCGGCGTCACCGGCCAGCTCGATGAACTTCTTCGAGGCGACACCGTGGGACTGGTACAGGGGCAGGTCGATGCCGAGCTGACGCACGTTCTTGGTGACGATGGCCGGGCCGGTGCCGAAACCGAAGTTGAGGATCGCCTGGGCGCCGGAATCACGGATCTTGGCCAGCTGGGCGGTCATGTCGGTGTCCTTCTTGCCGTAGGACTCATCGGCCACGATCTCGATCCCGTACTGGGGCGCCAGTTTCAGGCTCTGGGCACGCCCGGACTTGCCGAAGCCACCGCTGCCGCTGATCAGGGCCACCTTGGTGATGCCGCGCTTCTTCATGTCGCCGAAGATCTTGGCCGCCGCCATGGCATCGGTGTGGGGCATCTTGAAGGTCCACTTCTGCGGCGGCACCACGATCTTGACCGAGCCGGCGAGGGAGATGAAGGGGATCCGGGCCTTGGCCACCAGCGGCATCACCGCCAGCGTGGAACCGGAGGTGGAGCCACCCACGATCACGTCCACCTTGTCCTTCTGGATCAGCCGCTTGACGAAGTTCACCGCCTTCTTCGGGCTGCCACCGGTGTCGTAGTGGACCAGCTCGATCTGGCGCCCGTCGACACCGCCCTTGCCATTGATCTCGTCCACGTACATCTGCAGGGTCTTGAGCTCCGGGTCGCCGAGGAAGGAGGCGGGGCCGGTCACCGCCAGGAAGCTGCCGATCTTGATCGGCTCGGCGGCCAGGGCCTGGTGCAGGGCGCCAAGGCCCAGCAGGGTGCCCATGGCCAGGGCGCTCAGGGTCTTTCTTATATTCATGTTGTTTTCCTCTCTCTCGTCGCGGTTGCGGTCTGGTTTTGCTGGTCACCACGGCATGGCTGGCGCGGGAGCCAACCGGTCGCAGTGGTTAAAGTCCAGATCTTATAGGGTAATTGGCCGGCAGCAAAGCATCACCAAAAGTGATTCCATACTACTTATAAACGATAAGATGTTGTATCACAACAATCCGTTCCATCGCCGGCCCTCTCTGCGGTCCGGGCCGAAACGACGGGGCCCCGCACGAAGCGGGGCCCGTTCTCCATCGATTCGGGTATGGTCGGGGTTCAGGGGCAGGCCTTGCGGTCCGCCTCGACCTTGCCGGTCAGCAGCAGGAAGCCCTCGAACGGACCCATCACCGACATCGCCTCCACCTTCGGGCCCTCGAACTTCAGCTTGCCGGTGGCCATCGCGCCCATCGGGCCGCAGCCCCACTCACCCTTGCCCATGCAGTCCCAGTCCTCGTCGCTGGCGTACATCAGGTAGTCGACATCGGAATTGAGCTCGTTGTGGGCAACGGCACCGCCATAGCTGCAGACCGCCTTGTCCCCATCCTTCTTGATGGTCAGCTCGATCTTCTTGCTGTCGGGACAGTCACTGCGGTAGATCTGGATCACCTTGTAGCCGCGGCCGGCGTCGTTCTCGATCCAGTCGTCGCCCAGGCCCTTGGTCAGTTCCCCGTCCTGGTTCCAGGCCTTGCATGCCTGCGCCGCCCACTCGGGCGACATGAAGGTGGGGGCTGCCTGGGCGGCGGCGGAAGCGGCAGCGAGGCCGAGAATCATGGCGATGGATTTGGTGTTCATTTCAGGACTCCTCCGTTGTTTTCTATGTTGTCTTGTCAAGGGAACCCCGGGGGATCCGTTGCCGCTGCGGGCAGCGGTCCATGACACTGTCGCATCCCCGATCATGGGCTCCCGGGCTTCGCTGCGCTCCGCCCGGAACGACGGATTGTTCGGGTGTTCCCTGATAGTGTTGTTCGGCGGGATCGCGATACCCGTGGGCAGCGCGCTGCCCCGCAGTCTATCAGAGTTGACGGGGGAGAAAAACGACGGCGCCGCACATTCCGGGGAATGGGCGGCGCCAGGGGGGCAGGGGAAGAGTCAGGCGGCCAGCTGCAGCTTCAGCTTCTTCATCGCCGCCTTTTCGATCTGGCGGATGCGCTCGGCGGAGACGCCGTAGCGGTCGGCCAGCTCGTGCAGGGTGCTCTTCCGCTCCGACAGCCAGCGGGCCTGGAGGATGTCGCGGCTGCGCTCGTCCAGCCCCTCCAGGGCATGATAGAGCTGCGCCTTCTCCTTCTCCTCGGTGTCCAGTCTCTCCAGCTGGGCCGACGGCTCCATCCGCAGGTCGGGGAGATAGGAGACCGGCGAACCGGGAGTCGAATCGTCGTCGCTGCCCGGGCTGCTGTCGAAGGCGAGGTCGTGATTGCTCAGGCGGGCCTCCATCTGCAGTACCGTCTCCGGTTCGACGCCCAGCTCCTGGGCCACGTCCTCCACCTCTTCACGGGTGAACCAGCCGAGCCGCTTCTTGGAGCTGCGCAGGTTGAAGAACAGCTTGCGCTGGGCCTTGGTGGTGGCCACCTTGACGATGCGCCAGTTGCGCAGCACGAATTCGTGGATCTCGGCCTTGATCCAGTGCACGGCGAAGGAGACCAGCCGGACTCCCATGTCGGGATCGAAGCGGCGCACCGCCTTCATCAGGCCGACGGTCCCTTCCTGGATCAGGTCGGGCAGGGGCAGGCCATAGCCGGAGTAGCCGCGCGCGATCTTGATGACGAAACGCAGGTGGGACATGATCAGCTGACGCGCCGCCTCGAGGTCGTTGTTGTCGCGCAACCGAACCGCCAGTTCATGCTCCTCTGCGGCGCTGAGCATCGGCATCCGGTAGGCGGCGCTGATGTAGGATTCGATATTCCCCGTCGGCACGATTGCCGGAAGAGTGATGTCGTCGTTCATCCTGGAATACCCCCCTTGTCTGTCCCTTTTCAATCATTATCTTAGCACTCTGCCAGGGAGAGTGCCAAAAACCGGTGTCGGCAGTCCTAAGAGTATTAGAAAGCGCTGAAGTTCCCTCTGCCGGAGGGGCAGAACATTACATCTTGTTCATGTTCCCGAAACGGGGGTCAGGCCGGTTCGATGTCGCGCAGGTGGCGGGCGACGGCCAGCCAGGCGCCGCCGAGGCCGAGCAGTATGGCACCGCCGAGCAGGCCCGCCACGGTGGCGGGGTCCATGCCGGCCAGTACGAAGCGGCTGTCGTAGAGGCCGGCCAGGCGGGCCACCGGCCCGCTCAACAGCCACAGCGAGAGGCTCACCAGCAGCCAGGCGGAGAGCCCGCCGAACAGCCCGTACCAGAGCCCGAGGTAGAGGAACGGGCGGCGGATGAAGGCGTCGGTGCCACCGATCAGTTTGGTGATCTCGATCTCGGCACGGCGGTTCTGGATCTCCAGCCGGATGGTATTGACCACCACCAGCAGCACCGCCATCCCCAGCAGGGCGGCCAGCACCAGCAGGCCGCGGCGGGCGATCTCGGTGATGGCCTGGAAGCGGCGCACCCATTGCAGGTCCAGCTGCCCCAGTTCCACCGGTTTCATCCCCTGCAGCCGCTGCAGCAGGGCATCGGCGCTGTCTGGATCACTGTGGGCGGGATCCGGCCGGACCACCAGCACATGGGGCAGCGGATTGCCCTCCAGTGCCTCCAGGGCGCCGGCGAACCCGCCCAGGCGGCGGAACTCCTCCAGTGCCTGTTCGCGGTCGATCAGGGTCACCTGTTCCACTCCCACCAGGCGGCGGATCCGTTCTGCCAGGCGGCCCGCCTCCCCGCGCCCGGTCTCCGGCGCCAGGTAGAGGGAGATGGTGGCGGCACCGTCCCAGTGCCCGGCCAGCTGCTGCACGTTCTTCAACAGCAGGTGCAACCCTGCAGGCAGGGAGAGGGCGATGCCCAGCACCAGGATGGTCATCAGGCTGGAGAGGGGGGAGCGGGCGAGCCGTCCGAGGCTGGCCAGGGCCACCTGCAGGTGGCGCAGCAGCCAGATCCGGAGGCGCGAGGGGCGCCGCGCGGCGGGAGTCCTGCGCCGGTCCCCGCTCACGCCGTGCTGTCCCGCAGCAGACGACCCTGCTCCAGCGTGAGGGTGCGTCTCCCCAGCCGCGAGATCAGCTCCAGGTCGTGGGTGGCGATCAGCAGGGTGACGCCGACCTGGTTGAAGCGCTCGAACAGCTGCATGATCTCCCGGGACAGCTCCGGGTCCAGGTTGCCGGTGGGTTCGTCCGCCAGCACCACCGGCGGCCGGCTCACCACGGCGCGGGCGATGCCGACCCGCTGCTGCTCGCCGCCGGAGAGGGTGATCGGGTAGACCTTCTCCTTGTTCAGCAGCCCCACCTTGTCCAGCGCCGCGCGTACCCGGCGTCCCACCTCGGCATGGCCCAGGCCCGCCACCACCAGCGGCATGGCGACGTTGTCGAACACGGTGCGGTCGTAGAGCAGCCGGTGGTCCTGGAAGATCATTCCGACCTCGCGCCGGTGGTAGGGGATCTGGCGCCGCCGCAGCCGGGTGAGGTTGCGCCCGCCCACCCGGACCTGGCCGCGCGTGCTGCGCTCCAGCAGCCCGATCAGCTTCAGCAGGGTGCTCTTGCCGGCGCCGGAGTGGCCGGTGAGAAACACCATCTCTCCGGGATCGATGTGCAGGCTGACGTTGCTCAGCCCCTCGTGACCGCCGGGGTAGCGCTTGGTGACGTTGTCGAAGTGGATCACGTCTGCTGGGAGCGGCGGCTACTTCTCGAACAGGGCATCGACGAACTCGCGCGCCTCGAAGTGGCGCAGGTCCTCGATCGACTCGCCGATGCCGATGAAGCGGATCGGCACCCCCAGGCGCTCGGCGATGGCGAAGACGATACCGCCCTTGGCGGTTCCGTCCAGCTTGGTCAGGGTGATGCCGGTGAGGCCCACCGCCTGGTTGAACTGCTCCGCCTGGTTGACCGCGTTCTGGCCGGTGGTGGCGTCGATCACCAGCATCACCTCGTGGGGGGCGTCCGGGTCGATCTTCTTCATCACCCGGGCGATCTTGGCCAGCTCCTCCATCAGGTTGCCCTTGGTGTGCAGCCGGCCCGCGGTGTCGGCGATCAGCACGTCGATACCGCGGGCGGTGGCCGCCTGCAGGGCATCGAAGATGACCGAGGCCGAATCGGCGCCGGAATGCTGGGCGATCACCGGGATGCCGTTGCGCTCGCCCCAGGTCTGCAGCTGCTCCACTGCAGCGGCACGGAAGGTGTCACCGGCGGCCAGCATCACGCTCTGGCCCTCCTCCTGCAGCCGCTTGGCCAGTTTGCCGATGGTGGTGGTCTTGCCGGCCCCGTTGATGCCCACCATCAGGATCACCTGGGGTCGGTCCGGCGCGGCCTGTTTCACCGGCCGGTCGCAGCGCTCCAGGATCTCCAGCAGCTGCTGCTTCAGCACCCCGGACAGGGCCTCCGGATCGGACAGCTCGTTGCGCCGCACCCGTGCGGTGAGGTCGTCGATGATGCGGCTGGTGGCATCGATGCCGACATCGGCGGTGAGCAGCAGGGTCTCCAGCTCCTCCAGCAGTTCGTCGTCGATCTGCTTGCGCCCGAGCAGCAGGTTGGCCAGACCGTCGGTGAGATTGCGCCGGGTGCGGGTCAGCCGCTCCTTGAGCCGGCCGAACAGCCCCTTCTTCTGCTCCGGCTGCTGCTCCGGGGGCGCGTGCCCCTCCGTCTCGGCGGCCGCCGGTGGCGGCTGTCTCTTCTTTCCAAATCCAAACATCGGCGGTGATTCTCCCGCGCCATGGAACCATGGGCGCGTCTGCGGGTCTCTGGTACCTGATCCCGCGCGGCGGGAACCGGGGGAGCGGTTTGGACAACGGCCGGTGGCTCTGAAAGAATCGGCCTGCCGTGGCCCGGGGCAGATCCTACCATTTTGTCGCGGTGCGACCCACCTGGACCGCCGCCCGGCCGGGGTCCGGATCCATCACCAGCGAGAGGAAATCCATGAGAAGTATCGTTGCGCTGCTGCTGTTGCTGTTCGTACTGCCGCTGCAGGCGGCCGGAAAGGTGCAGGAGTACCGGCTGGACAACGGCATGAAGGTGATCGTGAAGGAGGATCACCGGGCGCCCATCGTCGTTTCCCAGGTCTGGTACAAGGTGGGCTCCTCGTACGAGCCGGTCGGCATCACCGGGATCTCCCACGTGCTCGAGCACATGATGTTCAAGGGCACCGAGGCCCATCCGCCGGGGGAATTCTCCCGCATCATCGCCGCCAACGGCGGCCGCGAGAACGCCTTCACCGGCCGCGACTACACCGCCTATTTCCAGACCCTGTCGAAGGACCGGCTGGAGGTGGCGCTGGAACTGGAGGCGGACCGCATGCGCAATCTGACCCTGCCGCCGGAGGAGTTCGTGAAGGAGGTGAACGTGGTCAAGGAGGAGCGGCGCATGCGCACCGAGGACAAGCCCACCTCCCTCACCTATGAACAGTTCTCTGCCGTGGCCTACCGGGTGCTGCCCTATTCCCATCCCGTGATCGGCTGGATGAACGACCTGGACAATCTCACCATCGAGGATCTGCGGCGCTGGTACCGGCTCTGGTATGCCCCCAACAACGCCACCCTGGTGGTGGTGGGTGATGTGGATCCGCAGCAGGTCCTGGCCCTGGCGAAGAGGCATTTCGGCCCGCTGAAGCCGGAGCGGATCCCGACGCTGAAGCCGCTGCGCGAGCCACCCCAGCGGGGTGAGACCCGGGTGCGGGTGAAGGCGCCGGCGAAGGAGCCCTACCTGGTGCTGGGCTACAAGACCCCGGTGCTGCGCACGGCGGAGCAGGAGTGGGAGCCCTACGCCCTGGACATGCTGGCCTCCATCCTCGACGGCGGCAGCAGCGCCCGTCTCAGCCGCGAGCTGGTGCGGGGACGGGAGATCGCGGTCTCCGCCGGCGCCGAGTACAGTGCCTTCACCCGCCTCTCCGGCATGCTGCTGCTGGACGGCTCGCCGGCCCCCGGCACCGACATGGCGACCCTGGAGCGGGCCCTGCGCGAACAGGTGGACCGGCTCAGGGAAGAGCCGGTGAGCCGCCAGGAACTGGAGCGGATCCAGGCCCAGGTGGTGGCGTCCAAGGTCTATGAACTGGATTCGGTGTTCTACCAGGCGATGCAGATCGGCACCCTGGAGACGGTGGGCCTGGACTGGCGTCTGCTGGACCAGTATGTCGACCGGATCAAGGCGGTGACACCGGAGCAGGTGCAGGCGGTGGCGCGCAAGTACCTGACCGACGACGCCCTCACGGTGGCGGTGCTAGAACCGCTGCCGCTGGAGAACGGCACCACCGCCCCCGCGACCACTGGAGGTAACGATGTACTGCGCTGACCGCATGCCCGCCCGCTTTCTCCTGCTCCTCGCCGGGCTGCTGCTGAGCCTGACGGCGCTGGCCGGTCCGAAGATCGAGCAGTGGACCACCGCCAACGGCGCCCGGGTGCTGTTCGTGCGGGCGCCGGACCTGCCGATCCTGGACCTGCGCCTGGTGTTCGACGCCGGCAGCGCCCGCGACGGCGCGCTGCCCGGTCTGGCCAGTCTCACCAACGGCCTGCTCAGCGACGGTGCCGGACCCTGGGACGCCGACCGCATCGCCGAGCGGCTGGAGTCTGTGGGGGCCGAGTTGGAGGTGGATTCGGCCCGGGACATGGCCTGGGTGGCGGTGCGGACCCTGACCGAGGCGAAGCCGCTGGAGACCACCCTGGAGACCCTGGCCGCGGTCCTCGCCCGCCCCACTTTCGAGAGTGACGATCTGGAGCGCAACCGCAAGGCGATGCTGACGGCGGTGCGGCTGGGCGAGCAGAATCCCGGCACCGTGGCGGGCAAGGCGTTCTACCGGGCGCTCTATGGCGATCACCCCTATGGCAGCCCCAGTGGCGGTACCCGCGAGTCGCTGCAGGCGATCACCCGGGACGATGTGCTGCGCTTCTATCGCCGTTACTATGTGGCCCGCAACGCGGTGGTGGCGATCGTCGGCGATCTGGACCGGGCCCGGGCCGAGGCGCTGGCGCAACGGGTCACCGCCGATCTGCCGGCGGGTGAGCCGGCCCCGGCGCTGCCGCCGGTGCAGCCGCTCGCGGAGGGCCGGGAGATCCGCAGGCCGTTTCCCTCCAGCCAGAGCCATATCCTGATGGGGCAGCCGGGCATGCGCCGGGGCGACCCCGACTATTTCGTGCTCTACGTCGGCAATCACATCCTTGGCGGCTCCGGCCTGGTGTCCCAGCTCAGCGAGGAGGTGCGGGAGAAGCGGGGGCTCTCGTACAGTGTCTACAGCTATTTCTCGCCGATGCGCCGGGAGGGGCCGTTCGTGCTCGGTGCCCAGACCAAGAACGCGAAGGCGGAGGAGGCGATGGGGGTGATGCGCGATACCCTGCGGCGCTTCATTGAGCGGGGGCCGACCGCGGACGAGCTGACCGCGGCCAAGCAGAACATCACCGGCGGGTTCCCGTTGCGCATATCCAGCAACAGCAAGATCGTGGAGTATCTGGCGATGATCGGATTCTACCGCCTGCCGCTGGACTACCTGGACCGCTTCGTCGGCCGCATCGAGGCGGTCACCGCAGAGCAGATCCGGGACGCCTTCGGGCGCCGCATCCACCCGGACCGGTTCGTCACCGTGGTGGTGGGCAATGGCCAGGCGGCCGCGGCCGACTAGGCCCGGCCGCCGCCCGGGCCAGGGCAACCTGGTGCGCATCATCGGCGGCGAGCATGGTGGGCGCCGGCTGCATTTCCCCTCCGCTGCCGGCCTGCGCCCCACCGCCGACCGGGTGCGGGAGACCCTGTTCAACTGGCTGCAGCCCTGTCTGCCCGGAAGCCGATGCCTGGATCTGTTCGCCGGCAGTGGTGCGCTGGGCCTGGAGGCCGCCTCACGCGGGGCCGCCGGGGTGGTGCTGCTGGAGCGGGAGCCCCGGGTGGCCCGGCGGTTGCGGGAGAATGTGGAACTGCTTGGGCTGGGGCAGGTGAGCGTGGTCGAGGCAGATGCGCTGAACTGGCTGCGCACGGATCCCCGGCAGTTCGACATCCTGTTTCTCGATCCCCCGTTCGGCGGGGATCTGATGACCGCTGCCTGCCGGCTGCTGGCACAGGGGCACTGGCTCGCACCCGGTGCCCGGATCTACCTGGAGATGGATGCGTCGTCACCCCTGCCGCCGCTGCCCCGGGAGTGGAGGCCGTTGCGGGAAAAGCGGGCCGGGCAGGTCTGCTATTATCTGTTCGCCGGCCCGGAATGATTGTCGATGCCGGCGGGCGGCGAATGACGATTGTCATTTCGGACCGCGCTAGGTGCCCCTATCATTTCCTCCAACGCAGCGGAGCCGGCCATGAAGACAGCGGTCTACCCGGGAACCTTCGATCCGATCACCAACGGCCACAGTGATCTGATCCAGCGGGCCACCATCATCTTCGACCGGGTGATCGTGGCGGTGGCGGCCAGCCCCGGCAAGAATCCGCGCTTCACCCTGGCAGAGCGGGTGGCGCTGGCGCGGGAGGTGCTGGCCGGTATGGAGCAGGTCGAGATCATGGAGTTCGACAGCCTGCTGGTGGACTTTGCCCGCCGCAACGGGGCCGATGTGATCCTGCGCGGGCTGCGGGCGGTGTCGGACTTTGAGTACGAGTTTCAGCTGGCCGGCATGAACCGGCGCCTGGCACCGGAGGTGGAGACCATGTTCCTCACCCCCGCGGAGCAGTTCTCCTATATCTCGTCCAGCCTGGTGCGGGAGATCGCCCAGCTGGGGGGCGACGTCGGTGAGTTCGTCCATCCCTGTGTGGCGAAGGCTTTGGGACAACCCCGGAATCCTGGGTGTTGATCGACCACCGGTCGTTGCTGGTAGAATGCACTGCGCCGTCGCCGCCGTCACTTCGGGTGATGCGGCCGGCGGGAGGCAGAGACGGCTCGCCTGTGCCAGTGAACAGATGCGAATAACGGGGACGAGGATCCCCTTTCTTTCTTTGTCAGGAGTGGAACAATGGCTTTGACGATTACCGACGAGTGCATCAACTGCGACGTATGCGAGCCCGAGTGCCCCAACGGTGCCATCTATCAGGGCGACGAGATCTATGAGATCGACCCCAACCTCTGTACCGAGTGCGTCGGTCACTATGACGAGCCCCAGTGCGTTGAGGTGTGCCCGGTCGACTGCATCATCCCGGATCCGGAGCACGAGGAGACCAAGGAGGAGTTGATGGCCAAGTACGAGAAGCTGCAGGCCGAAGGCTAGCCGCCAGCTCGTATCCACAGAACGGTATCGAGGAAGGCCCCGCCCGGGGCCTTCTTCCGTTGGGCCGGGGGCGATTGCAGAGTTTCCGCACCTGCCCTATCCTCTGTCCCATTCCGCCAGTACACCGAGGAGTCGAGATCATGCAATTCAGTCCGTGCAAGGGGGGCGAGAACTGCACCCAGGGCGGCACCCACTGCCAGGGTTGCGGCCGCAGCCACGAGGAGATCGCCGCCACCCGTGAGCTGATCGCCGGTATCACCCGCTTCGCCCTGGAGATGGGTTACGAGAACGTGGAGCAGTTCACCGCCTTCGTCGGCGACAAGGCGGCGAAGAAGATCCGCATGGCCCAGGCCGAACAGCAGGGCGGCGGCATCGGCATCGGGATCCCGATCGGGAAATAGGCCGGATTTCCTGTAGAGTGCCGGGGCGGATGACGCAGCGCCCCGGGCCTTCGGTGTCGG
>DRKP01000083.1 GCA_011051715.1 Sedimenticola thiotaurini | reverse complement strand
GCGCGAGGCACTTGAGATCTGCGGTCTCGACCGCTTCATCGGGCAGCAGGCGGACGCCCTGCCCTACGGCGTGCTGAAGCGGCTGGAGATCGCCCGCGCCCTGGCCGCCCGGCCGACCCTGCTGATGATGGACGAGCCGGCGGCCGGCCTCAACGACACCGAGACCCTGGAGATGCGCAGCCTGATCCGGCGCATCTGCGAGACCGGCGTCACCGTGCTCCTGGTGGAGCACAACATGGGGCTGGTGATGCAGGTCTCGGACCGCATCCTGGTGCTGGACTACGGCAGCCGCCTGGCCGAGGGAACGCCGGCGGAGATCCAGAACGACCCCAAGGTGATCCAGGCCTACCTGGGCGGCGAGGTGCAGTATGCCATCTGAACCGCTGCTGCAGGTCTCCGGCCTGGCCACCCACTACGGCCCCATCCAGGCCCTGTTCGGCGTCTCCCTGGAGGTGAACGAGGGGGAGCTGGTGGCGATGGTGGGGGCCAACGGCGCCGGCAAGACCACCCTGCTGCACACCATCTCGTCGATCCACCGCGCCAGCAGCGGCACCATCCGCTTCGCCGGCGAGGAGATCACCCGCCGGCCACCGCACAGGGTGGTGGCCGCCGGCATCTGCCACGTGCCCGAGGGGCGTCAGATGTTCGCCCCCCTGAGCGTGGAGGACAACCTGCGCCTGGGGGCCTACGGCCTGCGCCGGGAAAAGGAGTGGGTGGAACAGGAGCTGGCGCGCATCTACGAGCTGTTTCCGATCCTGCGGGAGAAGCGGGAGCAGACCGCCGGCACCCTCTCCGGCGGCCAGCAGCAGATGCTGGCCATCGGCCGCGCCCTGCTCGGGCGTCCGCGGCTGCTGCTGCTGGACGAGCCCTCCATGGGCCTGGCGCCGCTGCTGGTGGAGGAGATCTTCCGCATCGTGCGCGAACTGAACGACAACGGCGTAACCATCCTGCTGGTGGAGCAGAACGCCCGTGCCGCCCTCGGCATCGCCCACCGCGGCTACGTGCTGGAGACCGGCCGGGTGGTGCTGGCCGACAGCGCCGACGCCCTGCTGGCGGACGAGGCGGTGAGGAAGGCTTATCTTGGATACTAGGGCAGAGGGCCCAGGGCCGAGCGACACGGCAGCCGCGCAGGACAAGCTGACGCGGCGCGCTTTCCCGTTGTCGTTCCTCGGCCCTGGGCCCTCTGCCCTCGGCCCTCATTGAACACGAGGCACTGAAACCATGTATATCTCCGACATCATGTCCACCCACCCGGACACCGCCACCACCGGGATGAAGCTCAGCCATGCCGCCAAGCTGATGCGGGAGAGGAAGCGCCGCTACCTGCCGGTGGTGGACGACGGGGGGCGCCTGGTGGGCCTGTTCGGCCACAGGGAGCTGGCCAGTGCCGAGCCCTCCTCCATCACCACCCTGTCGGTGGGCGAGGTCAACTACCTCACCTCCAAGGTCACGGTCGGGCAGCTGATGCGCCGGGATCCGCCCACCTGCTCTCCCGACTGTCTGGTGGAGGAGGCCGGCTACCGCATCCGCGAACACAAGATCGGCTGCCTGCCGGTGGTGCAGGACGACCGTCTGGTGGGGGTGGTGAGCGAGACCGACATCCTCGACTTCTTCCTCGATATCACCGGCTGCCGCCTCACCGATACCACCCGCATCGCGGTGAAGCTGCCGGACCGGAAGGGATCGCTGGGGAAGCTGTTGAACGCGATCAACGACTTCGGCGGTTACATCGCCACCGTCGTCTCCCCGATCGAGACCGACCGGCAGGGGCGCCGTACCGCCATCATCCGCCACCGTTCCGACGATCCTGCGGCGCTGGATCAACACCTGCGCACACTGGGCTACGAACTGGTGGTCGAACGGCTGCCGGACTGAGCCACTCCGCCGCGTGGCGACCAGCGACTTCGAGAGCCGCTGCCGGCGCATGACCTCGCGCTTCCAGCGCGAGGTGCCGCGGCGCACCCCCTCCCTCATCGCCACCCTGTTCGGTGACGTGGTGGAGGCCCATGGCGGCGAGATCTCCCTCGGCAGCCTGATCCGTCTCGCCGCCCCCCTCGGCCCCAATGAGCGGCTGGTGCGCACCTCGGTCTACCGGCTGGCCCAGGATGGATGGATCACCGGCACCAGGCGGGGACGGCGCAGCTTCTACCGGCTCACCGACAGCGCCCGCGAACGGGTCTCCGGCTTCGACCGGCGCATCTACTACCTGCGGCGACGGCACTGGGACGGTCACTGGCGGCTGCTCTTCACCGGCACCCAGGGGATCGACGCGGAGCAGCGGGCGGAGTTGCGCAAGCGGCTCACCTGGCTCGGCTTCGGCATCATCGCACCCAACGTCTACGGCCATCCCACGGCCTCGCTGGAGCCGGTATGGGAGCTGTTCGAGGAACTGGGTGTGTCGGACAGGACGGTGGCGATGCGGGCGGCCAGTTACGACGAGATCCACGGCCTGGGCAACCGGGAGATGGTGCGGCAGTGCTTCCGCACCGACGAGCTGGGGCAGGAGTACCGCCAGTTCATCCAGCGCTACCGGCCGCTGGCGGCCGCCCTGGAAGGGAAACGGGGCCGGATCGGCCGCGATCCGGAGGCCTGTTTCATCCTGCGCATCATGCTGATCCACCAGTACCGCCACATCCTGCTGAAGGACCCGGACCTGCCGGCGCCACTGCTGCCGGACCCCTGGGCCGGGCACCAGGCCCAGCGGCTGTGCGCAGTCATCTACCGGGCGGTGCTGCCCGCCTCGGAGGAGTACATCCTGGGCATCGGGGAAGACCGGGAAGGCCCGTTCCGCGACATCGGCGAAAAGCACCGGGACCGCTTCGCCGGGCTCCTGCCCGCCCCCTGAAACGGCTCAGCCGGGGGGGACGGCGCCGTCCTGGCGGTGGAAGCCCTCGGTATGGATGCGCTCCGCCGGCGCTCCCAGCCGACACGCGGCCTGCCGGCACTGCTCGACGAACTCCGGACTGCCGGCGATGTAGACACTGAAGCCGGACAGGTCCGGAAACAGCCCCGGCAGCAGCTGGGGTATGCGGCCACAGCTCCCGTCCCAGCGCTCCCGGGTCAGGGTGGGGAGGAAGCGGAAGTTGCGATGACGCATCTGCCACAGGGCCAGCCGCCCCCCGTCGTAGAGATCCTCCCGGGTGCGGGCCGAGAACAGCAGCGTCACCGGCTGGCGGTAGCCGCGTCCCAGGGCCGCCTCGGCCAGCGCCATGATCGGGGCCAGGCCGGAGCCGGCGGCAAGACACAGCACCGGCGTCTCGGCGGCGGGATCGCCGATGAAGGTGCCATAGGGGCCACACACCCGCACCCGCTCGCCCAACGTCAGTCGCTGGTGGATCCAGCCGCTGGTGGCACCGCCTTCGACCCGGGTCACCTGCAGGCTGACCTCACCGTCGCTGCGCGGGGCGTTGGCGATGGAGTAGGCACGGGCGGGCAGCGAGCCGTCGACCGGCGCCAGGGTCAGGTACTGGCCGGGCCAGTAGCGCATCGGTGCCCCCAGCGGCCGCAGGCGCAGCTCCAGGATACGCGGAGTACGCACGATCCGGTCCACCACCACGAAGCCCAGGTCCTCCTGCGGCGGAAACAGACGCGGACCGGCGGCCTCGCTGCCCCACTCGATCTCCAGCACCGGTGACAACGGCTTGGCCATGCACATCAGGCCGTAGCCCTGCTCCCGCTCCTCCGGGGAGAGGGCCATGTCCAGTACCATGCCCTGGTCGAACTCACCGCTGAGCACCCGGATCCTGCACTCGCCGCAGGCGCCGGCACGGCAGTTGTTGGGCAGGGCGTAACCGGCCTGCTCCAGCGCCGACAGTACCGTCTCGCCGTCGGCGCACTCCACTTCGTGTCCGGAGGGACAGAGTCGGATTCTGCTCATCGCGGGCGCCGGTCAGAAGACCGGGATGATCTCTTCCAGGTCCACGTCCAGGACCTCCTGGCCGGTGATGCCCACCTCCGGAATGGCCGGAAACGGCACCCCGTAGCGGTCCAGCACCCCCTTCAGGTTGAGCATGGCACGGCGCCAGTTCTCCAGTTTCATCTCCCGCGTCGGGATACCGAAGCCGGCATTGCGGGCCACCTCGTCGGCCTGCTGCTGGACGGCGATGAAATCGGCCGGCAGGTCCCAGAACTCGGCCGGCGGCTCGAACAGCAGCGCCGACAGGAACAGGTAACCGGCGCGGATCTGCTTGGTGATGACAGCGGCGTCCTCCTCGCCCAGCTTCGGGTAGTCGCGTTCCATCAGCGCCAGGCAGATCGCCATGTGGCGCCCCTCGTCCCGGCCGATGTTGCGGAACGCCTCCTGGAACACCACCTCGTCGCAGCTCTTCGCCATCTGCTGGAAGATGGTGGCGGCGGCGATCTCACCCATCAGGAAGGAGCTGAACAGTACCGCCAGGCTGTACTTCGGCACCGCCCTCTTGTAGCCGTTCCAGTAGCGTCCGCCGTTGTAGTAGAGCCAGCGGGCGTTGCGCTGCAGCTTCTTCCCCAGCTCGCTCTTCGGCTGGTAGGTGAGGGGGTCGGGGTGGTCCAGCAGCCGGGTGATGGCCAGGCCACACATCTGTTCGTGGTTCTGCTCGTCCCGGGTGACCGAGAAGAAGCAGCGCCGCACCGGATCCTCCTCGTGGTCCTCGTAGGTCTTGATCAGGGCCTCGGCGAACACCGGCGGCGCGGAGGCGTCGAACACCGACAGCAGGGTCCACCAGAAGGCGATCGCCTCGCGCTCCTCCCACTCGTACTGCTCCGGGTGGAAGCTGTCCCAGGGGAGCCGCGCCGGGTCCCACTGCTCGCGTTGGGCGGCGGCCCACACCTCCTCCATCTTCGACGTCTGGCGCTGCCAGCTCAGGGGATAGATGTTCGGTTGTGGCGTCTCCGGCGGAAACTCCATCTTGTCGGCAAGGGTCTCTCGGGATGACATGGTGGGCCTCTCCTCGATTCGGTGGTACGGCGCCGCGGAAGCGGGAACCGGATATTATTATGATACGATTTTTCTATTGTTTATTGGTTTTCTGTGTCAGATATTAGCCGATCCGCCGCTGCCAGGCAAAGCCGGCATCACCGTCCGGCCGGGAGGGGTGGATCAGGCCCGTTCCGCCGCCAGGCGATCGCCGGAGCTCCTCGCCACCAGCGTCAGCACGTCGTAGCTGGCCACCAGCTCGTCCCGCTGGTTGAACACCCGGCAGTCCCAGCGCACCTCGCCATAGTCCTCGTTCTCGCGCGGGGTCTTCTGTTTGCAGGTGAAGGCGACGCGGATGCTGTCGCCGGGATAGAGGGGGGTGTGGAAACGCAGGTTCTCCAGCCCGTAGTTGGCCAGCACCGGCCCCGGCGCGGGGTCGACGAACAGGCCGGCGGCGGCGGAGACGATGAAGTAGCCGTGGGCCACCCGCCCCTCGAAGAACGGGTTGGCCGCTGCCGCCTGCGCATCCATGTGGGCATAGAAGCGGTCGCCGCTGAGTTCGGCGAAGCGCTCGATCTCCTCCAGCCCGATGGCGCGGCTGCGGGTGACGATACCCTGGCCGATCTCCAGCTCGTCGAGACCCTTGCGGAACGGATGTACCGGATCCGGGACAGGATCCGGGCCCGGGATCCAGCGGCCGCTGATACGGCCGATGCGGCCGGGCGAGCCCTGCAGTGCGACACACTGCATGTAGTGCAGCACCCCGCGGATACCGCCCATCTCCTGGCCGCCGCCGGCCCGGCCCGGGCCGCCATGGATCAGGGACGGCAGCGGTGAGCCGTGGCCGGTGGATTCGGCGCCGCACTCCCGGTCGATCACCAGCAGCCGGCCGTGCCAGGGACCGATGCCGAGCACCATCTCCCGGGCGAAGTCGTCGTCGAAGGTGAACACGGAACCGACCAGGCTGCCGCGGCCGCGGCGGGCCAGCTCCACCGCCTGGGCCGGATCGTCATAGGGCAGCAGGGTGCAGACCGGGCCGAAGGCCTCCACCTCGTGCACCTCCCGGTGGCGCAGCGGCTCGTCGCAGCGCAGCAGCAGGGGTGGCAGGAAGGCGCCCCGCTGCGGATCCCCGCCGCGCACCTCGAACCGGTCCGGGGAGCCGTGGACCAGCTCGCTGCAGCGGCGCAGCTGCTCCACCCGCTCCCTCACCTCCTGCACCTGGGCGCGGCTGGCCAGGGCGCCCATGGTCACCCCTTCCAGGTCGGGATCGCCCACCACCACCCGGTCCAGCGTCTTGCCCAGGGCGTCGCCCACCGCCGGCAGCAGCTCCCGCGGTACCAGGGCACGACGGATGGCGGTGCACTTCTGGCCACACTTGGTGGTCATCTCCCGCACCACCTCCTCCACGTAGAGATCGAACTCCGGGGTACCTGGACCTGCGTCCGGCCCCAGGATGGAGCTGTTCAGGGAATCGGCCTCCATGGTGAAGCGCACCGCGTTGGCGACGATGACCGGGTGCTGCTTCAGGCCCAGGCCGGTGGTGGCGGAGCCGGTGAAGGTGACCGCGTCCTGGCAGTCGAGGTGGTCGAGCAGGTCGCCGACACCACCGCAGATCAGCTGCAGCGCCCCCGCCGGCAGGATCCCCGCTTCGACGATGCGCCGGACCATCCGCTCGGCCAGATAGGCGGTCTGGCTGGCCGGTTTGACGATCGCCGGCATCCCCGCCAGCAGGGTCGGTCCCAGCTTCTCCAGCATGCCCCAGCAGGGGAAGTTGTAGGCGTTGATGTGCACTGCCACCCCTTCCAGCGGCAGGTAGACGTGCTGGCCGGTGAAACCGCCGCCGCGGGAGAGCGTCTCCGGTGCCCCGTCGATATAGACGTGATCGTTGGGCATCTCCCGCCGCCCCTTGCCGGAATAGGCGAACAGGGTGCCGATGCCACCCTCGATATCGATCCAGGAATCGTCACGGGTGGCACCGGTGGCCCGGGACAGGCGGTAGAACTCCTCCTTGTGCTGCAGCAGGTGCAGGGCCAGGGCCTTCAGCATCAGGGCGCGCTGGTGGAAGGTCATCCGCCGCAGGGCGGGGCCGCCGGTCTCCCGTCCCCAGCGCACCATGGCGCCGAAGTCGATCCCCTCGCTGGAGATCTCCGCCACCGGGCTGCCGTCGATGGCGTGGAACAGGGGGGTACCGGCACCGGCACTCTCCACCCACTCCCCTTGCACATAGCTGCAGAGCCGCATCTGTGGTCTCCTCCGGTCGATGATGTCAGTCCGGTCCGGCCGCCGGCGGCGGTTCCCCACCGCCATTGCGCCAAGATAGTCGTGATACGCTTTCTTATCAATTATTATTTTTTTGTAGTACTTTGTCCGGGGATTTGCCATACTGCTGCACAATCCGGACGATTGCAGCAGAGACTGCCGAGCCCAACGGGATCCATGGACTATCAGAACATCATCTTCGAGCGGGAGGGGGGTGTCGCCACCGTCACCCTGAACCGGCCCGCCAGCCTGAACAGCTTCACCAGCGGGATGCACCAGGAGCTGCGCCACGCCCTCGACGGGGTGGCGGCCGACCCCGCCATCCGCTGCCTGCTGCTGACCGGCGCCGGTCGCGGCTTCTGCGCCGGCCAGGACCTGAACGACCGGGCGGTGGCACCGGGTGACGAGCCCCCCGACCTGGCCGCCTCCATCGACCGCTACTACAACCCCCTGATCCGCACCCTCACCACCCTGGAAAAGCCGGTGGTGTGTGCGGTCAACGGCGTCGCCGCCGGCGCCGGTGCCAACATCGCCCTCGCCTGCGACATCGTCCTGGCCGCCCGCTCCGCCAGCTTCATCCAGGGCTTCAGCGGGATCGGCCTGCTGCCCGACTCCGGTGGCACCTGGATGCTGCCGCGGCTGGTGGGCCGGGCCCGCGCCATGGCCCTGGCCATGCTCAATACCCGGGTGCCGGCGGAGAAGGCGGAACAGTGGGGCATGATCTGGCGCGCCATCGACGACGACCGGCTGCTGCCCGAGGCCCGCACCCTGGCCGACCACCTGGCCACCCGGCCGACCCTCGGCCTGGCCCTGACCAAGCAGGCGATCAACCGGGCAGGCGCCAACAGCCTGGAGCAGCAGCTGGCACTGGAGTCCGAACTGCAGGCCATCGCCGGCCGTTCCCACGACTACCGGGAGGGGGTCGCCGCCTTCATCGCCAAGCGCGAACCCGACTTTCATGGGGAGTGAGGTGACCGGGCAGGGGCTGGAGCCTTCGGTGACGGTGGCCGTGATCGGCGCCGGCACCATGGGCGCCGGGGTGGCCCAGGTGGCGGCGGCCGCCGGGCATCCGGTAGTGCTCTACGACACCCGCAACGGCGCCGCCACCGGGGCACTGGAGAAGATCCACGCCGGACTGGGACGACTGATCGACCGGGGGCGCATGGACCCCGCACGGCGCGACCGCCTGCTGAGCCGGATCCGGCCCGCCCGGCAACTGGAGGAGGTGGCGGAGGCGGGCCTGGTGATCGAGGCCATCGTCGAGGACCTGGCCACCAAGCGCTCCCTGTTCCGGCAGCTGGAGTCGCTGTGCCAACGGGAGACGATCCTGGCCAGCAACACCTCCTCCCTCTCCATCACCGCCATCGGGGCCGCCCTGGAGCACCCCGGCCGGCTGGTGGGGATGCATTTCTTCAACCCGGCACCGGTGATGAAACTGGTGGAGGTGGTCTCCGGCCTGGCCACCGACCCGGATACCGCGGCCCGCGTTCACGCCACCGCCGCCGCCTGGGGCAAGCGGCCGGTGCACGCCCGCTCCACCCCCGGCTTCATCGTCAACCGGGTGGCACGCCCGTTCTATGCCGAGGCCCTGCGCCTGCTGGAGGAGGGGCGTGGCGACTGCGCCACCCTGGACGCCCTGCTGCGCGACAGCGGCGGCTTCCGCATGGGCCCGTTCGAACTGATGGACCTGATCGGCCACGACGTCAACCACGCCGTCACCCGCTCCGTGTTCGAGGCGTTCCACCAGGATCCCCGGTTCCTGCCCTCCCTGCTGCAGCAGGAGCTGGTGGAGGCCGGCCGCCTGGGCCGCAAGAGCGGCCGCGGCTTCTACCGCTACGATGGCAGTGAGCCACCGCCCCCGGCCAGCGCCGATCCGGCACCACGGCCGGAGACCATCACCATGGAGGGCGAGCCGGGTCCGGCGGCCCCCCTGCTGGAACGCTGGCGGGAGGCCGGCATCCGCATCGACCGGGTCGACGGAGACGGCGAGGTACGCATCGGCAGCACCCGCCTGGCCCTCAGCGACGGCCGCAGTGCCACCCGCCGGGCGCGGGACGACGGCATCCCCGACACGGTGCTGTTCGACCTCGCCCTGGACTACGCCGGCACCGGCCGCATCGGCATCAGCATCGCCGACCAGGCCAGTGCCGGGGCGCTGCCGGAGGCGGTCGGTCTGCTGCAGGCCGCCGGCCTGGCGGTCTCGGTGATCGACGACGGCCCCGGCCTGCCACTGCTGCGCACCGTCTGCATGCTGGCCAACGAGGCCGCCGACGCGGTGCTGCTGGGGGTGTGCGATGCCGCCGGCGCCGACACCGCGATGCGCTACGGGGTCAACTACCCCCTGGGCCCGCTGGCCTGGGCGGACCGGCTCGGTCCGAAGCGGGTGCTGATGGTGCTGGAACACCTGCAGCAGGCCTATGGCCACGACCGCTACCGCCCATCGCTGCTGCTGCGGCGCCTGGCCGAGTCGGACGGCACCTTCCACCGGGACGACTGAGGTGGACCGCACCATTCCCGAGACCGCCGGCGATCCGCCACCCCCGCCGGCAACGACCGAACCAGGGAGCCGGCCATGAACGGAGCCTACATCTACGACGCCATCCGCACCCCGATCGGCCGCTTCGGCGGCGCCCTCGCCGGCGTGCGTACCGACGATCTCGCCGCTGTCCCGATCCGGGCGCTGATCCAGCGTCATCCCGACCTGGACTGGTCGGCGCTGGACGACGTGATCCTGGGCTGCGCCAACCAGGCGGGGGAGGACAACCGCAACGTCGGCCGCATGGCCGCGCTGCTGGCGGGACTGCCGGTGGAGGTGCCCGGCACCACGGTGAACCGGCTGTGCGGCTCCGGCATGGACGCGGTGGCCATGGCGGCGCGCAGCATCAAGACCGGGGAGGCGGAACTGGTGGTGGCCGGCGGCGTCGAGTCCATGTCGCGGGCGCCATTGGTGATGCCGAAGGCGGAGAGCGCCTTCTCCCGCCGGGCCGAGATCTACGACACCACCATCGGCTGGCGCTTCGTCAACCGGCTGATGGAGCAGCAGTACGGCACCCACTCCATGCCGGAGACGGCGGAGAACGTGGCCGAGGAGTTCGGCATCTCACGCCAGGACCAGGACGCCTTCGCCCTGCGCAGCCAGCAGCGCGCCGAGGCGGCGCGCCAGGCCGGCCGGCTGGCCGAGGAGATCACCCCGGTCAGCGTGCCCCGGCGCAGGGGCGAGACGCTGCAGGTGGCGCAGGACGAGCATCCGCGCCCCGACACCACGCTGGAGAAACTGGCGGCCCTGCCCACCCCCTTCCGGGACGGTGGCAGCGTCACCGCCGGCAACGCCTCCGGGGTCAACGACGGCGCCTGCGCCCTGCTGCTGGGGTCCCGGGCCGCGGGCGGGCAGTGGGGGCTCGAACCCCGTGCCCGGGTGATCGCCACCACCGCGGTGGGCGTGGAGCCGAGGATCATGGGCATCGGACCGGCGCCGGCCACCCGCAAGCTGCTGCAGATGACCGGTCTGGAGCTGGACCAGATCGACGTCATCGAGCTGAACGAGGCCTTTGCCGCCCAGGGCCTGGCGGTGATGCGCCAGCTCGGCCTGGCCGACGACGACGAACGGGTCAACCCCAACGGCGGCGCCATCGCCCTGGGCCACCCGCTGGGGATGAGCGGCGCCCGCCTGATCACCACCGCCCTGTACCAGCTGCAGCGCAGTGGCGGCCGCTATGCCCTCTGCACCATGTGCATCGGCGTCGGCCAGGGGATCGCGACCCTGATCGAGCGGGTCTGACCCGGGGTCAGGAGAGACTGGTGAGGTTCGCGATCTGGCGCGGAAACAGGTAGACCAGCACGATCAGGGACGGGATGACATAGAAGTAGATCCGCATCAGGCGCCGCAGGACCACGTTGGCATGACGCAGCTCCATGAAATGATCGACGATCATCAGGCCCTTGAAGGAGACCACCAGGGCAATCGCCAGGGTCACCAGCAGGCCGGTCTCCGCCGACTCCGCCAGCCAGGCGCTGCCCAGGGTGAGCAGCATCAGGGTCAGCCACAACCGGTCGAGGATTCTGTCGTGAGTCATGCCGCCGCCTCACCTGAGCACATAGAGCAGGGGAAAGATCACGATCCAGGCCAGGTCGATCATGTGCCAGTAACTCGCCACCGCCTCCAGCCCCTCGTGCTGCTGCGCGGTGTATATCCCCAGATGCACCCGTGCCGCCACCCACAGCACGGCGATGCTGCCCCAGGCCACGTGCAGCAGGTGATTGAAGGTGGTGTAGTAGTAGACGGTGAAGAAGAGGTTGGTGTCGGCATGGATGCCCTGGGCCGCATTCCAGCGGTATTCGAACATCTTCACCACCAGATAGAGACTGCCGGCGGCCACCGCGCCGAGCAGCCAGCGCACACAGAGGCGGCCCTGATCACGGCGGATCGCCACCATCGCCTTGGCCACGAAATAGCTGCTGGTCAGCAGCAGCAGGGTATTGACGGTACCGGCGAGGGTGTTGAGCCGTCCCGGTCCGTTCGCGAACAGCTCCGGATTGTGCACCTTGGCGATGAAATAGACGATGAACATCAGGGCGAACTCGCTCATCTCCGAGAGGATGCCCACCCAGATCGCCAGATTGCCGGGGATACGCCGGGGCAGCGACAGGCCACGCGGCACGCCGACGCCGCCGTCCACCGACTCCCGCAACGATGCCTCCATCGCCACCGTCCACCTCATGAATCCTGTACCGCTGTCATCCTAGCATCGCCGCCGGACGCCGCATTTGACCTGATGCAGACGGCAGGGCGAACCACGATTGGACTGGTGGCGGGACAACCCTGTGCATAGAATAGTTTTCCATGACCATGCCCGAATCCGACACGAACCCCCGGCAGATCGGCCAGTGGATGGCCGCCAACGACCGCTTCGCCCGCTCCCTGGGGATCGAACTGGAAGAGGTGGGGGCCGGCCACTGTCGCGTCTCCATGCAGGTCACCGGTGAGATGCTCAACGCCGTCGGCACGACCCACGGCGGTGTCACCTTCGGGCTGGCCGATTTCGCCTTCGCCGTCGCCTCCAACAGCCACGGCCAGGTGGCAGTCGCCCTGTCGGCCCAGATCAACTACCCGGCGGCGAGCCGGGAGGGGGACCGGCTGATCGCGGAGGCACGGGAGGAGAGCCTGAGCCGCCGTACCGCGCTCTACCGGGTGGAAGTGAAGACGGAGCAGGGCCGCCTGGTGGGCCTGTTCAACGGAACCGTGTTCAGGCGCGATGACCGCCTGGCGGACTGGATAGAGGGGGAGAACACACCATGATTCTGCACAACGACGTCGAGACCCTGCCACGTGAAGACCTGGAGGCACTGCAGCTGAAGCGGCTCCAGGCCACCGTCGAGCGCTGCTACCACACCGTCGGATTCTACCGCGATGCCATGGACGACCTGGGCGTCGGCCCCCAGCATATCAAGAGCCTGGCCGATGTCCGCCTGCTCCCCTACACCAAGAAAGAGCACCTGCGCGAGAACTACCCGTTCGGCCTGTTTGCCGTCCCCACCGAGCAGGTGGTGCGGGTCCACGCATCCTCCGGCACCACCGGCAAACCGACGGTGGTGGGCTATACCCGGCGCGACATCCGCACCTGGGCCAAGCTGGTCGCGCGCTGTCTCGCCGCTTCCGGCCTCTGCCCCGGCGACCGCCTGCACAACGCCTACGGCTACGGCCTGTTCACCGGTGGCCTCGGACTGCACTACGGTGGCGAAGAGCTGGGCGTGATGGTCACCCCCATGTCTGGTGGCCAGACCCAGAAGCAGATCATGCTGCTGCAGGACTTCGCACCCACCGCCATCAGCTGCACCCCCTCCTACGCCCTCAACCTGGCGGAAGAGGCGGAATCCATGGGCGTCGACATCCGCAAACTGCCTTTGCGGGTCGGCATCCACGGCGCCGAGCCCTGGACCGAGGAGATGCGCTACGAGATCGAATCCCGCCTCGGCATCGACGCGGTGGACATCTACGGCCTGTCCGAGGTGATCGGCCCCGGCGTCGGCAACGAATGCATCGAGGCCAAGAACGGCCTGCACATCTGGGAGGATCACTTCCTGGTGGAATGCGTCGACATCGACTCCGGCAAGCCCCTGCCCTACGGCGAGGAGGGCGAGATCGTCTTCACCTCCCTCACCAAGGAGGCGTTCCCCATCATCCGCTACCGCACCCGCGACATCTCGGTACTGGACCCGGCCCCCTGCAAGTGCGGCCGCACCCACGTACGCATGCGCCGCATCACCGGTCGCAGCGACGACATGCTGATCATCCGCGGCGTCAACGTCTTCCCCTCCCAGGTGGAATCGGTGCTGATGCAGACCGAGACCCTGTCACCGTTCTACCAGATCGAGGTCTTCCGCGAAGGCAGCCTGGACACCATGGTGGTCAACGTCGAAGGCAGCCCGCCCCTGATGGAGCAGCCGGAAGAGGCACGGGAACGGGTGGCCCAGAAGGTGGTACGGGACATCAAGGACTTCATCGGCGTCAGCGCCAGGGTGGTGATCAAGGGCGTCGGCGAAGTGCCGCGGTCCCAGGGCAAGGCGGTACGGGTGATCGACCACCGAAAGAAATAAGCACTGGTGGGCAGAGGGGACCGGGCGCAGACCCGGCGTAGCATCATACCCGCCCAACACCCGAAGAACCGAAAGCGGGTGCGATGACGGGGCGGCCCGCCTGTGGCGGCCCTCCAGCCCTGCCGCAACAGAGCGTCCGCCCGGCCAGGGCCGACACCGAAGGGACGGCGCGGCAGCGCACCCGCCCCCCACCTGAAGAACCGCAGGCGGGTGCGATGACGGGACGGCCCGCCTGTGGCGGCCCTCCAACCCTGCCGCAACAGAGCGTCCGCCCGGCCAGG
>DRKP01000082.1 GCA_011051715.1 Sedimenticola thiotaurini | reverse complement strand
ATATATCGTGTTCAGCCGTGCTGTGCGCGTTCGCGGCAAGGCGTCGAAACGCCGCTGTAGCACTTCTACAGCCAGTTTCGACAACGCAGTCCGCGGGCGCGCACAGCACGGCCTGTCATTTGATTTCAACAGGTTTGGAGCCTCAGGCATCTCCCCTCCCGGCGTTGCGTGCCTTGCCAATGGAACCACCCTTGCCTGCGGCACGCGCCTTGATAGGGAAGATGCCTGAGGCTCTGAATACGACATATTAGGTTGCCGGGTTAATACAACTATAATCCAAATCATCCGCGCCCGCTTTCGAGCCCTCCATGCAGATTTCAGATCCCATCGGCAACCCCAGGCTCCTGGTCGAACAGATTCGCACCGACGCCCTGGCCTCGCTGCGGAGCGGCCAGGTTCTGCAGGCACGGGTGGTGGAGAGACGCAGCGATGGCCTGCTCCTGGCCATCGGCTCCCTGCGGCTCCCGGTCAAGACGGTGCTGCGGCCACAGCCGGGCAGCGTCCTGCAGCTGCGTGTGGTGGAGACGGGGCGAAGTCTGGAACTGGTGCGGACGGATTCCACCACAGCGAGGGCGGAGATAGAAGCGGCGGCCCTGCGCAACGCGCTTCCCCGCCAGCGCCCCCTGGCGCCACTGCTGGAACAGTTTCAGCGGACACTGGAGTCCACCGCTGTTGCCGCCTCTCCCCGTCCGGCGCCTGCCGCCCCCGGTCCATCTCCCACCACCGGCAGCACAGCCCAACCGGTGCCGGCCCCGACCGCCGGTGCGCCGCCGGGGACGCCGGAGCGACCGTTGCCGGCACCGCTGGCCGCCGCCGTCGAGCGGGTGCTGGCCCGGACCACGGTGGAGGGGACCAGGCCCGACGCCGCGGCGATCCGCCAGGCATTCCGGCATTCGGGGCTGTTCCTGGAGGCCCACCTGCTGCGGGGACGGCTCCAGGACGTCGACCTGAAGCTGTCCCTGCTGCGGCTGCTGTCCCAGCTGCGCGGTGTCGCCACGGAGCAGTCCCGGTCACCGCGCCTGCCGCCCCGGCCTCCGGACGTTTCGGGACACCGGATGGCGGAGACGACGCTTCCCGCCCTGGTCTCGGAGCTGCTCACCACCGGCGAGAGCGGGGTTGCCCGCATCCTGACCCACCAGCTCGCCTCGCTGCCGTCGGCCGACAGCGGCCAGCAGGTGTGGCAGTTCGACCTGCCCCTGCGCACGCCCGAGGGCTGGGACCATCTGCTGCTCCGGTTCGAGCGGGAGGGCGACCGCGGGGGTGAACGGGACCAGGTGCGCTGGACGGTCCGCCTGGAGATGGATCTGAAGGGGCTGGGACCGTTGCGGGTTCAGCTGACCCTGGCCGGGGACACCCTGTCCGGGACCTTCACCGCCGCCCGTGCCGACAGCGCCCACCGCATCGGCGAGTCGATGCCGTTGCTGTCGGAGAGACTGCAGCGGGCCGGCCTCCAGGTGGGCCGGCTGCACGCCGGACAGGGAACTGTGGAGGAGCAATCCGGTACGCCGCCCCGCGCCGGCGGCGGCCTGGTGGACGAGCAGGCATGAGGGAGAAGCCGGAACAACCGCCGGAGCGGGCCATCGCCCTGCTCTACGACGGGGAGAACGCCCCCCGCATCACCGCCAAGGGCGAGGGCGAGGTGGCCCGCCGCATCCTGGAGCTGGCCCGGGCCAACGACGTGCCCCTGCAGGAGGACGCGGAGCTGGCCGCCATCCTGGCCCAGATCCCCCTCGGGGAGGAGATCCCGGAGGCCCTCTACCGTGCCATCGCCGAGGTGATCGCCTTCGCCTATCTGGTATCGGGGCGCCGGCCACCGGGGTACTGAGGCCAGGGTCGCCACCAGTGAGAGGCCTGCAGGAGCGCCACCCCCGGTGCGAAGGAATTGGTGCAGTCAGGGACCCCGCGTCAGCCCTTTCTCCCGCGTTGGTTGCGGTCGTCCAGCTCCTTCTGTTCGCGGCTGTCGTGCAGGCGGCGCTCCTCCGCCTGGAAGCGCTCCATCACCTTGTCCAGGGCCTGGGTGCGCTGATGGGTCTCCTGCCAGGCCGCCTTGCGTCCGCTGCACTCCTGGCGCACGGCACCAAGCCGCTGTTCCTGCTCCCGGATCGCCTGTTCCAGCTTGGCCAGGAAGGCACGGTATTCGTGCAGCTGGGCCGCGGAGATGCCGCCGGCGGATGCCCCCCGGAAGCGCTCCTGGTACTCCCGGTGGTAGGCCTTCAGCTCATCCAGCCGCCGCGTCTGTTCCTGCAGCTCCCGCCGGGACTCGCCCAGCGCCCGGGCCGCCTTCCGCTCGCGGGACTCGGCGACGCGCTGTACCGGCCTGAATCGTTTCGATGGTGACATGCCGGTCGCTGCCCTACGCCTTGCCGCCCCGCTCCGGCGGCGGCGGGAACAGGGTCATGAGGTCGGACAGGCTCTGCTGCAGGGAGACCGGGGTGTTCATGTCCTGGCGCAGGAACGCCTCCAGCGCCGGGATCGCCTCGATGGCCGCATCGATGCGTTCATCGGATCCCCGCTCGTAGGCGCCCACGTTGATCAGATCCTGGTTCCGGCGATACAGGGAGTAGAGCTGCTTGAAGCCACGGGCGGCGTCCTGATGCTCCTTGCTGGTGATATCACTCATCGCCCGGCTGATTGAGGCCTCGATGTCGATCGCCGGATAGTGGCCGCTCTCGGCGAGACGGCGCGACAGCACCACGTGGCCGTCCAGGATCGCCCGGGCGGCATCGGCAATGGGATCGTTCTGGTCGTCTCCCTCGGCCAGCACCGTGTAGAAGGCGGTGATGGAGCCTCCCCCCTTGTCACCGTTGCCGGCGCGCTCCACCAGCTGCGGCAGCTTGGCGAACACCGAGGGGGGATAGCCCTTGGTGGCGGGCGGTTCATGGATGGCGAGGGCGATCTCGCGCTGGGCCTGGGCGAAGCGGGTGAGAGAGTCCATCAGCAGCAGAACCTGCTTGCCCTGGTCGCGGAAGTGCTCGGCGATGCTGGTGGCGAGCATGGCGCCGTGCATGCGCCGCAGCGGAGGATTGTCCGCCGGCACCGCCACCACCACCGCCCGCGCCAGCCCCTCCTCGCCGAGGATGTTCTCGACGAACTCCTTCACCTCCCGGCCCCGCTCTCCGATCAGCCCCACCACGGTGATGTCGGCATTGGTATAGCGGGTCATCATGCCCAGCAGCACGCTCTTGCCGACACCGGAGCCGGCGAACAGGCCCAGCCGCTGGCCGCGGCCGACACTGAGCAGGGCGTTGATGGCGCGCACCCCCACGTCCAGGGGCTCGCGAATCGGGGTGCGCGCCAGCGGGTTGAAGCTCTGCCCGGACAGGGAGCGGCGCTGGTCGGCATGGATCGGCCCCTTGCCATCGAGCGGCCGCCCGGCACCGTCGATCACCCGCCCCAGCAGGTGGTCCCCCACCACCGCCTCCACCGCCTTGCCGGTGGGCACCACCCTGGCATCCTGCTCCAGACCCCGGATATCTCCCGTGGGCATCAGGTAGAGGCTCTCACCGGCGAACCCCACCACCTCCGCCTCGACCCTCTGGCCGCCGGCATTGACGATGTCGCACTGGTCACCAATGGCGGCGCGGCAGCCCACCGCCTCCAGGGTAAGGCCCACCATGCGGGTCAGTTTTCCCTCCAGTACCGGACCGCGCACCCGCTCCAGCCGGGAGTGGTAGGCGTGCAGGCGCCGCTGCCAGATGGGGCTGCGGTTGATGGACTGTTCCGGGTTCATCGGGGCTGTTCCCGGGGGGTGTTCACCACAGAGAGCACAGAGGGCACAGAGATCCCGATCACTGCTCCTGCTGCGCCGGGTTCATTCGCCTGGGTTGGATGAGTATGTGCCACTGCAGGTACGCCGGCAGACCGGCGTATGGATCGGGAGGCAAACCATCGATGGTCTCTGTGCCCTCTGGGAAAAAAGAGATTCATTCACTCCCCTCCTGCTCGGCCTGATCCTCGCCCCGCTCACCGCCCAGCAGGGGGGCGATGACGGCAGCCAGGCGCGCCTCCAGGGTGGCGTCGACCTGGGAGGTGTCGGTGAGAATGCGGCAGCCGCCGCGGGTGAGCACCGGATCCTCCACGATCTTCCAGCCCAGGTCACCATCACTCAGGTCGAAGATCTCCCGGACCAGGGTGGCGTCGTCCGGGTGCAGCACCACGCGTACGTTACGCGACGACACCGGCAGCACCGCCAGCGCCTCGCGCACGATGCCGACGATCTGGCCCGGGTCCATGCGCACCTCGCGCCGCACCAGCTGCCGCACCATGGTGATCACCAGTGCGATCAGCTCCTGCTCCACCTGGTCGTCGAGCAGGCGCAGCGGGCGGTCGAGGGTCTGCAGCAGGGCATCGAAGCGTTCTACCGACTGACGCAGACGCTCCCGACCCTCGGCCAGGGCCTCCTTGTGGCCATATTCGAAGCCCGCCTTCCTGCCCTGATCGAACCCCTCCTCGTAGGCCTCCTTCTGCAACTGCTCCAGCTGATCGGCGGTGAGCAGGGAGCCCTGCGCCTCTCCCGGGACATGGCTGGCATTCGGCTGCCCCATGCTGGGGGGGCGCCACTGCTCCACTCCCACCACCTTCTCCGCCGGGATGACCCGGCCCACCGGGCCCTTAGAGGAACTCTTCGCCACCGGCGCCTCCCAGCATGATCTCGCCGGCGTCGGCAAGGCGGCGGGTCACCGCCAGGATCTCCTTCTGCGCCGCCTCCACGTCGCTGACCCGGGCCGGTGGCGCCGCCTCCAGGTCGTCGCGCAGCATCTCCGCCGCCCGCTTCGACATGTTCTTGAAGATCTTCTCCTTCAATGCGTCGTCGGCGCCGCGCAGGGCCAGCAGCAGCTGGTCCGAGGCCACCTCGCGCAACAGGGTCTGGATGCCGCGGTCGTCGATGTCGATCAGGTTGTCGAACACGAACATGTTGTCCTGGATCTGCTGCGCCAGGTCCTGATCGGTGCTGCTCACCTGCTCCATGATGCTGCTCTCCATGGAGCCGTCCACCAGGTTGAGGATGTCCGCCGCCGTCTTCACCCCGCCCAGGTTGGAGGACTTGACGTTGTTGGCGCCGGAGAACTGTTTCTCCAGGATCTCGTCCAGCTCCTGCAGTGCCGCCGGCTGGATACCGTCGAGGGTGGCGATGCGCATCACGATGTCCGGACGCACCCGCTCCGGAAACACCTCCAGTACCTGGGCCGCCTGGTCCGGCTCCAGGAACGACAGCACGATGGCGATGATCTGGGGATGCTCCAGCCGGATCAGCTCGGCGATGGAACGGGGGTCCATCCATTTCAGCTGCTCCAGCCCCTTGCTGTTGCGCCCCAGCAGGATGCGGTCGATGACGCCGCCCGCCTTGTCGGCGCCCAGCGCCTGGGTCAGGACGTTACGGATGTAGTCGTCCGAGTCCACCCCCAGGGCGGTCTGGCTGCGCAGGGTGTCGACGAAGGAGCGCATCACCTGCTCCATCTGCTCGGTGCTGACGCTGGACATGCTGGCCATCGCCAGCCCCAGTTCCTGCACCTCCTTCGGCCCCATGTGGGAGAGAATGGTGGCCGCATCCTTCTCACCCAGGGCCAGCATCAGGATCGCCGCCCGCTCGACCCCCTTCAGCTCGGAGGATTCGGCCTGCTGTTGTTCATCCGCCATCTTCTGCCACCCAGTTCTTCACCACCTGCGCCACCCGCTTGGGATCCTCCTCCACCATCTGCCGGGCGGCCTCCAGGGTCTGCTCATAGTCCTCCGGTCCGGGCAGGCCGAGGGCGTCCAGGCCCTTCTTCTCCAGCCCGTGCGTACCACCGCCCTCCCCCTGGGCGCCGGCGCCCTCGCCCGCCTCGCCGCCGTCGCCGTCACCGGCCTCGCCATCGATGCGTTCGATCACCGGCGGCGCCGTGAGCCGCTTCATGGTGGGCCGCAGCACGAACAGGATCAGCAGCAGTACCAGCAGGATGCCTCCCACCTGCTTGGCCAGGTCCCACACCCAGGGCTGCTCCCACAGGGGGGGCTCGGGCAGCGGCTCGGCCTGTGGCGGCGCCATGAAGGCGGCGTTGATCACCTGTACACTGTCACCACGGGTGGCATCGAAACCGATCGCCTTCTTCACCAGCTCGGTGATGCGGCTGATCTCCTCCGGGGTACGGGGGGTGCGGATCACCGCGCCGTCGGCCCCCTGCTCCACCCGGTCGTCCACCACCACCGCGACCGAGAGCTGGCGCAGCTGGCCGGTGGAGAGACGGGTGTGGCTGATGGTCTTGTCCAGCTCATAGTTGCGGGTGGCCCGCTTGCTGGTGTTGACCGGGGCCGGCGGTGCCGTGCCATCGCCGTTGTTGCCGGCCACCGCCTGTTCCGGCGCGGTGCCGGCGGCCGGTGGCTGGTTGCTGAGGGCACCGGGGATGCCCTGCACCGGGCTCTCGGTGGTGGCCTGCTCGTCCACCTGCTCGCTGCGCAGGGCCGGGAGATCGGGATTGAAGCGCTCCTCGGTCTGCTCGGTGACGGTGAAATCGACCACCGCGGTCACCTGCGCCCGAACGTTGTCGATGCCCAGGATCGGTTCCAGGATACCGGTCACCCGCTCGCGGTAGTGCTCTTCCAGCTGCTTGGTGTAGTCGAACTGGCTGCTGGTGAGGGACATCTCCAGGCTGTCCCGGGGACCGTTGAGCATGCGCCCGCGGTTGTCCACCACGGTGACGCGGCCGGCCTCCAGTTCCGGGACGCTGGACGCCACCAGATGGATGATGGCGGCCACCTGCTGCTTCTCCAGGGTACGTCCCGGGTAGAGATTGACCACCACCGAGGCGGAGGGCTTCTTCTGCTTGCGCACGAACACCGACTGCCGGGGGGTCGCCAGGTGCACCCGTGCCGACTCGATATTGGCCAGGCTGGCGATGGTGCGCGCCAGCTCCCCCTCCAGCGCGCGATGGAACCGGGCCTTCTCCAGCGCCCGGCTGGTGCCGAATCCGGTCTCCTTCTCCAGCAGCTCGTAGCCGATGCTGTTGCTGCGCGGCAGCCCGGCGCCGGCCAGCTTCATGCGCGCCTGCTGCACGCTGGCGCTGGGCACCATCACCGCACCGGTGTTCTCGTCCACCTTGTAGTCGATACCCGCCTGCTGCAGGGCGGCGACGATCTCGGTGGCATCCTTCGGCGCCAGGTTGCCGAACAGCAGGCTGTAGTTGGGGGTCTGGGACCAGAGCACCACCGCCACGCCGAGCGCCACGCTGGCGGCGATACCGATCATCACCGCCAGCTGGCGCACGATCGGGTTCCGGCCCAGGCTCTGTACCGTCAACTGGCCCGTTGCGGGGTTGTCAGCGTTGACCACTTCCATCATTCGTCTTCCTCGGGGGAATCATGGGTTCGACGATCGGCTGCCCGGTGTCGTCCTTCCAGTTACCGGCGCCGGGCATTCCTTCCGCCGATGCGGATCGTCCGACCCGCTGTCCGGCTCACCCGGCCGTGAATCCGGCATGCGTTCATATGGGCATGTTCATCACTTCCTTGTAGGCATCCACCAGTTTGTTGCGCACCTGGACCATGGCCTCGAAGGAGATGCTGGACTTCTGCACCGCCACCATCACCTCGGCCAGATCGACATCCTTGTCACCCAGTTCGAAGGCCTGTTTCATCCCGCTCGCCTCCACCTGGGTCTGGTTGACACTGCCGATGGCGTTGCCGAGCAGCTGGCCGAAATCCACCTTCCCCGCGGCCGGTTGCGTCTTTTCGACGCCGATGCCGCCGGAGGCCTGGGAGGCCAGGGTACGCATCTGGGCCAGGACCGCGTCGATGCTGGTCGTGTTGTTCATTGCCGTACCACCTCGATGTCGTCGTGATGTGGAAAGAGACTGTCAACCGGGAATGGCGACGCCGGCGTCCCGCAGCCGGGCGATCTTGTAGCGCAGCGTCCGCTGGCTGATCCCCAGTCGCTCGGCGGCCTGCTTGCGGCTGCCGTTCCCCTCCGCCAGGGCGTCCAGGATCATCTGCTCCTCGACCGAGCGCAGGTCGTCGCTCAGGCGCCGCTGTCCGGAGGACCCCGCCGCGACGTCGTGCCCCGGGGCATCGGCCTCGAACCGGATCCCGGCGGCGCCGATACGGGCCCCGTCGCACAGGATCAGGGCCCGCTGCACCACGTTGTCCAGTTCACGCACGTTGCCGGGCCAGTGGTGACCGAGCAGCAGCCGTCCGGCCTCCTCGTCCAGTTCCGGCACCGGCCGGGACTGGGCCCGGCAGTGGCGTCGCAGCAGAAACCGCGCCAGCGGCAGCAGATCGCGCTGGCGCTCACGCAGCGGCGGGATGTAGAGGGGAAAGACGTTGAGCCGGTAATAGAGATCCTCACGGAAGCGGCCGGCGGCCACCTCCTCCCGCAGGTTTCGGTTGGTGGTGGCCAGCACCCGCACATCCAGCGGGATCAGCCTGCGTCCGCCGACCCGTTCCACCTCCTTCTCCTGCAGCACCCGCAGCAGCTTGGCCTGCAGCGCGAGGCTCATCTCGGAGATCTCGTCCAGCAGCAGGGTTCCGCCCTGAGCCATCTCGAACTTGCCCGGCGCCGACTGGTGGGCACCGGTGAAGGCGCCCTTCTCATGGCCGAACAGCACCGCCTCCAGCATGTTCTCGGGGATGGCAGCGCAGTTGATGGCGACAAAAGGGTGGTCGCGACGCGGTGACTGGCGATGGATGAAGCGGGCAAACACCTCCTTGCCGGTGCCGCTCTCGCCGCAGATCATCACCGTGGCGTTGCTGCGGGCGACACGGCCGGCCAGTTCCAGCAGCTCGCGACTGCGCAGGTCCTCCACCACCACCTCGTCGTCCGGGGCCGGGGGAACCTGGGCACGGACCCTGCCCAGCAGCAGGCCGGTGTCGAAGGGCTTGCTCAGGCAGTCCGCCGCGCCGTCACGCATGGCCGCCACCGCCTGCTCCATCTGTCCGCCGGCGGCGAGGAACAGCAGCGGCAGCGTCGGCTGCGCCTGGCGCACCGCCTCCAGCAGATCGACGCTGTCCTGCCGGCGCAGCCCCAGCTCGGCGATCACCAGCGCCGTCCTCTCCCGCAGCAGCAACTCCCGGGCCGCCTGCGCGTCGGCCACCAGCGTGACCCGGTAGCCCTCCCGCTGCAGCGCCTGCTGCAGCGTCCGGCCCAGCTCGTCGTCGTCTTCGACCAGCAGCAGGTGAGCGCTCATCGCCCCCCCTCCACTACTGCGGCCTGCAGCGGGGACGAATCATGGTCGGAGAGTGGAGTCCCGGCGGCGGCCGGGTCGGGAAAGAAAGTGGGAATTCCGGTCATTGCTTTCTACTGCTTCCGATCAGACGTCCTTTGGACACTTGATCGATATGCAGCAGAAAGCGTGCCAATGTTTCGTTTTTCTTTTCTTACAGCAGGTTATGGAAGAGAGGTGGAGAGAACGTCAAATCCCCGACGCCTCCTGGTTGCGCTGCAGGCCGTATTTGCGCAGTTTTTCGACGAGGGTGGTACGGCGCATGGAGAGGCGCTTGGCGGCGTGTGCCACCACCCCGTCGGACTCGTCCAGGGCCTGGCGGATCAGGTTCATCTCCAGGTTGTTGAGGTGGGCCTTGAGGTCGATGCCGTCGGTGGGCAGCCGTGGCACCGCCACCACCGTCTCCGGGTCCTCGCCGGTGCCATTGACCACCGGCAGGTCCCCCACCTGCTCGACGATATTGATCCCGACCCGGAACTTCTCCGGCAGATCCTTGACGTCGACCACGCCATAGGGATAGAGGATGGCCAGGCGCTCGATCAGGTTGGCCAGCTCGCGCACATTGCCCGGCCAGCGGTACTGGGTCAGGGCCATCACCGCAGCCGGGGTGAGGCGCACCGAGCCCCGTTTCTCGGTCTCGATACGCGAGATCAGGTCGTTCACCAGCACCGGGATGTCCTCCGCCCGCTCGCGCAGGGGCGGCATGTCGATGGGGAAGACGTTGAGCCGGTAGTAGAGATCCTCGCGAAAGCGGTCCTCCTCGATCAGCTGCTCCAGATTGCGGTGGGTGGCGGCGATGATGCGCACGTTGCACTGGATGGTCTTGTTGCTGCCGACACGCTCGAAGCTGCGCTCCTGCAGCACCCGCAGCAGCTTGACCTGCATCGGCATGCTCATGTCGCCGATCTCGTCCAGGAACAGGGTACCCCCCTCCGCCATCTCGAAACGACCCTGGCGCGCCGTGATGGCGCCGGTGAAGGCCCCCTTTTCGTGGCCGAACAGCTCGCTCTCCAGCAGGTCCGGCGGGATGGCGCCGCAGTTGATGGGCACGAACGGCTGGCTGCGACGGCTGGAGTTGTAGTGCAGCTTGCGCGCCACTACCTCCTTGCCGGTTCCCGACTCGCCCAGGATCAGCACCGTGGCCTCGGTATCCGCCACCTGCTCGATCATGCGGTTGATGCGGCGGGTGGCACGGCTGTTGCCGGAGAGGCTGCGGAACAGCTCCAGCGGGCGCTTGCCCTTCTTGCCGGCCGCGCGCTGCTGCTCCTGGAAGATCTGGGACTTGTCGAGGATACCCAGCAGGGTGTCGTAACGGGTGGGCAGGGTGAGGGTGTCCAGTATCTGCAACCCCGTTGTGGTGGCGCCGGCGGTCTCGCCATCGTCCTCACCGGCGAGGCGGATCAGGGCCGGCCGGGGCGAGGCCTCTGCCACAGCCTCGCCAAATGCCTTCAGCTCCGTCTCCTTCCACTCCGGTCCCAGCACGACGGTGGTGAAGCAGCCCGCTTCGGCGGCCTCGAGGGCCTTTCCCAGCTCCTTGGGAGAATCCACCACGATCATTGAATAATCAATGAAATGAAATATGTTTCTCAAGTAATCGATGCGTTCCTGGTCACGATCGGCCAGGTAGATGCAGCCGGTGGCCAGCTGGTCGCTCTTCGCTGCCTTCTCATCCATACGCCGGGGGCCCCTGTGGTTCAAGCGTCGTCCGTGACCGGTGGAATCTGCCGGGATATGAGTGAATTAAGCACGAATTCCCAAGCATGTCAAAATTATGTCGTTTGGCGAACTAATGACGGATATACCAGATCCGACCTCATCCATCCGCACCCCGCTTCATCCGCGCCACCTGCCGCCGGTGGTGACGGAACACCAACCGCTCCAGCCCCTCCGCCACGGCCGGATCCGGCGCCTCGAAGGGGGCGGTGACCCAGTTCCCCCCCTCCCCCTCATGCACGCCGCTCACCCTGGCCGGCAGCACGAGCGGCGCGGGCAGGGCCGGGTCGGGGCGCAGCTGCAGCAGCAACCGCTCCCCCGGTGCGGGCACGGCTTCCGGCTCCAGCCAGGCGATCCCCTTCGGTCCCAGCCGCGCCTGGCGTGGCGGAAGGCCGCCCTGTCCGCCGGCCAGCAGCTCTGCCATCAGTTCCAGCAGCAGGTCGACCTTGTATTCCAGACGCAGGAGCTCCGGCACCTGTCCGCCCTCCTCCTCGTTGCGCTCGTGGCCATGCTCTTCCGACAGCAGCGCCACCCGGAGCAGGCGACCGTTTCTCGCCGATGTCCCCAGCGGGGCCGGCCCCGCCAGCGGCTCCCAGGACAGCGGGATCGGGGCCTCCATCACCAGGCCGTCGGAGAGTGGGGTTGGGCTGTCGTCTGCGGCCATGGTCGTTTACCTCCAGGCATGTCGCTCGATGGGCGCCTCCGCAACCGGCCATGCGGCGACCGGTGGGAGGCCTGCGCCCATGAAAACACAGCCCGGGGGGCGCTGCCACGCCTTGACATCGCTTCCGGCGCCACTTAGAAAGGAGTCCCCCCAGGCAACCAGGTCTCCCTTCCTTGAGCGACATCTCCACCGGTGCCCTGTTCGGCATCCTGCTGCTGCTGATCCTGCTGTCCGCCTTCTTCTCCGGTTCCGAGACCGCCCTGATGACGCTCAACCGCTACCGGCTGCAGCACCTGGCCCGCAAGGGGCACCCGGGGGCCGTGCGCGCGCAACGGCTGCTGCGGCGGCCGGACCGGCTGATCGGCCTGATCCTGCTGGGCAACAACTTCGTCAACATCCTGGCCTCCTCCCTGGCCACCATCATCGCCTTCCGCATCGGCGGCGAGGCGGCCATCGCCGGTGCCGCCGGTATCCTCACCCTGGTGATCCTGCTGTTCGCCGAGGTGACGCCGAAGACCCTGGCCGCCCTGCACCCGGAGCGCCTCGCCTACCCGGCGGCCTTCGTCTACGGGCCCCTGCTGAAGCTGCTCTACCCCCTGGTCTGGTTCGTCAACGGCATCGCCAACCAACTGTTGCGGCTGATCGGTGTATCGCCGGACGACATGGAGGGCCAGGCCCTGAGCCAGGAGGAGCTGCGCAGCGTGGTGATGGAAGCGGGGGCGATGATCCCGAAGAAACGGCGCAAGATGCTGCTCAACATCCTCGACCTGGAGAAGGCGCGGGTGGAGGACATCATGGTGCCGCGCAACGAGGTCGACGGCATCGACCTGCAGGAACCGATGGAGGAGATCCTGCAGAAGCTGCAGAACAGCCCCTATACCCGCATCCCGGTGTTCGACGACGGCATCGACAACATCGTCGGCATCCTCCACATCCGCAAGGCGATGCAGGCGCTGGCCCAGGGCGAACTGACCCGGGAGACCATCCGCGAAATCGTCGATGCCCCCTACTATATCCCCGAGGGGACTCCGCTCAGCCGTCAGTTGATCAACTTCCAGCGCCGCAAGCAGCATGTCGGCCTGGTGGTGGACGAGTATGGCGACCTGCTCGGCCTGGTCACCCTCGCCGACCTGCTGGAGGAGATCGTCGGCGAGTTCACCACCGACCCGTCGGACACCGTGGCCGACATCCAGCGCCAGGAGGATGGCAGCTACCTGGTGGCCGGCAGCGTCAACGTCCGGGAGCTGGTGAAGAACCTGGGCTGGGAGCTGCCGGTGGACGGTCCACGGACCATCAACGGTCTGATCATCGAGTACCTGGAGACCATCCCCGAGCCCGGCACCAGCCTGCTGCTCAACGGCTACCCGGTGGAGATTCTGCAGACCCAGGACAACACCGTGAAGATGGTCCGCATCTATCCGCGCCGTCCGCAGCCGTCGAGGGATGCAGAGGCCTGATCGCGGCCGGGCCAGTCCGGGCGGGGATCGTGGGTAACTGTTAATCTCGCCAAGGCGCCAGGGCCGCGAAGAGCGCCAAGAGGTTCATTCCCCCTTCGATCGCATTGGCCGCTGCGAATCAATGATACTTTGCGATCTTTGCGTCCTTGGCGCCTTTGCGAGTGGATAATTGTTACTCTCGCCAAGACGCCAAGGCCGCGAATAGCGCCAGGCGTTTTATTCATCCTTCGATCGGATTGGTCACTGCGAATCAGGATCCTTTGTGATCTTCGCGTCCTCTGCGACTTTGCGAGTGAGAAACTGTTAATCTCGCCAAGGCCGCTAAGAGCGCCAAGCAGTGTATTCACCCTTCGATCGCATTGGTCCCTGCGAATCAGGATCCTTCGTGATCTTCGCGTCCTCTGCGCCTTTGCGAGTGGGAAATTGTTTCTCCGTCATTATCGTTACTCCGTCGTTCCGGCGCAGGCCGGAACTCAGAATTTCCAATCGCCTGGATGGCCGGGCCTTCACCGGCTCTCTCAAGCATTCATCCCCTCTGTGCCCTCTGTGTCCTCTGTGGTTGATCCCGATCGCACGGACCGGCGGCGTGCGACCGTGTGTCGGCGACCCGGCGCCGACCGTCGGTTCAATGTTTTCCTCTCCTGGCCGACACCTATACTCGAACCGAGATTGAGCAGGGATCCCGTTCCGATACCAATGGCCAAACTGACCCTCTTCTTCCGCAACCGGGTGGTCCAGGTCTATCACCTGGATGGCAGCATGATCTCCATCGGCCGCAGCAGCGACTGCGAGATCTGCATCGACACCCTGGCGCTGGCCGAACGCCATGCCCACGTGGTGCCCGATGGGGACGGCTACCTGCTGACGCCGTTCGACGAAGAGACCCCGCTGCTGGTCAATCACCAGCCGGTGGAGTCACGCCGGCTGCAGCATGGCGACGTCATCGACCTGGGCAAGTACAGCCTCCACTTCGCCGAGAGCGCCATGGTCCTGGCACCGGCGCAGCCGGCGGCGCCTCCGCCCCGGCGGGAACAGACGGAACCGCAACCCGCCCCCGAGCTGGCGATCGGCTGCCTGCAGGTGATGAGCGGCCCCAACCTGGGTAAGGTAATCCCCCTGCAGCGGGCCCTGACCCGGCTCGCCCTGAGCCCTGACGGGCGCGCCATCGTCGCCCGGCGCAACGACGGCTACTATCTCTCCCACCTGGAGGGTCAGCGGTCGCCGGTGATCCAGGGGCAGCCGATCGGCGAACTCACCGTGCGGCTGGAGGACGGCAACCGGCTCCAGGTCGGCGACGTCGAGCTGCTGTTCATCGAAGACATCACCAGGGCGGCCGCCGAGGCCTCCTGAGCCACCCAGATCGAGGATTCATCTTTTCCATGAGCGACCAAGAGACCGAGCGCAGGCGCTTTCACCGGGTCCTGTTCGACGCCCCGGTACGGGTATCCGATGGTGACATGGCCTTCATCACCACCCTGGTGGACGTCTCCCTCAACGGCGCCCTGCTGGTACGGCCCGACGACTGGAACATCGACCGGGGGGCATCGGTGGTCCTGACCATCCTGCTCGACGACAACAGCTCCCGCATCCGCATGGAGGCCGAGGTCGCACACCTGGACCGTGACAGTATCGGCCTGCGCTGCATGAGCATCGACATGGAGAGCATCGGTCACCTGCGACGGCTGGTGGAGCTGAACCTGGGCGACAGTCACCTGCTGGAGCGGGACCTGGAGGCGCTCGGCTGACCACCCCCTGCCGTCCGGCCGGTTCAACCACCCACCTCCCGTCATCCCGGCGCAGGGCGGAATCCGGCAGGCCCCGCCGCATGGATGCCGTCCCGCCCTCGAAAACAACCACAGAGATCACAGAGACCACAGAGATTCCTGGTGCTGGAAACGGGGGAGCCATCAGCGAAACCCTGCGCAGGCACCGCTGAGGGGACCGAATGGAGATGCGCGGAAGAGTCCCACTCGTCCTTCCGGCGCAGGCCGGAGTCCCCCTGAACCCGGAAACGATCCTCGCCCCCACACAGGGATGGCCACTATCCGTCGCCACCACCCCGACCACGGTTCCCCTGTGCTCCCGCCCTCCGCTATGGTAAACAGGCAGCATTTCCTGACCACCCGTCCACCCCATGATTCCGATCGACCACTGGTTGCCCAGCCCGGCGCCGGGGGAGCCACCCCGGGCAGGGGAACTCCATCTCTGGGTCATCGAACCTGACCGTCCCGGTGCCGATCTGTCGCCACTGCTCTCGGCCGACGAGGCCTCCCGGGCCCGGAAGATGCTGGGAACGGAAGAGGCACGGCGCTTCACCGCCACCCGCGGCGCCCTGCGCCGGATCCTCGGCGGCTATGTGGGACTTACCGCCGACGCGATCACCTTCGACTATGGTCCGTCGGGGAAACCCCTGCTCTCCGATCCCTGCCCGCTTCATTTCAACCTGAGCCACGCCGGCGGAATGGGGCTGCTGGTGGTCAGCGGAGACGCGCCGGTGGGAATCGACCTGGAACCGGAGCGGGAGCGGGCCAACGCCCGGGCCATCGCCCGACGCATCTTTTCGGCGGACATCCTGGCCCAGATCGGTGCGCTGGACGACACTCCCTTCCAGCACGCCTTCCTGCACCACTGGACCGCACTCGAGGCCCGGGTCAAGTGCAGAGGGGGCAGCATCTTCCACCCCCCGCCCCCGGATGCCGGCGTCATCCACTTCACGCCGCGGCCCGGCTGGATCGCCGCGGTGGCCTCGGTTCCCCATCCCCCACCGGTACAGCAGTGGCGGACCTTCCTCTTCTCCCCCTGAACCGCTGCGGCTCAACAAATCCCCCCGGCGACCGCCAACTATCAATGCAGGGGCGCCGCCGGGCCGCACAGGGGCACTCGGGAAATCGCGGTGCGACGGCGCCTCCGCATTCGCCCCGGAGGGAACCGGGATTCCCGTTCGCACCGATGGCCGTTTTCCGGGATAATCGGCCGCGCACGGGAGCCGTAGAACGAGGAAACCGAACATAGAACACCCGGGGTATACAAAGGGAACGAGCACGTCAGGGCACCCCTCCAGAGGCATAGACGGGCACGAGAGGGTCGTCCGGATGCCCCCGCCCGCTGGATCAGGGGCTTGTACTGCGGAGACCGCTTCATGGCCTCCACGGTTCCATTCCGGGAATCTCTGTGGACGCCGTGACCTCTGTGGTGAATCAAGGCAGCAGATGATCGAAATACAGCCGGACTCTGGGCCGAACAGGAAGCTGTTTTCCGCCGGCAGCGGCAGGGAGAGAGGATGAGCGAAGGGGGAATACTGGTCACCGGCGGCGCCGGTTACATCGGCAGCCACGTGGTGCGCCAGCTGGGTGAGACGGGGCGCAGGGTGGTCACGCTGGACAACCTGATCACCGGATTCGCCGAGTCGGTGCTGTACGGCGACCTTATCGAGGGCGACACCGGTGACCGGGAGCTGGTCGCACGTATCCTGCGCCAGCACGACGTGGACACCGTGATCCACTTCGCCGCCCACACCGTGGTACCCGAGTCGGTCTCCAATCCGCTCAAGTACTACGGCAACAACACCTGCAACACCCGCAACCTGCTGGAGTGCTGCCGCGACGCCGGAGTGAAGCACTTCATCTTCTCCTCGACCGCGGCGGTCTATGGCATCCCGGAGAGTGACCGGGCGTGGGAGGACTCCCCGCTGGCGCCGATCAACGCCTACGGAACCTCCAAGCTGATGAGCGAATGGATGCTGCGCGACCTGGCCGCCGCCAGCGACCTGCGCTATGTCGCCCTGCGCTACTTCAACGTCGCCGGCTGTGATCCGGAGGGACGTATCGGACAGAGCACCCCCAACGCCACCCTGCTGACCAAGGTGGCCTGCGAGGCGGCCGTCGGCAAACGGGAGAAGGTCTACATCTTCGGCACCGACTACCCCACCCCCGACGGCACCGGCGTGCGTGACTACATCCATGTCGAGGACCTGGCCGACGCCCATCTACGGGCACTGGACCACCTGGAGGCCGGCGGCGGTTCCACCGTCCTCAATTGCGGCTACGGCCACGGCTACAGCGTGCGCGAGGTGCTGGAGATGGTGGAGAAGGTCAACGGCGCCCCCCTGCCGGTCGAGGAGGCCCCGCGCCGCCCCGGTGACCCCCCGGTCCTGATCGCCGGCGCCGACCGCATCCGCGAGGAGCTGGGCTGGGTACCCCGCTACGACGACCTGGAGGCGATCGTAAGCAGCGCCCTGAACTGGGAGAGGAAGCTGGTTTCCGGGTAGGGATGGAACCGTTTTCAACCACAGAGGGCACAGAGAAACAGCTACTGCTTCTGTAAGCATATTCATGATCAGGGAGGATCAGATATGGAGAGGGATGTATTGGCACATGCGGTTATTGGATGCGCGATAGACGTCCATCGAGCCTTGAGGCCAGGCCTGCTTGAATCAGCGTACGAAAAATGCCTGTTCTACGAGCTACAGAAGAAAGGCATACAGTGCCGGGCCCAGGTACCCGTACCTATCACCTATCGTGATATCGAACTGGATTGTGGCTACCGAATCGACATACTCGTCAATGATTCCTTGATTCTGGAACTGAAAGCAGTGGACGCATTGACCAAAGTTCACGAGGCGCAACTACTCACTTACATGAAACTTTCGAGGAAAAGAACCGGCCTTCTCATCAATTTCAATGTAGACCGACTGGTCAGGGGAGTGAGGAGATTCGTCCTATAGGTTTTTTACTGACCGAACACGAATCCCGGAAGACAACATATCATGCAGATTACAAACACGATTCAAAAAACAAACACAGTTCCAGAAAGCAATCCAACCCTCTGTGCCCTCTGTGTTCTCTGTGGTTGATCAAACCCCATGGAAACCACCCAGATACTGATCCTCTCCCTGATCCAGGGCTTCACCGAGTTTCTGCCGATCTCCAGCTCTGCCCACCTGATCCTGGTGCCGCATCTGTTCGGGTACGTGGATCAGGGCCTGGGGTTCGACATCGCCCTGCACCTGGGCTCCCTGGGAGCGGTGATCATCTATTTCCGCCACGATCTGTGGCTGATGATCCGCGACCTGCTGCGCTCCCTGGGCGGCGGGGAGACCACGCAGAACGCGCGACTCGCCTGGATGATCATCGTGGCCACCGTACCCATCGTGATCGTTGGCGGCCTGTTCAAGACCCTGGTGGGAACCGATTTGCGCTCCACCCTGGTGATCGCCATCGCCACCATCGTGTTCGGCCTGCTGCTGTGGTGGTACGACATCAGGGGGAAGAGAACCCGGGACGAACACGCCATCCACTGGCGGGATGCGGTTACCATCGGCCTGTTTCAGTGCCTGGCCATCATTCCCGGCACCTCCCGCTCGGGCATCACCATGACCGCCGGGCTGATGCTGGGGCTGACGCGGGCGGCGGCCGCCCGTTTCTCGTTCCTGTTGTCGATCCCCACCATCCTGATGTCGGGCGCGGTGCTGGCGCTGGACGTGGTCCAGGGCAGCGAACCCATTCTGGGCCGGGAGCTGCTGCTGGGAAGCGCCCTCTCCTTCGCCAGCGCCTACCTCTGCATCTTCCTGTTCCTGCGCCTGATCGAACAGATGGGGATGTTCCCGTTCGTGCTCTACCGGCTGGTTCTGGGGGCGGTGCTGCTTGGGCTGGGATAGGGAGTGAGGAGTGAGGGGTGTTTCGGGTTATCACGATATGAAAGGACGTTGAGCAATGAATGAAGCAACCATGCTGTTGGTGGACGACGACCGTGCCGAGGAGCTGAAGCAGGCCTCCCTCGGGTTCAAGTCCATCACCCTGTCCAAGCGCCAGCTCTGCGACCTGGAACTGCTGATGAATGGTGGATTCAGCCCCCTGACCGGTTTCATGGGCCAGGCCGAATATGACGCGGTGCTGGATACCATGAAGCTGCCGGACGGCCGCCTCTGGCCGATGCCCATCACCCTCGACGTGCCGGCGGAATTCGCCGACGGCATCGAACCGGGTGAACAGATCGCCCTTCGTGATGCGGAGGGGTTCATGCCCGCCGTCCTGACCGTGGAGGAGATCTGGCAGCCGGACAAGGCGCGCGAGGCGATTGCCGTCTACGGCACCGATTCCGACCGCCACCCGGGAGTGCGACACCTGCTGGAGCAGGTGCAGGGAACCTACCTCTCCGGCCGGCTCGAAGGGGTGCAGCTGCCGGTCCACTACGAGTTCGAGACCCTGTGGGACACGCCGGAGGAGATGCGCAGCCTGTTCCGCAAGATGGGCTGGAACCAGGTGCTGGCCTTCCACTCCAGCAATCCCATCCACCGGCTGCACCGGGAACTGATCCTCAGCTCCGCCAAGGAGCATGGCTGTCACATCCTGCTGCACCCGGCGGTGGGGGTAACCAAGCCCGGCGATCTGCACTACTACGCCCGGGTGCACTGCTACAAGGCGATCCGCCACCATTTTCCACACAATCTGTCGGCCCTGTCGCTGCTGCCCCTGGCGATGCGCATGGCCGGTCCGCGCGAGGCCCTGTGGCACGCCATCGTCAACCGCAACTATGGCTGCAGCCATTTCCTGGTGGGACCGGACCATGCCTCCCCGCCCCTGAACGGCAGTGATACCAGGCACTACGCCACCTACCAGGCCCAGGAGCTTGCACTCAAGCACCAGGACGATCTGGGCATCCGCATCGTTCCCGCGGAAGAGTGGCGCTACGCCCCGTCGAAGAAGCGCTTCCTTCCCGTCAGCCAACTCCGGAAGAGTGGTATCGAGGGCGAGAGCTTCAGCAACAGCCAGCTCAAGCAGGCCCTCACCTGCAACCAGGAGATCCCGGACTGGTTCAGCTATCCCAACGTCATCCAGGAACTGAGCCGTGCCTATCCGTCCCGCGCCACCCAGGGCTTCACCCTGTTCTTCACCGGCCTCTCGGGTTCCGGCAAGTCCACCATCGCCGGCATCCTCTATGCCAAGCTGATCGAATCCGGCAGCCGGCCGGTGACCCTGCTCGATGGCGATATCGTGCGCCAGAATCTCTCCAGTGAACTGGGTTTCTCCAAGCGTGACCGCGATATCAATATCCGCCGCATCGGCTTCGTCGCCAGTGAGATCACCAAGAACGGCGGTGTCGCCATCTGCGCCCCCATCGCCCCCTACACCGAGACCCGGCGGGCGGTGCGCGAGCTGATCGAGCAGCACGGCGCCTTCATCGAGATCCACGTCTCCACCCCGCTGGAGGTGTGCGAGGCGCGCGACCGCAAGGGGCTGTACGCCAAGGCGCGCAAGGGGATCATCCCCGAGTTCACCGGCATCAGCGATCCCTACGAGGCACCGGAGCACCCGGAGATCGACATCGACACCAGCGACCTGACCCCGGCCCAGGCGGCGCAGATGGTGCTGCTGTACCTGTTCAAGGAAGGCTACCTGGACGAACGGGAGTGAAGCCGGAAGATTCCGATTTGCACCGGGGGCGGCTCCCCTACAACCAACCCGTGGGGGCGGCGCCCCGCCGCGAAGAACACACATCCTGACAGGCAGAAGAAACGAGCATCCGACACCATGACCCTCCATCCCAAGACCCTGCTGGTCACCGGTGGCGCCGGCTTCATCGGCTCCGCCGTGATCCGTTACCTGATCGAGCACCACGATCTGACCCTGGTCAACGTGGACAAACTCACCTACGCCGGCAACCTGGAATCGCTGGAGGCGGTGGCCGACCACCCCAACTACCGGTTCGAACAGGTGGACGTCTGTGACGAAACCGAGGTCCGGCGGCTGTTCCAGCAGTACCGCCCCGACGCCATCCTGCACCTGGCCGCCGAATCCCACGTGGACCGCTCCATCGATGGCCCCTCCACCTTCATCCAGACCAACATCGTCGGCGTCTATACCCTGCTGGAGGCGGCGCGCCACTACTGGAACGGACTCGACGACGAGGGCAAACGTGATTTCCGCTTCCATCACGTCTCCACCGACGAGGTCTACGGCAGCCTGGGTCCGACCGGCCTGTTCCGGGAGGAGGACCCCTACAAGCCCAACTCCCCCTACTCCGCCAGCAAGGCCTCCTCCGACCACCTGGTCCGGGCGTGGCACGAGACCTATGGCCTGCCGACCCTGATCACCAACTGCTCCAACAACTACGGTCCCTACCAGTTCCCGGAGAAGCTGATCCCCCTGGTCATCCTCAACGCCCTCGATGGCAAGCCGCTGCCCATCTACGGCAAGGGTGACCAGATCCGCGACTGGCTCTACGTCGACGACCACGTTCGCGCCCTGTGGAAGGTGTTGACCGAAGGCACGCCGGGACGGACCTACAACATCGGCGGCCACAACGAGAAGACCAACCTGGAGGTGGTGAAGACCCTCTGCGCCACCCTGGACCAGCTGGCCCCCTCCCCCCACGCCGGCATCGACCGCTATGAGCAGCTGATCACCCATGTCACCGACCGTCCCGGTCACGACAGGCGCTACGCCATCGACGCCGACAGGATCGAGCAGGAGCTGGGCTGGGTCCCGGAAGAGACCTTCGACACCGGCATGCGCAAGACGGTGCAGTGGTACCTGGACAACCTCAACTGGTGCCGCCGGGTGCAGGATGGAAGCTATAGGAGGGAGCGGCTGGGGGTGTTGAGTGAGGGGTGAGGAGTGAGGAGTAGGGAGGGAACGATTTTATTATGGAATGGAGGTTATTATGGAAAGGAAGCCACATGCACAACTGGAAGCCTGGAAGAGCGCGATGGATCTCGTGGAAGAAATCTACAGGACGACAGAAAACTTCCCCCGGCACGAATTATTTGGTTTGGTGTCGCAAATGCGAAGATCGGCTGTATCCATTCCCAGCAATATTGCCGAAGGGGCTGCACGCAGCAGCCGTAAAGAGCTGTTGAACTTTCTCAGCATGGCCAGGGGTTCTCTCAGTGAACTCGACACCCAGCAGGAGATTGCTATCAGGGTAGGCCTGATGCCACCGAATCAGCAATTGAGCAATCTCCTGGATCAGACCAGCCGCCTGATGACGGGACTGTATAAGAAATTACGGAGTACGATCGAACCATGACTCATCACCCCTCACCCCTCACCCCTCACTCCTCACCGAGGAAAGGGATCATCCTGGCCGGAGGCTCCGGCACCCGCCTGCACCCCGTCACCATTGGTGTCTCCAAGCAGCTGCTGCCGATCTATGACAAACCGATGATCTACTACCCGCTCAGCACCCTGATGCTGGCGGGCATCCGCGAGGTGCTGGTCATCTCCACCCCCCAGGACATCCCGCGCTTCGAGCAGCTGCTGGGGAGCGGCGACTCCTGGGGCATGCAGTTCAGTTACGCGGTACAGCCGAAGCCGGAGGGGCTGGCACAGGCCTTCCTGATCGGCGAGGAGTTCATCGGCGACGATTCCTGCGCCCTGGTGCTGGGCGACAACATCTTCTACGGTCACGATTTCGCCAGGCAGCTGCAGGCCGCCAGCAGGCAGCAGGAGGGGGCCACCGTGTTCGCCTACCCGGTACACGACCCGGAGCGCTACGGCGTGGTCGAATTCGATGCCGATTTCCAGGCCATCAGCCTGGAGGAGAAGCCTGCCCGGCCCAAATCGCGCTACGCCGTGACCGGCCTCTACTTCTACGACAACGACGTGATCGGCATCGCCCACGACATCAAGCCGTCTGCCCGGGGCGAGCTGGAGATCACCGACGTAAACCGCGTCTATCTGGAACGGGGCAGGCTGGAGGTGCAGATGATGGGACGGGGCATGGCGTGGCTTGACACCGGCACCCATGGCTCCCTGCTGGATGCATCCCGGTTCGTGCAGACCCTGGAGCAGCGCCAGGGGCTGAAGGTGGCCTGCCCGGAGGAGATCGCCTGGCGCATGGGCTGGATCGACGACAGCCAACTGGAAGAGCTGGCCCGTCCGCTGGAGAAGAGCGGTTATGGCCAGTATCTGCTGAACCTGCAGCAGGAGTTCGGCCGATGAAGGTGACCGAGACCCGTCTGCCGGGAGTGTTGATCCTGGAACCGAAGGTGTTCGGCGACGAGCGCGGATTCTTCATGGAGACCTGGCAGAAGGAACGCTACCGGGGGATCGGCATCACCGCCGACTTCGTCCAGGACAATCTCTCCTTCTCCCGCGCCGGTGTCCTGCGCGGGCTCCACTTTCAGAACCCCCACGCCCAGGGCAAGCTGGTGCAGGTGCTGCAGGGCGAGGTGTACGACGTGGCCGTCGACATTCGTCGCGGCTCCCCCACCTTCGGCCAGTGGGCCGGTGTGCGGCTCTCATCGGACAACCGGCGCCAGTTCTATGTCCCGCCCGACTTCGCCCACGGCTTCTGCGTCCTCAGCGGGACCGCGCTGTTCTCCTACAAGTGCACCGACTACTATCACCCGGAGACGGAGGGATCGATCCTCTGGAACGACCCGGCCATCGGCATCGACTGGCCCATCGACTCGCCCTCCCTCTCCGACAAGGACCGGGACGCCCCGACGCTGGCCGAAGTGCCGTCTGACCGGTTGCCCGGATATGATGGGCTCTCTCGATAGCCCGTCGCCCCCGGCGCGAAGGGCGCGGTGCCAGTCGGGTCTTTCGCGGCGGGGCGCCGCTCCTGCGGGGCGGGATCCAATGGCAAGCAAATATCGATCCTCTCCGCGCCTTGGCGAGACTTTATGAACAACGGACAATAAGAAGGGCCAACCCGATGAAAGACCAACGCCCCTCCATCCTTCTGATCGGCAACAATGGCCAGGTCGGCTGGGAACTGCAGCGAACCCTCGCCACCCTGGGCGGGGTGATGGTGGCCGACCAGGTCAACACCCGGCTCGCCCTCAACCTGGCCGATCCGGACAGCATCCGCTCGGTGGTCCGCGAGGTGAAACCGGAGCTGATCGTCAACGCCGCCGCCTACACCGCCGTCGACAAGGCGGAGGAGGAGCCGGACCTGGCGATGGCGGTCAACGGCACTGCACCGGGCATCCTGGCCGAGGAGGCGAAGCGCCTGAACGCCGCCCTGGTCCACTATTCCACCGATTATGTCTTCGATGGCAGCGCCGACCGCCCCTACACGGAAGAGGACGAGCCCAACCCGATCAACGTCTACGGCCGCACCAAGCTGGCCGGCGACCGCGCCATCGAGGCGGTGGGCGGGGCCTGGCTGATCCTGCGCACCAGCTGGGTCTACGGCGCCCGGGGACACAATTTTTTCCTCACCATGCTGCGCCTGGCGCGGGAACGGGAGACGCTGAAGATCGTTGACGATCAGATCGGCAGTCCGACCTGGTGCCGGATGATTGCCGAAAGCACGGCGCAGATCCTGGCCCGGGCGCCGCTTCGGAACAGCCGCCCGGACCTGCACGGCCAGCTGACCGGCAAGGCCGGCATCTACAACGTCACCTGCAACGGCGAGACGAGCTGGTACGGCTTCGCGCGAGCGATCCTCGACACGACCCAGGACGAGCGGCGAAAACTGACGCAGCTGCTGCCCATACCCAGCAGCGACTACCCGGTACCGGCGCCACGGCCGGGATATTCGGTACTGTCCGGCGCGAAACTGCAACGGGAGTTCGGCCTGGAGATGCCCGGGTGGAGGCAGACGCTGGAGCTGTGTGCCGGCTGATCCCTGCCCCCTGGAAAGGGGATAGCCGCCACATTGGCTCACCGGCCCCCGACGATGTACAGAAGGCTCCTCCGATACCTGCTCGTCAGCGGCGTGATCGCCAACCTGCTGGCAATCGCAACCGTTGCCTGGGTCTTCCTGGCCATCGGTGAGTCGCCATGGCTGCTGCTGGAAAAGGCGGCGAACCGGTACGCCTACCAGTCGTACGGGTTGAGAAGGAAACTCGCCAGGATCACCCTCGACAGCGGTCTCGTCGCCGACTGGGACGCGGCTCCCGCAGCCGGGCCAGCACCCTTTCCCACGCTGGAGGAGTGGCGTGGCCAGGGCGCTTCGCCGACCAGGCTGTACTCCCGGCAGGCCTACGACCGCAGGGGCAGGCCGGTGGGTTCGCAGCGCACCACCAGTACCAGCACCGGCTCGGGGGCCACGATCCGGGTGTCCGGCACCAGGGAACTGCTGGCCGCGATCAGGTCGGCCCGCCCCGGGGACACCATCGAGCCGGAACCGGGGGTCTACCGCTTGCGGGGCAGGAGCATTCCCCTGGTCCGGGGTGGCACCGCCGACGCGCCGGTCTCCATCAGGGCACGCCGCCTGGGTGACGTCCGACTGGATATGGAGACACTGGAAGGATTCCATGTCCTGTCACCCTACTGGGTGTTCGAGAATCTCGACATCCGTGGCACCTGCAGCAGCGACAGCCGCTGCGAACACGCCTTCCATGTGGTCGGCCGGGGTCGTGGCTTCGTATTGAGAAACAGCCGCCTCGCCGATTTCAATGCCCCGGTCAAGGTCAACGGCACGAAGGTGGCGGGGAAGCAGCGCTATCCCGACCATGGCCTCATCGAGTACAACTCCTTCGTCAACAGCCGCCCGCGGGATACCGGCAATCCGGTCACCCTCCTGAACATCGACAACGTGAATGGCTGGGTCGTCCGCGGCAACCTGATCGCCGATTTCTCCAAGAAGCGGAGTGATCGCATCAGCTATGGCGCCTTCATGAAGGGCAATGGCCGCGACGGGGTGTTCGAACGCAACCTCGTCATCTGCGAGATGAACCTGCCCGCGGATCGCGGCGTACGCATCGGGCTGTCGTTCGGAGGCGGTGGAACCGGCGGGCAATTCTGCCGCGACGGCAGCTGCGAACGGGAGTTCACCAACGGGATCATGCGCAACAACGTGATCCTCAACTGCTCCCGGGACGTCGGGATCTATCTCAACCGCGCCTATCAGACCGGCATCTTCAACAACCTGATCCACAACTCGCTCGGCATCGATGTCCGCTTCTCCTCCTCCACTGCGAGTATCGCCAACAACCTGATCTCCGGCCGGATCAGGGAGAGGGACGACGGCCTTGCACTGTCCGCCAACAACCTGGTCTACCGGGGCTGTTTCAGGGAGATTCCGATCCTGTCGGGATGTCCCTTCGAGCGCTGGTTCACCGCCCCTGCGGCGGCAGACCTGTCACCCACCGCCGAATTCCCCGGCCCGAAACTGCTCGGGCGCGGGATCGATGTGGAGGGACTGGACGACGATTTCTGCGGCACCGCCCGCACCCCACCGATCGACATGGGACCGATCCAGTACTCCGCCGGCAGGGTATGCAATCCCGCCGGCCCCGGGGAACCCGCGAAATGAATCGATCCCGGGTTGCAGGTGCGGCCTACAGCCGCAGGGCCCAGACCGATGTCTCCTCCCCCTGCGGGCTGGCGACCAGGACCAGCAGGTCGTTTACCGGGTCGTACTGCATCATGTAGTCCATCCCCACGGGGAAGGGGAAATCCGCCCCTTCGATCCGCTGCCAGCGGTCGGCGGAGGGGTCGTAGGTCCAGGTGGATGCCCTGTCTGCGCCGTCGATCAGTACCACCACCCTGCCCAGGCGCTCGTGATAGGCCATCGGCTGGTGCTGTGTTCCCGGGGGACGGACGCCCGGCGTCGGCATCTCTCTCGCCCGGTTGTCTCCGGGCACATAGACATAGATGGCATCACGCTTGTCGTTGGCCCCGTAGATCATGAACCGGTGACGACCACTGTCATAGACCGCATTGGTGTGATAGGCATAGTAGGTCTGCCTGCCGACCTTGTTCCAGCTCCCGTCCCGGAATTCATAGATCCCATAGGGCTGGAACCCCACTGCGACCCCCCTGGTGGAGTCGTATGCCGTCGCATAGGGGAAGAAGTCCACCGCTTTGCCTCTGGCATAGTGCCACTGCCGGGACTTCAGATCGAAGATCCAGGTCGGATGCCTCCTGATCCCTTCCCAGACTCCCTTCATCCAGTTTCCGAAACGGCCGGGTTTCAGATGCTTCGGGTAACTGGCGACGATCAACGCATCCTGTTCCTGGTCGTACATCACTGCATCGAAGGTGTGCATCGCCCAGGGATGGTCTCCGTTCGCTCCCGCAACCGGGATCCCTTCCCCGTTCACCCGGTAGGTCTCCGGGCCGTCCGGAGGATAGGACCGACTCCACTGCAGGCGGGACATGCTGAACCGGTAGACGGCGTTGTCCCAGTTCCGGCCATGGGTGTCGCTGCCGAACAGGAGCAGCTCGCCGCGCCTGCGGTCGAAGGCGCTGCCGGCATGACGCTGGCGGGAAAAACGGACCGCATCGTCCGGTTGCTGCTGATGGATCTTGACCCATTTCCCCTTCGGCAGGCGTGCATAGCCCGGGTTGGCGGCACCCCCGGCCACCGGCTCGACAACGGTCGTCGCCGTGCGGTCCGCCGGCCCCTCCCACCAGCGCACCAGCTGCTTCCAGCGCCAGTGCTCGGCGACCCGGGCGGAGAGGAGGTAGGTGGCAGCCGAAACCAGCACCAGGTTGAAGACCAGTCCGGTCACGATCAGATAGAGCCGCCCTCCCCGCCAGAGCCAGGTCAGCATGGTTCCGGCATTCCGAAGAGGCATCCCCAAACGATTTCCGTCACTGGCGCCCGGACCGCTTTCTTCCCGCGGACAGCAGGTCTCTCACGTACCGGACCGGTATCGCATAACTGATCCCGGTCGGCCGGCTGAGGGCCGACTCCTTGCCCTTCTTCACGAAAACACTGTTGACCACCCCGATCACCCGTCCCGTCCGTTGATCGTAGACCGGGCTGCCGCTGTTGCCCGGATAGGCGGTGGCATCGAGCTGCAGCACGTCGAAGGGTTTGCGCAACCGTTTGATCTGCTCCGCCGTCAGCTGGCGCGACGACATGGCCGGTATCACCATCGGTGTGATGACGGAGACGATTCCCCGGTGGGTGACCGGATAGAACCCCAGCACCATGCCGATGGGGAATCCGGTGAAGGCGATCTCCTCCCCCTCGCGGACCCGGGAGGAGTCTCCGAGCTCGAGCGGCGGCAACGGCTCGCCCTCGATCTCGAGCAGCGCCAGATCGTGCTCCGGATCGCTCCCCACCATGCGGGCAGCACGGACCCTGCCCCGCCTGCCCCGACCGTGGAAAATGACCAGGCGCTCCTTTTTCGCGTAGTCGATCACCTGCGGTACCACATGGTAGTTGGTCACCACCTGCCGGCCATCGCCCACCACGAACCCTGTTCCGACGAAGTTGGCCGGTGGCCGGCGGGTCGGCTGATAGGTGCCGACAGCGACGATCGAGGGGCGGACCCGGTCGATGGTGTCGGGCAGGCCGGAGGCGGATGCCTGCGCAGCCAGCAGCAGGAGCAGGCCAATGAGGATCCCCCGCGGGGCCACCTTACCGCAATACATCGAAAACACTCCTCCTCCTGCACCCCTGCCGGCTCCAGACATTCGTGCAATCCCTCGTCCGGAGAAACCGCAAACGACTCCCCTGCTCAGCAATCCGGCAGACTTTCCCATCAATCCGGTTCTTGTTCATCCGCTCCTTGTCAGTCCGGCGCCCTTTCTCGTATTTCAGGTACTCTTCCTCGTCATTCCGGCACAGGCCGGAATCCAGGCACTCGAATCTTCCGTATCCCCGCCTTCGCCGGCATGACCGGTCGTTCACCGGATCGACGGGCTGTTCAGAGTCCCCTTCAGTCGCGGTATCCCGCTGCCGCCAACATGAGAATACCGATATAATCCGCATCCCGCCAACCTGGAAACAGCGCACAGGAAACACAGGTGTACCGACAACCCGCCACCCTGATCCATCGGCTCATCCATCACAGCGCGGATCGCACCCCCGAGGCACCGGCCATCACCTGCCGAAAGGAGACTCTCGACTACGGGCAGCTCGCGGAGCTGGTGGAGCGTTTCGGATCGGCGCTGCAGGATCTGGGGCTGCAACGGGACGAACGGGTGGCGGTCTACCTCCCGAAGGTGACGGAAACCGTGGTCGCCCTGTTCGGAGCGGCCCGCGCCGGCGGAGTCTTCGTGCCGGTCAACCCCCTGCTCAAGCCGGCGCAGGTCGCATATATCCTGCAGGACTGCAATGTGCGCGTGCTGGTCACCTCCGCAGATCGTCTCACCCTGCTCTCCCCGGTCCTGGAGAGCTGCCGTGACCTCCACACCCTGGTCGTCACCGGTGGTGCCCCTGCTGCCGGGGTTCCCGATGGCCTGGAATGCCGCGCCTGGGACGAACTCCTGGAGCAGGCCCCAAGGATACCGGAGCCGGCGCGCATCGACAGCGACATGGCGGCCATCCTCTACACCTCGGGCAGCACCGGCCGCCCCAAGGGGGTGGTGCTCTCCCACCGCAACATGGTGACCGGTGCCCGCAGCGTGGCCGAATACCTCGACAACACCCCGCAGGACCGGTTGCTGGCGGTGCTTCCGTTCAGTTTCGACTACGGCCTGAGCCAGCTCACCACCGCCTTCTCGGTCGGTGCCTCGGCGGTGCTCATGGACTACCTGCTGCCGCGGGACGTGATCCGGGCCGTGGCCAGACACCGGATCACCGGACTCGCCGCGGTCCCTCCCCTGTGGACCCAGCTGGCCCAGCTCGACTGGCCGCGCGAGGCCGCCGAATCCCTGCGCTATATCACCAACTCCGGAGGGGCCATGCCGGTCACCGTGACCCGCACGCTGCAACAGGCCCTGCCGCAGACCAGGATCTATCTCATGTACGGCCTCACCGAGGCCTTCCGCTCCACCTACCTGCCTCCGGACCAGGTCGACAAGCGCCCCGAATCCATGGGCAGGGCCATCCCCAATGCCGAGATCCTGGTGGTGCGGGAGGACGGCAGCGAGTGCGCCCCGGGCGAGCCGGGAGAACTGGTCCACCGCGGCAGCCTGGTGGCGCTGGGCTACTGGAACGACCCGGAGAAGACCGCCGAGCGTTTCCGGCCGGCCCCGGGCCGTCCAGGCGGCCTGCCCCTGGCGGAGACGGCGGTCTGGTCCGGCGACCAGGTGAAGCGGGACGAGGAGGGATATCTCTACTTCATCAGTCGCAAGGACGAGATGATCAAGACCTCCGGCTACCGGGTGAGTCCGACGGAGGTGGAGGAGGTGGTCTATGAATCAGGACTGGTGATGGAGGCCGCAGCCATCGGAATCCCCCACCCGAGCCTGGGTCAGGCTATACTCCTGACAGTGACGGTAAAGGAGGGGGTGGACGTCGATACGATCCTCTCACACTGCAAACAGAGCCTTCCCAACTTCATGATTCCACAGAAAATCGTCTCCCTTTCACGATTACCGAGGAATCAGAACGGGAAGATCGACCGCAAGAGCCTTGCCATGGAACACCGGGATCTGTTCATGCCATGAAGCGGAACACAGGAGGAAGTGGAACCCACCATGGCCTGATACTGGCGCTTCTTCTCCCGGTTGCCCTGCTGCTCTGGCCCCTCCACGCCTCCGCCGCCTCTTCCCCTGCCGGCCACGGGGGAATCTCCTATCCCATCGTCTACATCCGCTGTGAGCGTACCGACCGCCAGGTGACACTGAAGGGCACCGTGGTCATCGACGGCGAAAAAAAGCCGGCATCCCGGGTGATGAGAGGGGCGGACATCTACGATGTCCTGCCCGACGTCTCCCATTTCTTCGGCGGGTTTTCCGGCCCCTGCGACCTGGTCTACCGCGCCCCGTCAGGGGAGGAACGTGTGCTCTACGACTGTTCCAGCCGTTCCAGCATGGAACAGGCCTGTGCCGCCATGGATCCCGCTGTCTCCTTCGACGGCAGACGGGTCCTGTTCGCCCTCTTCGAAGGATCCCTGAAGCCCTACAAGTTCAGGTTTCCAGCACCGATTCTCGATCCGGCAGCGGAAAACAAGAAGCAGATGTTCTGGGCCACACTCCCCGTCAAACGTCTGGCCGCACAGCAGTCCCGTCTGCTGATCGTCGACATCGACAGTGGCCGGGTCGCCACGCTTCCCCATGAACCGAAAACCTTCGACTCGGGTCCCGCATGGCTCTCGGACGGGCGCATCGCCTTCACCTCGACGCGCGGGAACCCTTACCAGACACTGGTGTTCGGAGCGACCGACAGCAATCGCAGGATCGCCCGCATCCATGTGATGGACACGAACGGAAAGAACATCGAACTGACCGGTTATCATGGCCTGGGAGGGCAGCAACACCCCTTTCAACTGCTCGATGGACGGTTGAGCTACTCCAGCTGGCAGTTGTTCGGTGCCCTCCCGTTTCGCACCACCAACGGATCGCCCGGACGATTCGGCACCCTGGCCAATTTCTTCCATCTCTACAGCCAGTATCCCGACGGTTCCGTTCCATTCGCCCTCTATGGCCAGCACAGGGCCAACTACACCGGTCGCTTCGGGCAGAATCACAAGGCGGCCCATTTTGCCGGTCAGAGCAGCGACGGTCGTGTCTGGGTGACCGACTACTACCGGGCCAACAACAACGGTCTCGGAATCATCGTGGGATTTCCGCTGCCCCCGGAGGGCCAGGAAGGGATCGGACCGGACGACAAACCGGGCATCGGCGACATCTACCGCCCCCGCGGCATGGTCAACCTCGCCTCCTGGGCGACCAGTGAAGACACCTTTGCCCGTGGCATGCCCAAGCCCGCGTATTCCGATCCGGAGTACGCCGACCCCCTGGCATTTGCCGGTAAACTGGGGCACCCATGGGGTGCCCCCGGAAACCGGCTCCTGGTCACCTGGGGCAAGGGACCGTGCAGCACGGTTGCCAGCGGCTGGATCCTGAAGCGCCCCCGCCCTCCCCTGATCGATGGCTCCGGCCAGGGTGTCCCACTCAATGTCATGACCTATCTTGGAAGGGACAACCCGGGGTGCGATGCCGGGATCTACGAGATCGGCACCGACAAGACATCGAAACACCCCTCCGACATGATCCGGGTGGTGGACAGCAGGAAGTGGCATGAACTGATGGCCCGCCCCGCCATCCCCTATTCGGAGATATACGGGGTGGAGAGGCCCGCCGACCGGCCAGCCGCCCATCTGCGCGCCGCCAATACCGACTATCTTCCGAAAGGGACGCCTTTCGGCCTGCTGGGAGCCGCCTCCGTCATCAACCGCGAGACACGCCCGCTGGGTGGACTGCCGTTCGAGGGGGAGAACCAGTGGAGCCTGCAGGGCACGGATACCGTCGACTATGAAGACGGGGAGATCTGTGGCATGCGGATTCTCGGCGTGCAGCCCAATATCCGCAAGGAGTGGGGCAGGCTGTTTACCCCCGCCGGCGAACGGGTCGTTATCCTGGGGGAGTTTCCGGTACGCCACTTCACCGGGCAGGGAAAACCGGTCAGGGATTCCGACGGCGATATCGACAGCTCGTTCCTGGTCCGGTTTCCCGCCAACATGCCCTACCTGATGCAGACCGTCGACTGCCAGGGCCGAACCCTCAACAGTGACCAGAGCTGGCAGCATCTCGCCCCGGGCGAGATCAAGGTGTGCGGCGGCTGCCATGTCCATGGAAAGCCGGGAAAGGACTTTGGCGGCACCATAGCCTACCGGAAGGATTACCGCCCCGTCCTGCTGGGTCAGGGCACGGTACCTCTGCTGGCGGGCGGCCCTCCCGGGAAACCGGAAATCCGCCAGGCAGAGGGGTTTGGCCTGCAGATCGAGTTCGACCGGGACATCCTGCCAATCCTTCGGCGCCGCTGCGCCAGCTGCCATTCGGGCTCCGATGCGGCGGCCGGGCTGAAGCTGGATGTCCCCGGCACCGGCAAGGGATCCACCTGGCGCTGCCTGGTCGCCGACCGCTGGCAGAACTGTGTCCCCAAGGCCCTGCGCCACAAGGGAACGGGGCGCAACGGAATTCTCAGGCGCCCGCAATTGACCAAGTACATGCGCTTCATGAACTCCCGGGGCAGTCTGCTCTACTGGAAGGCCGCCAACCAGCGCACCGACAACCGCAGTGACGACCAGTACGGCCCCAAGGACAAGGCGTGGAACGACGTCGATTTCGGTCCGGATCATCCTACGGAAATGACCAGCGAGGAACTGGGCATGCTGGCGCGCTGGATCGATATCGGCGCGCCGGGTGGAAGAGGCTACCTGCTCGATACCACACCGCCGACCCTGACACTGGCGGGGGACCTGGACAACGGCAAGTTGATCCGCCTCCATATCGGCGTGGCCGATATTCCATCCGGGGTGAAGGCCGGCTCCCTGCGCATCTGTCTGGGAGACGACCGCCGCTGCCTCCCAACTCCTCCGCTGCCGGATGAGCAGGGTATCGTACACGTCACCCTGCCGGAGCCCCTTTCCGACCGTAATGGGGAGATCCTTGTGGAAGTGGAGGACCAGGCCGGCAACAGGACCCGCCTGACACGTGATCTTGCCTGGCTGGCGAGGAACTATGAAACAGGGGAGGCCACTTCCGAGCGGCCAAGAATATACGACATGGAGGGCTCGTCCCGCTTCGGAGACAAGCCTGCGAAATAACCGGTATCCTGGCCTGTACTTTCTCCAACCACTTGATTCTTCAGTGTTCTGGGCAACCCCGGGGTGGTAGTGAAGAATACCCTGAACAACCCTGGGCAGCCGTAAATGGGCCATCACAACCCTGCCCCCGCATCATGACCGGAACCTGTCGCTGCAGGACATTTCCCTCTGCATATTCCCAGGCTGCTGCCGATAACAGGACAATGAGAGTGCGTTATACTATTTTGCCGTTTCCCGGCCCGGGCAGCGGGCTGTCCTGAATCGAGATCATTTCTAAGAGTGATGGAAAAAGCACGCCCCGTACATGCCCCCATGTCGCAGTTTCCATCCAGGGACGGCTGCCTGCTCGTGGGTGGGGTGCCACTCCCCCTTCTTTCTGCAAGGGCGGGGGGAACACCCTTCTACGCCTACGACAGGGGACTGATCGCCGACCGGATTGCCGGGCTCAAAGATGCCCTCCCGGAAGCGGTCCATCTTCACTACGCGATCAAGGCCAACCCGATGCCCGCCGTGGTCGACTATATTTCCGCGCGAACGAACGGGCTTGACGTGGCATCGCTGGGCGAACTGCAACTGGCAATGGACACCGGAATCGAGCCTGATCATATCAGTTTCGCCGGTCCGGGAAAGACGGACATGGAGCTGCGTGCTGCCACCGCCTGCGGTGTCATCGTGAATGCTGAATCCGAAGGCGAAATCGAGAGACTCGCCGCCATCGGTAACGAGCTCGGTATACGCCCTGCTCTCTCAATCCGGGTCAATCCCGACTTCGAACTGAAATCCTCGGGAATGAAGATGGGTGGTGGAGCCAAACCCTTTGGCATCGACGCCGAGCGTATACCCGCCGCCCTGAAGAAGGTGGAGTCCCTGGACCTGGACTGGCGCGGCTTCCATATCTTCAGTGGATCCCAGAACCTCCGCCAGGAGGCCATCATCGAGGCCCAGAAAAAGACCCTGGACCTGGCATGCCGACTGGCGGACCATGCATCGACACCGCTCCGATGGCTCAATATGGGCGGCGGCTTCGGCATCCCTTATTTCCCTGGTGATACCCGCCTCGACCTGAAACCAATCTCCGAACACCTGTTCGAATTGACCGGCATCCTGAAAAGGAGACTGCCGGAGGCGACACCCGTCATCGAGCTGGGTCGTTATCTCGTCGGTGAGTCGGGTATATACGTATGTGAAGTGGTGGACCGGAAAGAGTCCAGGGGAGAAATATTTCTGGTGACGAACGGCGGCCTTCATCACCATCTGGCTGCCTCGGGAAACTTCGGTCAGGTGATCCGAAAAAACTATCCGGTCGCAATCGGCACACGCATGAATGAATCCCGAACCGAAACAGTCAACATCGTCGGTCCCCTGTGTACACCGCTCGATATCATCGCTGCAAAGGTCGATCTTCCCCGTGCCAGGACCGGCGACCTCATCGTTGTCTTCCAGTCCGGCGCCTATGGCCTTTCCGCCAGTCCGCAATACTTCCTCAGTCACCCCGCCATTCGAGAGATGCTTGTTTGAAGAGATGATGATGAACGGCCCTACTCTCTTGTTCCGGAATGGAGTGTTACCGGCATCCCTGTTCCTGCTCCTGCTTTTTACCTCCTCTCCATCATTGGCAGCGCTCGGCTGGCCGGGCACCGACCAGGAGGGGCGTCCCTGCAGCGGACCGCCTTCGAACTATGGTCCTTTCGACTATACGGATCACTTCGCCCGTTCGAAGAAACTGGGCATCGTCGAGCAATACCACTTCACCCCACAAATCAGAAATCTGGCTCTTACGAACAGAAAATCTCTTTTCGACAATATCGGATATACATTGCGGGCATTTCCCAACCACCATCCCGCCCTCTATGCCATGATGCGACTGCATCTTCTTGAGTCCAGAACCTATGGTCCTCCCCTGGAGTGCTACTTCAACAGGGCCAAGGCAATCAACCCTACTGACGGCACGATCTATCTCCTGGAAGGTATCTATTTTCACCGGCTGAAAGAATTCGACAATGCCCTGGATCGATACAGGACGGCGGAAAAGCTGGGGAAAAAATCCGCAGAATTGTACTACAACATGGGTCTGCTCTACCTCGACATGGGAGAGAACGACAAGGCACTTGAATATGCCCGCAAGGCATATAAGCGCGGCTATCCACTCAAAGGATTGAAGCAACGCCTCTCGAAAATGGGACTGAAATTGTAACTCTTCATCCCCTTCTACCACCCCAACGTTCCCATATCACCCTTCCATGAATCTTCGTGCCTCCATGTTCTGGTCGTACCTCAACCAGTATGGGGCAATGGCGATCCAGTTCGTTTCATCAATCATTCTCGCCAGACTGCTGATGCCGGAGGAGATCGGCATTTTCTCAGTTGCCATCTCCTTCGTCGCACTGGGCCAGATGTTGCGGGATTTCGGTATCGGTGAGTATCTCATCCAGGAAAAGGATATTTCACAGGAGAAGATCCGAACCGGCTTTACCCTTTCCCTGCTCCTTTCATGGACACTCGGCATAGTCCTGTTGCTCCTTACCAAACCCATTTCGGATTTCTATGGACAGCCCGGCCTCGAGAAGATATTGCCCCTTATTGCGTTCAACTTTTTCCTGATTCCGTTCGGCGCCATCACCCTCGCCCTGCTCCGTAAAGAGATGCGTTTCGACCTGATTATGCGCATCCAGCTTCTTTCCTCCCTCGTGCAGCCAGTTGTATCCATTTTACTTGCATACCATGACTTCAGTTACATGAGTCTCGCATGGGGTTCAGTCGCCGGTACAGCCACTTCCGTCTTGATGAGCCAGTTCTATCGCAGAGACAGACTCTCTTTCTCGCTTACCCTCTCCAACTGGCGCTCCGTGGTTGGATATGGCTCCTACAACACCATCACGAATCTCAGCAGCTCCCTGGGAACGTCAGCGCCCGACCTGATCATAGGAAAGGTTCTGGATATGCACTACGTCGGTATATTCAATCGTGGGCTCGGTCTTCTCAATATGGTGAGAAATCTTGTCATTGGAGGGATTAAACCTATTCTTCTGCCACATTTTTCCAAGAAGCATCTTGAGGGGGACGAAGTACTATCGACCAGTTTTCTGGACATGACCGATGTTCTACTATTCATCTTCTGGCCAATTCTTGGCTATATCGCTATTTTTTCACAAGAAATCATTCTCATCCTTTTTGGTGAGAACTGGATCGAAGCATCCCCCGTCCTTGCCGTTCTCTGTATTGGCAGCATCTTCGGCACAACAATTGCATTCTCCCCTGAACTTTTCAAGGCAAGCGGCAACATAAAAATACTCACCTATATTTCATCATCCTTTTCGATTATTCGAGTTATATTTGTCCTTGCAGGCTCCATGATAGGCTTTATTTGGATCCCCTATTTATGGGCGTTTGTCTCTTT
>DRKP01000081.1 GCA_011051715.1 Sedimenticola thiotaurini | reverse complement strand
GAGGCGGTAGGCGGCGTGGATCAGGGCGCCCTCGTCCGGCAGGGGGTCGGCCTGGTTGAAGGCGATGGCATCGACCGGGCGCCGGCCCGGATCCGTCTCCAGCACCAGCTTCAGGTGGCGCCCGCCGACGACCCGCCGGCTGGCGATGCGGAAGCGGCCGTCGAACACCGGTTCCGGGAAGGCCTGGCCCCAGGGGCCGGCGTCGCGCAGCCGTTGGGCGATGGCCAGGTCCAGCTCGTCGTCCTGCAGCGGACCGTCGCTGTGGATCACCCCCTCCAGCGCCTCCGGGCCGACATGGCGCCGCACCTCCTCGTCGAAGGCGCGGGAGAAGGCCTCCAGCCGATCCAGCCGCAGGCTCATCCCCGCCGCCATGGCGTGGCCGCCGAACTTCTCCAGCAGCCCCGGATGGCGCGCCGCCACCGCGTCCAGCACGTCGCGGATGTGCAGGCCGGGGATGGAACGGGCGGAGCCCTTGACGCTCCCCTCCTCCTCCCCGGGGGCGCAGGCGATCACCGGCCGGTGCCAGCGCTCGCGGATGCGCGCCGCCAGGATGCCGATCACCCCCTGGTGCCAGTCGGGCCGGTAGAGGCAGAGTCCGTAGGGGAGTTCACCGTCGGGCAGCATGCCCTCGACCTGCTCCAGGGCCTGTCCCTGCATGGTCTGTTCGATCTCCCGGCGCTGCCGGTTGAGCCCGTCGAGCCGCCGCGCCAGGTCCATGGCGATGGCGGGGTCGTCGGTGAGCAGGCATTCGATCCCCACCGCCATGTCCTCCAGCCGTCCGGCCGCATTGAGGCGCGGCCCGAGGGCGAAGCCCAGGTCCGAGGCCACCATCCGCGGCAGCGGGCGGCCGGCCACCTCCGCCAGGGAGCGGATCCCGGCGACGCAGCGGCCGGCGCGGATGCGCTGCAGCCCCTGGTGCACCAGGATGCGGTTGTTGTGGTCCAGCGGCACCACGTCGGCCACCGTGCCCAGGGCCACCAGGTCGAGCCGCTCCGCCAGGTTGGGTTCGGCGATCCCCTGCCGGGCGAACCAGCCCTGCCCGCGCAGCCTCCCGCGCAGGGCCGCCAGCAGGTAGAACACCACGCCGACGCCGGCCAGGTGCTTGCTCGGAAAGCGGTCCCCCGGCTGGTTGGGGTTGACGATTACGTCGGCCGCGGGCAGTTCCGCGCCGGGCAGGTGGTGGTCGGTCACCAGCACCGGGACGCCGGCGGCCCGCGCCGCCGCCACCCCGTCGATGCTGGAGATGCCGTTGTCCACGGTGATCAGCAGCTCCGGCTCCCGCTCCAGCGCCACCCGGACGATCTCCGGGGTGAGGCCGTAGCCGTAGCGGAACCGGTCCGGGACCAGGTAGCCGACCCGGCGCGCCCCCATGGCGCGCAGGCCCCGCACCAGCAGGGCGCAGCTGGTGGCGCCGTCGGCATCGAAATCGGCCACCACCAGGATGGGGGCCTGCCGCTCCAGGGTGCGGTGCAGCAGCTCCGCCGCCGGCTCCAGCCCCCCGAGGGCGGAGAGCGGCAGCATCCGCTCCAGCCCCCGTTCCAGTTCGGTGGCGCTGGCGAGCGGACGCTGGCGGTAGATCCGCTGCAGCAGCGGCGGCAGATCGTCGGGGAGCTCCAGTCCGGAATCGCTGCTCTGGCGCCGCCGGATGCGGCGCTCAGATCGCATCGAGGACCTCGGAGAGGCGATCGACGGCGATCACCTCCAGCCCCTCGGGGGGCCGCTTCGGCGCGTTCTTGCGCGGCACGATGGCGCGGCGGAAACCGTGCTTGGCCGCCTCCCGCAACCGCTCCCGGCCGCTCGGCACCGGCCGGATCTCCCCGGCCAGCCCCACCTCGCCGAAGGCCACCAGGTCCCGCGGCACCGGCCGGTCGCGGAAGCTGGAGAGCACCGCCAGCAGCACCGGCAGGTCGGCGGCGGTCTCGGTGATGCGCACCCCGCCGACCACGTTGACGTAGACGTCGTGGTCGAACATGGCGATGCCGCCGTGGCGGTGCAGTACCGCCAGCAGCATGGAGAGGCGGTTCTGTTCCAGCCCCAGGGCGACGCGGCGGGGATTGGCCAGGGGGCTCTCGTCCACCAGCACCTGCACCTCCACCAGCAGCGGCCGGCTGCCCTCGCGGGTGACCAGGATGACGCTGCCGGAGACCGCATCGTCGTGGCGCGACAGGAAGATGGCCGAGGGGTTGGACACCTCGCGCAGCCCCTTGTCGGTCATGGCGAAGACGCCCAGCTCGTTGACCGCGCCGAAGCGGTTCTTGATGGTGCGGACGAGGCGGAACTGGCTGCCCGGCTCGCCCTCGAAGTAGAGCACCGTGTCCACCATGTGCTCCAGCACCCGCGGCCCGGCCAGGGTGCCCTCCTTGGTGACGTGGCCGACCAGGAAGACGGTGGTGCCGCGCTGCTTGGCGAAGCGCACCAGCTGGGCCGCCGACTCCCGCACCTGGGCCACCGACCCCGGGGCCGACTGCAACTGCTCGGTATACAGGGTCTGGATCGAGTCGATCACCATCAGCGCCGGTGCCGCCTCCCGCGCCAGTCCCAGGATGCGCTCGACGCAGGTCTCCGCCAGCAGCTGCAGCCGGTCGCAGGGCAGCCCCAGGCGGCGGGCGCGCAGGCTGATCTGCTCCGGCGACTCCTCACCGCTGACATAGAGGGCCGGCAGCTGTTCCGACAGGGCCGCCATGGTCTGGATCAGCAGGGTCGACTTGCCGATGCCCGGGTCGCCTCCGATCAGGATCACCGAGCCCTGCACCAGGCCGCCACCCAGGACCCGGTCCAGCTCGCCGGTGCCGGTGGGGATGCCCTGCTCCACCCTGGCCTGGACGCTGGCCAGGGAGCGGATGCGGCTCTGGCTGGCGTCCCCGGCATAGCCGTCGAAGCGCGGGTTGCGTGGCGCCGCGACCACGGGGGCGGTCTCCTCCAGGGTGTTCCAGGCGCGGCAGTCGGGACACTGGCCGGCCCACTTGGGGGAGCGGGCACCGCAGGCGGTGCAGACGTAGAGCTTTTTCGGGGTGGAGGCCATGATCCTGATGCTTCGGGTACGGGTGCCGGCAGTGGCGGCCATTGTACCGTCATTGCCACCCGACCGGAGCCTCCGGTTGCGGTCGGGGCGGCGGGATGTTGGTTGTTCGCGCCGGGGGCGGCGCTGCTACGGGGAGGGAGGGGTGTCGCCGCCGAGGGTGCGGAAGCTGACGCGGTCGGTCACGCCGCAGAACAGCTCGTAGCTGATGGTGCCCGCGGCGCGGGCGATCTCGTCGGCCGGCAGGCCCTCGCCCCAGAGCACCACCGGGTCGCCCACCCTGGCGTGGGGCTGGCCGCGCAGGTCGATGGTGATCATGTCCATGGAGACGCGGCCGACCAGCGGGGCGCGCTCGCCGTTGACCAGCACCGGGGTGCCGCTGGGGGCGTGGCGCGGATAGCCGTCGCCGTAGCCGATGGCGGCCACGCCCACCGGCATCTCCTCGGGGCAGGACCAGCTGCCGCCGTAGCCGATGGGATCGCCCCGGTTGAGCCGGCGCACCGCGATCAACCGGGTCCAGAGGGTCATCACCGGCCGCAGCCCGTGGTCCTGGGGCACTCCGTCGCGCAGCGGCGAGCTGCCGTAGAGCATGATGCCGGGGCGGTTCCAGTCGCCGTGGCTGGCCGGCCAGGCGAGGATGCCGGCGGAGTTGGCGATGCTGGTCTCGACCCCGAACGCCCGCGCCAGGGGGGTGAAGCGGTGCAGCTGGGTGTCGGTGTAGCCGGCGTCGGGATCGTCGGCGCAGGCCAGGTGGGTCATCAGCCGCAGCTTGTCCGCCACGGCGGGGGCCGCCTCCAGGTCGGCGAAGGCGGCGGCGGCATGCTCCCGCGGGATGCCGAGGCGGTGCATGCCGGTATCCACCTTGAGCCAGCAGTGGACCGGCCGCCGCAACCGCGCCCGCTGCAGCCGCTCCAGCTGTTCCGGTTCCGCCACCGCCAGCTGCAGGCGGTGCTGCTCCGCCGCCGCCAGCTCCCCGTCGCTGAAGCACCCCTCCAGCACCAGCAGGGGCTTCTCCACCCCCGCCTCGCGCAGGCGCACCCCCTCCTCCACCCGGGCGACGCCGAACATGTCGGCCTGGTCCAGCGCCGCCGCCGCCCGCTCCATGCCGTGACCATAGGCGTTCGCCTTGATCACCGCCACCACGCGGCTGTCGGGGGCGCTGTCCCTGGCCACCTGCAGGTTGTGGCGCAGGGCATCCAGGTCGATGAGGGCCTCGGGTCCCACCGCTCAGCCGGGCCGGCCAGGCACCGTGGGACAGGGCGCCCGGCGGCGGGACGCCGGGGAGCAGGAATCAGTAGTCGTCACCGGCATAGACATCGTCGATGTAGTTCTCGAACTTGGTGTACTGACCCAGGAAGGTGAGCTTGATGGTGCCGATCGGGCCGTTGCGCTGCTTGCCGATGATGATCTCGGCCATGCCCTTGTCCGGGCTGTCCTCGTTGTAGACCTCGTCGCGGTAGATGAAGATCACCACGTCCGCATCCTGCTCGATGGCCCCGGACTCGCGCAGGTCCGACATGATGGGGCGCTTGTTGGTGCGCTGCTCCAGGCTGCGGTTGAGCTGGGACAGGGCCACCACCGGCACGTTCAGCTCCTTGGCCAGGGCCTTCAGGGAGCGGGAGATGAGCGAAATCTCGTTGGTGCGGTTCTCGCTGCCGCCCGGCACCTGCATCAGCTGCAGGTAGTCGATCATGATCATCCCCAGGTCGCCGTGCTCGCGCATCAGCCGCCGGGCGCGGGCGCGCACCTCGGTCGGGCTCAGGGCCGGGGTGTCGTCGATGTACATCTTCGCCTCGGCCAGGATGCTCACCGCCGAGGTGAGCCGGGGCCACTCGTCGTCCTCCAGCTTGCCGGTGCGCACCCGGTGCTGGTCGATGCGGCCGAGGGAGGACATCATGCGCATGGCGAGGGAGTCGCCCGGCATCTCCATGCTGAACACCGCCACCGGGCGGCCGCTCTTGATCGCCACGTTCTCGGCGATGTTCATGGCGAAGGTGGTCTTGCCCATGGAGGGGCGCCCCGCCACCACCACCAGGTCCGCCGGCTGCAGGCCGGAGGTCATGCGGTCCAGGTCGGTGAAGCCGGTGCTCAGGCCGGTGATCGGCTCGTCGCTGGCGAACAGGGTCTCGATCCGGTCCACCGCCTTGGTCAACAGGTCCTTCAGCGGTTCGAAGCCGCCCTGCCCGCGCGCCCCCTGCTCGGCGATCTCGAACACCCGGCTCTCGGCCAGGTCCAGCAGCTCGGCGCTGCCGCGGCCCTCCGGCTGGAAGCCGCTGTCGGCGATCTCGGTGCCGACCCGGATCAGCTGGCGCATCACCGAGCGCTCGCGCACGATGCCGGCGTAGGCGCCGATGTTGGCGGCGCTGGGGGTGTCCTTCGCCAGGGTCGCCAGGTAGGCCAGGCCACCGGCCTCCTCCAGCCGGCCCTGGTGCTCCAGCTCCTCGGACAGGGTGACCACGTCGAACGGCTGGCTGCGCTCGGCCAGGGCGGCGGCGGCGCGGAAGATGAGCTGGTGTTCGCGGCGGTAGAAGTCCGCCTCCACCAGCTTGTCCGCCACCTGGTCCCAGGCGGCGTTGTCCAGCATCAGCCCCCCCAGCACCGACTGCTCGGCCTGGATCGAGTGCGGGGGTACCCGCAGGCTGTCGGTGGTGACCGCGGAGGGGATCTCGTCGACGGGAAAGGCTGGGTCTTGCATCGGGCTCGGGCTCAGGGGTTCACGGGCAAAGGATACGTGAAAAGGAGCCGCGCGGGGAGGGAAAATCGGAATCCGGCGGGAGCGCCGCCCCCGCGGGGCGGTTGCCGGCGGGCGGCGGCCGGATGCACCCGGCCCGCGGCGGGGGGAAGGCCGCATTCGGGGCCGCTTC
>DRKP01000080.1 GCA_011051715.1 Sedimenticola thiotaurini | reverse complement strand
GGCTGATTCCCGCCCTTGGCGCCGGGGGCGCCGCGACCCTCTACCGGGAGCTGCTGGTGGCGACCCTGGGCCGGATCGCCGGTGCCGGGCTGGCGCCGCTGGAATGCTGCTGCGCCCCGGATCCCCGTCACCCCCTGTTCCTGCAACTGCAGCGGCGCCATGGCCTGGAGCTGTCGCGCCAGCAGGGGTGCGATCTCGGCGGGCGCATGGAGCATGCGGCACGCATCGCCCTGCAACGGGCACGGATGGTGGTGTTGATCGGTGGCGACTGCCCGGGACTGGACGCCGCCTATGTGGAACGGGCCCTGGCGGCGCTGCGCGCCGGCGCCGACGCGGTGATCGGGCCGGCGGAGGATGGTGGCTATGTGCTGCTGGGGCTGAGCCGGATCGATGGACACCTGTTTCGGGGGATGCCCTGGGGCAGCGACCGGGTGCTGGACGAGACCCGGCAGCGGCTGCGGCGGCTGGACTGGAGGTGGCGGGAACTGGAGCCGCTGTGGGACCTGGACCGGCCCCGGGATCTGGCGCGCTACCGGCGCCTCATCCGCGATGCAGCCGCCGGGCGTTGGCCCGCTCCAGCCGGTTGATGACGCGGCTGATCTTGCGCAGGCTCTGCGGATCGATGTCGCGGAAGCGGCCGCCCACCCGGGTCACCTGCTGCTGCTGATTGTAGCGGCAGAAGCGCACCTCCATCGAGAAGGCGATCTCTTCGGTGCCGGGGAGCTTGATGATGCAGCTGGGCAGCACCTCGCCCTGCACCAGGTGGACGTGGTCCTGCAGGATCAGGCCGATGCCCTTGCGGGACAGGTCGTTGACGTAGCCCTTCAGGATCTGCCGCTGACCCTTGCCGCGCAGGCCGTGGAAACGGGTGGTGAGGCCGCGGGACTGGATCCGGAAGTCCTTGCGCCGCTGGCGGTAGTGGATCTCCTGCGGCAGATCCATCTTGTAGAAGGCGATGCCGCTCTTCTCCCGTGCCTCCTGCAGGCGGGTATCGAAGCGGAACTCCACCCCTTCCAGCCGCCCGGCGACCTCCACCTTCTGCTCCCTCAGCAGCAGGCGGTGTCCCGCCTCCGGTGTCAGTTCGTCGAGCACCACGAAACCGTGCTCCTCGTAGATTCCCAGCAGGGCGGAACTGAAGTGGCCCTCGTGATCTGCCACCGAGACGCTGAGCAGGACGTGGGCCTGGTGGATCTGGATCAGCAGGGAGACGATCTGTTCCTGGTCGCGGACGCGATGCCCGGTGATGAGAGGGGGGGGCTTGGACGGGCCGCGGAACACCTTCTGCAACGCCTTGAACATGCGTCCTCCGTGATCCGCCGTCCCGGGGGGATCAGGCCCTGGCCAGGGTCTGGCTGCGATGGCCCGGGTGGTGACCGCCGGCGGGGCCATAGGTGTCGCTGCCGCCGCTGCGGCCCACCAGCAGTTCCAGCGCCTGTCGTACCTGGCGCTGGCTCAGGGCGACCAGGCCACCGTTGATCTCGTTCTGCTCCTGCAGTCGTTCTGCCAGCTGCTGCAGCTCGTGCCACAGGGTGGTGGCGTCGGCGTCGTCGAGCCGCTCCAGCCACTGCTCCATGCCCGCAGGCCCGGGGGGCAGCCCCTGCTGCCGGAGGAGGTGGTCGCGGTGCTGCATCTGCTGCTGCAGCCGCTGCATCTGCTCCTGCTTGCTGCGGCTGGCGGATTCGATGCCGTCGATGTCACCACTGGTCAGCGCCCGGTACTCCTGCTGCAGGGTCTGCAGCAGCTCCCGGGCACAGCTGATCTCGGCGGCGACGAGGTGGGTGGTTTCACCGGTCATGGGTGGGCTGGACTCCGTTATTTTCCGGTCTCCAGTGTCGCCAGTTCCTTCTCCTGGGTGAGGAGGTTGTCCGCCGCCTGGTCCGGCGCCGACTGGAAGCTGCCAGTGGCCAGCGAACGCTGTACCTCACTGACCACCGCGGTATCGACCACCGGCAGCCGGGATACCTGGGCCGCCAGCTCCTGCAGCCGGGTGGCGGAGCTGGTCAGGCTGACCCGGTCGCTACTGCCGCCGGCAGGTTCGGTGGCGCCCGTCCCCTCCTGCCTGCGTTCGGTTGAGCTCACCTGCCGGTTGTCACCAGTGCCCTGAATCTGTTTTCCGGACAGTCCGCTGATTTCGACGCTCATCTGTTCACCTGCTTCGTTGAATAGGGTCCCTGTGGCCTGTTAGCGGCTGCTGTGGCGTGAACTTTAGCCTGCAGGGTGCCGCCGGGGAAGACTCCCGGTCGGGGTTGGAATCCGGTCGCGGCCGTTCCGGGTGGGCCGGCTGTGGCAGGAGTGCCGGCGCTGTCCGCAAGGGCCGGTCAGAGCGCCACCTCGACGATGCCGGCGGCCACGGCGGTGGCCTCGATGCGCCGTTTCGAGCTGCTGTTCTCCACCCGTACCCGTTCACCCACGGCCGCGTCGCCCAGGGCCCGGCCCGCCATCCGCACCTTGATGGCCCCGATCCGGCCGAGGATGGTCACCCGGCTGCCACGACGGATCACCTTGCGTGCGCCGAGCAGCCCCGGGCCGATCACCTGGCCGGGGGCCAGATCCCGTTTCGGCGCCTGTCCCAACAGCTGCTCCGGCCGCTCCAGGTAGCCGCGGTGCAGGGCGGCCACGTCACGCGTTTCCAGACGGACGTCGGCCCGGGTCAGGGGCGAGCCCCGGGGGACGGTGCGGGCGGCCACCAGCACCGGTTTGCGCAGGCTGATGGTGGTGGAGACGTAGAGCGACCAGCCCTGGCCGGACGCCGGACAGCGGACCCCGACGGTCTGCCTGGCGCCACGGCGCCTGTTCCCCGGGGAGAAGGTCTCCAGCGCGGTGTCACAGCGGGGCAGGCGCAGGCGCCGGTCGAGGGGGTCGATCCGGATCGAGAGGCCGGGTTCGTCGCCATAGTCTGCCTGGAGGTGTCGGCGGACGGCATCGAGGATGCGCCGATGGGACTCGTCGGCAGCCGTCGCCCCGGTCAGGGGGACGAGCAGCAGCAGGAGGAGAACGGCAACTCCGGGAGCGGGACGGATCATGGTACAGCGCGTTTCAGGCGTCGGGATATCGTCATGGTTTCTCTGGTCAGGGAATCCATGCAAGGGCCGTGCCCAATTTCCCGAAAGCCACCGGAAGCGGATTCGGAGCGACCTCTCTCCGCCGGCCCGGCATCGGCCGGAATGGCGCGGATTCAATAGCCTGGATCCGGCCCGGGCAGTGATGAGCGCATGTTCACCGGTTGCCTAAAGCAATCCCGCCGGTCGCCGCTATGCTGGTAGATTCTCAATCGTGATGCGCAGCGGGGGACGACCATGACCAGAATGTTGCGGGAGGTGGATCAGCGGACCATGCTGGCCGGCCACAACCGGCTCGAGCTGCTGCTGTTCCGGCTCTCCACCCGCCAGCGCTTCGGAATCAACGTATTCAAGGTCCAGGAGGTGATCCACTGCCCGACCCTGACCCGGATCCCGGGCTCCAGTCCGGTGGTGCAGGGTGTGGCCAAGCTGCGCGGGCGCACCATCACCGTGATGGATCTGTCCCTGGCCATTGGCGGCCCCCCCCTGGAGGACTACGACCAGTGTTTCGTCATCGTCACCGAATACAACCGGCGGGTGCAGGGATTCCTGGTCGGCTCGGTGGAGCGGATCGTCAACCTGAACTGGGAGGCGGTGATGCCCCCCCCGAGGGGGGTGGCCGACGGCTGCTACATGACCGCCGTGACCCAGGTCGACGACGAGCTGGTCGAGATCATCGACGTGGAGAAGGTGCTGAAAGAGGTGATGGGGGACAACGAGGTGATCTCCGACGGCATCATCGACGAGTCCATCGATCACGGCGGGCGCACGGTGATGGTGGTGGACGACTCGTCGGTGGCGCGCAACCAGATCCGGCGGGTGCTGGAACAGCTGCAGGTCGACAGCATGCTCTGCAACGACGGTCACGAGGCACTGCAGCGGCTGCGCGACATGGCCGACGCCGGGCAACCGGTGACCGAGCGGATCGCCATGGTGATCTCCGACGTGGAGATGCCGAAGATGGACGGCTACACCCTGACGGCCAGCATCCGCCGGGATCCGGACCTGGAGGGGCTGCACGTGCTGCTGCACAGCTCTCTCAGCGGCGTCTTCAACGAGGCCATGGTGAAGCGGGTGGGGGCGAACCGGTTCCTCGCCAAGTATGAGCCGGACGAGCTGGCCACCATCGTCCAGGAACAGCTGAAGACCCATCGGCCAGGGGCCGTGGCATGAATCCAGCACCAACCCTTCGGCACAGGCGCCAGGCCATGACAAACGGATCGACCTCCCTCTCCATGAACAAGGAACAGACCCTGACTCCGGGGGAATACCAGGAGTTCCAGCGTTTCCTGCAGGACGCCTGCGGCATCCAGCTCGGGGCCGGCAAGGAGTACCTGGTCTCCAGCCGGCTGGGCAGCCTGATGCGGCACTACGCCATCACCAGCGTCGGTGACCTGGTCAGGCAGGCGCGCACCGGCCGCAACCCGCGCCTGCGCAGCGGCATCATCGACGCCATGACCACCAACGAGACCTTCTGGTTTCGCGATGCCTCCCACTTCGAGATGCTGACCGGCCACGTGCTGCCGGAGCTGACCGGCCGCACGGCGGGACGGATCCGGGTCTGGTCCGCCGCCTGCTCCTCCGGCCAGGAGCCCTACAACATCAGCATGGCGGTGGACCAGTTCCAGCGTGCCAACCCCGGCCGGCTGAAGGGGATCCTGGAGATCGTCGCCACCGATATCTCGGCCAGCATGCTGGAGGAGGCGCGGCGCGGGGTCTACTGCGGTCTCGCCGCCTCCCGCGGGCTCACCACCGACCAGCGTGAACGCTATTTCACGGTGAGGGAGGAGTGCCTCGAGGTGCGCCCGGAGATCAAGCGCCGGGTCGCCTTCCGCGAGCTCAACCTGACCCGCGGCTACGAGCTGCTGGGGCGTTTCGACGTCATCTTCTGCCGCAACGTGCTGATCTACTTCTCCCACGAGCAGAAGGCCGACATCCTCGAGCGCATGGCGCGCATCCTCAATCCCGGCGGCTACCTGTTCCTCGGTTCCACCGAATCCCTCTCCGCCCATACCGACCGCTTCGAGATGGTCAACCTGCTGGGCGGCATCGTTTACCGTCTCAGGGACTGAGCGGACGGGCCGATGGGCCCCCTTCCGGTCACAGATTCTCCGATGCGAAGTCGGCCAGTCGCGAGCGCTCGCCCCGCCGCAGAGTGACATGGCCGCTGTGGGGCCAGGCCTTGAAGCGGTCGACGGCGTAGGTGAGGCCTGAGGTGGTCTCGGTCAGGTAGGGGGTGTCGATCTGGCCGACATTGCCCAGGCAGACCACCTTGCTGCCGGGACCGGCGCGGGTGACCAGGGTCTTCATCTGCTTCGGCGTCAGGTTCTGGGCCTCGTCCAGGATGATGTACTTGTCCAGGAAGGTGCGCCCGCGCATGAAGTTGAGCGAGTGGATGCGGATGCGCGACTGCATCAGGTCGTTGGTGACGGCGCGTCCCCACTCACCGCCCTCGGTCCGGGTCAACACCTCCAGATTGTCCATCAGCGCCCCCATCCAGGGGGTCATCTTCTCCTCCTCGGTGCCGGGCAGGAAGCCGATGTCGTCGCCCACCGGCACCGTCACCCGGGTCATCACGATCTCCCGGTAGCGGTTCTGGTCCAGGGTCTGGGTCAGCCCGGCGGCCAGGGCCAGCAGGGTCTTGCCGGTACCGGCCATGCCGAGCAGGGAGACGAAGTCGATCTCCGGGTCCATCAGCATGTTGAGGGCGAAATTCTGTTCCCGGTTGCGGGCGCTGATGCCCCACACCGCGTGGCGTTCGCTGCGGTAGTCGGTGACCCGCTCGATCACGGCGCCGTCGCCGTCGAGGCTGCGCACCATCGCCTCCAGGCCGCCGTCGCCGGGGATGTAGAGGCACTGGTTGGGATACCAGTGCCGGATCGCGGGGCCGCGCAGCCGGTAGAAGGTGCGTCCCTCCTCCTGCCAGGACTCCACCTCGAGATCGTGCTGATCCCAGAAGTCCGGGGCCAGCTCCTGTTCGCCGCTGTAGAGCAGCCGTACGTCGTCCAGCACCCGGTCGTTGAGGTAGTCCTCGGCGCGGATGCCGAGCAGGGCCGCCTTGATGCGCAGGTTGATGTCCTTGGAGACGATCACCACGGTACGCTCCGGCTGCTCCTCCTGCAGCGCCAGGGCGGTCCCCAGGATGTTGTTGTCCGGCGTGTTGCCGGGGAGGGATTCGGGCAGCAGGTTGGGCAGGTGGCGGGTCTGGAAGAAGAGGCGGCCGCCGACGGCCGCTCCGTCCGGCCCGTGGCCGGGTGCCGGCAGGGGCAGGCCCCGGTCGATCGCCTCCTTGCGGGCACCCTGCATCAGCCGGTCCAGGAAGCGGGAGGCCTGGCGCACGTTGCGCGCCACCTCCGAGGTGCCCTTCTTGCCCCGGTCCAGCTCCTCCAGCACCATCATCGGCAGGAACAGGTCGTGCTCCTGGAAGCGGAAGATGGCGCTGGGATCGTGCATCAGCACATTGGTGTCGAGGACGAACAGGCGCCGTTCCCCCTCCTTCGCGCCGGGCGGGGTCGGTCCCTGGTTCAGACCGGTTCCCCCTTCTTCAGCGCCTTCACCGCCTCCAGCACCTCTTCCACATGGCCCTTCACCTTGACCTTGCGCCACTCCCTGCGCAGTATGCCGTCGGCGTCGATCAGGAAGGTGCTGCGCTCGATGCCGCGCACCTGCCTGCCGTACATGTTCTTCAGCCTGATCACGTCGAATGCCCGGCACAGCTCCTCATCGGGATCGGAGACCAGGTCGAACGGAAACCCCTGCTTCTCCTTGAACCGCTCCTGGGCCTTCAGGCTGTCCCGCGATGCCCCCAGGATCACCGCCGACTGGCGCCGGAAGCGGTTGATCGCCGCCTTGAAGTCGAGCCCCTCCTGGGTACAGCCGGGGGTGCTCGCCTTGGGATAGAAATAGAGCACCAGGATCTTCCCCCGGTAGTGCGACAGGCGCACGCTCCGGTCCCCGGTGATCCTCAGCTCCAGATCCGGCACCGGTCTGCCGATGGCGACCTCGCTCATTGCATGCTCCTCTGGCTGTGAGTGGTGAAATCCCTGCTACTGCAGGCCCTAGGCCCTAGGCCCTAGGCCCTAGGCCCTAGGCCCTAGGTTCTAGGTTCTAGGTTCTTCCATCAACCCTTGATCGGCTCCAGCACCCCGTCCAGGTTGAGCGAGTCGCAGAACTCCATGAACTCGTCGCGCAGGGTGGCGATGTGCACATTGGCCGGGATGCCCACCGCCATGTGCACCGAGAACATGGGGGTCCCGGTATGCGCGGCGGCATAGGTGCTGGTCACCATGTCCTCGATGTTGATCCGGCGGCTGGAGAAGAAGCTGGCCAGGTGGTGGACGATACCGGGGTGGTCCATGGCCACCACGTCGACGGCGTAGGGCAGCTGCTCCGGTGCCGGGGGGCGCTCCTCGGTGCGGCGGGTGATGATGGTCAGGTCGAGTCGCTGGGCGACGCCGGGGATGGCGTTCTCCAGCTTGGCCAGGGTATTCCAGTTGCCCTCCACCATCAGCAGGATGGCGAACTCGCCCCCGAGCACCGTCATGCGGCTGTCGGCGATGTTGCACTCGTGCTCGAGGATGGTCTGGGAGAGCTGGTCCACGATGCCGGGACGGTCCTCCCCCAGGGCGGACAGGACCAGGAAGTTCTTTTTCGTCGACATAGGGGCGCCTTGTGGGGAACGGGTCTGCCTGGAAGTGTAGCGTCGACGACGGGGATTGCGCCAGCGCTATCCCTGATTCCGGCCTCCTGCAGCGCGCTCCGATCCGCCGCCCCGCAGGGGGGGAGCCCCCGTTTGGCCGCTCAGGGTGCCGCGCGCCGGTACCACTCTCCTTGTCAGGGTCTCCGCGCGCGATTTAGAATGCCGGATTGGTCCGATACCCCGGGAGTCCACCCCCCATGTTTCGAGGCAGCTTCGTGGCACTGGTCACCCCGATGGCGGCGGATGGCCGTGTCGATTTCGACAGCCTGCAGGCGCTGGTCGACTGGCACGTGGCGGAGGGCACCGACGGCATCGTCGCGGTGGGCACCACCGGCGAGTCGGCCACCCTGGACGAGGCCGAGCACTGCGAGGTGATCCGCCGCACCATCGAGTTCGCCGCCGGGCGGGTGCCGGTGATCGCCGGCACTGGTGCCAACTCCACCACCGAGGCGATCCGCCTCACCAGCTGCGCCCTGGAGGCGGGAGCCGACGCCTGCCTGCTGGTCACCCCCTACTACAACAAGCCGACCCAGGAGGGGCTCTACCGTCACCACAAGGCAGTGGCGGAGGCGGTGGACATCCCCCAGATGCTGTACAACGTGCCCGGCCGCACCGCCTGCGACATGCAGCCGGAGACCATCGGCCGGCTGGCCGGGATCCCCAATATCATCGGCGTCAAGGAGGCCACCGGCGAGCTGGAGCGCCTGCCACGCATCCGCGCGCTCTGTGGTGACGATTTCGACATCTTCAGCGGCGACGATGCCACCGGCTGCGAGTTCGTGCTGCGCGGCGGCCAGGGGGTCATCTCGGTGACCACCAATGTCGCCCCCGGTCCCATGCACCGGATGATGGCCGCGGCCCTCTCCGGCGACCGCGCCGCAGCGACGGCCATCGACGCCACCCTGGCCGGACTGCACCGGGATCTGTTCCTGGAGTCGAACCCGATCCCGGTGAAGTGGGCCCTGGCCGAGATGGGACGCATTCCCACCGGCATCCGGCTGCCGCTGACCTGGTTCTCCGACACCTACCACGATGCCCTGCGCCAGAGCATGCGCCAGGCGGGAATCCTCTGAATGAACGTGTTTTCGATGACCCCACGATTGTTGTTTCTGCTGCCGATGGCGCTGCTGCTGGTCGCCTGCAGCAGCATTCCCGGCATGGACGCGGTGCTGCCCGACCGCAAGGTGGAGTACAAGAAGAGCCGGCAGGCGGAACGGGATCTGGAGATCCCGCCGGACCTGACCAGGACCGCGATCAACGACGAACTGGTGATCCCGGCGGCCGCACCGGGCGCGGAGCCGACCCTGAGCGGCATGCAGCGGCGTGAGCAGCGGGTGGGCCGGGTCGCCGGCCGCGACAAGGTGCTGCCGGAGTTCAAGGGGATCGAGCTGAAGCGGGACGGGGACAAGCACTGGCTGCTGATCCAGGCCGATCCCGAGGACGTCTGGTACCGGGTACTCGAGTTCTGGCAGGAGAACGGCGTGCTGCTGGAGCAGCAGGATCCGACCATCGGCGTGATGGTCACCGACTGGCTGGAGGAGAAGCCGGACGTCCAGCTGGGCGTGGTCAACAGCATCATCAGCGAGTTCGCCGGCGGGCTCTACTCGGCAGGGACGCGGGACCAGTTCCGGGTCCGCATCGAGCCGGGGCCACAGCCGGACACCACCGAGCTCTTCCTCACCCACCGGGGGCTGCAGGAGACGGTGATCCAGGACGGTGCCGGCCAGGTGGAACGCACGGTATGGAATCCGCGGCCGGTGGATCCCGGTCTCGAGACCGAGATGCTGCGCCGTCTGATGGTCTACCTGGGGGTGCCGCCGGACCAGGCCGGCCGGGCCCTGGCCGGGAAGGAGAAGGGGGCACGCACCCAGCGCTCCCGCCTCAACAAGAGCGGTGACCAGGTGTCGCTGGAGATCGATGCGGACCGGGACCGGGCCTGGCGGCTGGTGGGCGTGGGGCTGGACCGGGTCGGTTTCGCGGTGGAGGACCGGGACCGGGAGGCCGGCGTCTACTTCGTCCGCTACTACGACCCCATCGCCAATCAGAAGGAGGAGGGGTTCCTGGACAAGCTGGCGTTCTGGAGCAGCGACGAATCCCCGGTGGACAAGGAGGCCCAGTACCAGGTTCGGCTCGAACCCGACGGTGACCGCACCCGGGTGACCGTGGCCGACGAACAGGGCCGGAGGTTGAACACGGAGACGGCACAGCGCATTCTGACGCTCCTGCACGAACAGATCCGCTGATGCGGTTCGTCTCCCTCGGCAGCGGCAGCCGCGGCAACGCGACCCTGATCGAGGCGGACGGTTCCCGGCTGCTGCTGGACTGCGGCTTTGCCGGCCGCGAGGCGGAGCGTCGCCTGGCCGGCCTGGGGGTGGATCCGTCCACCCTGGACGCGATCCTGGTGACCCATGAGCACCAGGACCACATCCGCGGCGTCGGTGTGCTGGCGCGACGCTACCGGCTCCCGGTCTACCTCACCCACGGCACCCTGCGCGCAGGGCGGTTGGGGGAGGTGCCGGAGCTGCACCTGATCCACCCGCAGCAACCGGCGCTGCGTATCGGTGCCTTCCGGGTCACCCCCTATCCGGTCCCCCACGATGCCCGGGAGCCGGTCCAGTTCCTGTTCCAGGCCGGCAGGGACCGCCTCGGCGTGCTCACCGATGCCGGCATGGTCACGCCCCACATGGTCGGGGTGCTGGCCTCCTGCAGCGCCCTGCTGCTGGAGTGCAACCACGATCCGGGGATGCTGGCCCGAGGCCCCTATCCGCCGGCGCTGCAGGCGCGGGTGGGCGGACGCCTGGGCCATCTCAACAATGGCCAGGCGGCGGCCCTGCTGCAGCGGATCGAGCATCCCGGCCTGGAGCATCTGGTGGCCGCCCACCTGAGCGAGAAGAACAACACCCCGGAGCTGGCGCGCAGGGCGCTGCTGGAGGCGGTGCCGGCGATCGAAGGGCGTCTCACCCTGGCCAGCCAGGAGGAGGGCAGCGGGTGGGTGGAGTTGTGAGCGGCAGAGGTCCCGGCTGGCTGTTCCCGGCCGAGTCGCGCTTCTTTCCCGGCCAGCGCTGGACCAATATCGGCCTGCGCACCCTGCACCTGATCGGCGTCGCCGGCCTCGGCGCCGGCTTCCTCTACCCGGCGGCGGACGACAGCTGGCGCCTCTATCTCTATCTGGCCACCCTCTCCGGTCTGGGGCTGACCCTGATCTCGATCTGGTCCAACGGCATCTGGCTGCTGCAGCTGCGCGGCCAGGCGATCCTGTTCAAGCTGCTGCTGCTGGCCATGATCCCCCTCTGGCCGCAGTGGCGCCTGCCCCTGTTCCTGGCCGTGCTGGTGATCTCCGGCCTCATCTCCCATGCCCCGGCCAGCGTGCGCTACTACTCCCTCTACCATCGTCGTCGTATCGAATCCGATGACCGCCGTCCCGGCGCAGGCATCCGGCCGGGCGGCGGTCCCCCCGCCGGGCGGCTGTGACCCGACCCCCGCAGGAGCGGCGCCTCCGCCGCGAACACCACCCCGACTGGCGATGCCCGGTCATTCGCGCCGGGGCGGCGCTCCTGCGCCCATTCCACCCCCGGCGTGAATCTTCGGACCGGTCCGGTGCCCCTTTCCCTCTCCCTGCCGGGGGAAATCCAGTATCATTCTCCCCTCTCTGCCTCTGTCGCAACAGGATGAATCATGCTCAGTCTCCGTGGTGCCCCCGCTTACTCCGAGTTCCGCCTGAACAAACTCCGGCAGCGGCTGGAGGAGGCGGTTGGGATCTCCCTGGGACTGTATTCGGAGTACGTCCATTTCGCCGAGCTGGAGCAGGCCCTCGGCGACACCGAGATGGAGACCCTGCAGCAGCTGCTGCAGTACGGACCCGAGCGGGCCGCCCACGAGCCCGCCGGCACCCTGCTGCTGGTGGTGCCGCGGCCCGGCACCATCTCCCCCTGGTCGTCCAAGGCCACCGATATCGCCCACAACTGCGGCCTGGCCAATGTCCGGCGCCTGGAGCGGGGGGTGGTGCACTATCTCACCGGTCCCTCCGGCGGCGATCCGGGCCTCGACGACGACCAGCTCAGTGCCGCCATGGCGGTGCTGCACGACCGTATGACCGAGACGGTGTTCTTCGATATCAGCGACGCCGCCTGCCTGTTCACCCATGCCGAGCCGAAACCCTTCACCACGGTGGACGTCCTCGGTGGTGGCCGGCCGGCCCTGCAGCGGGCCAACGGTGAACTCGGGCTGGCCCTCTCCGACGACGAGATCGACTATCTGGTGGAGAGCTTTCGCGGCCTCGGGCGCAACCCCACGGACGTGGAGCTGATGATGTTCGCCCAGGCCAACTCCGAGCACTGCCGGCACAAGATCTTCAATGCCGACTGGGTGATCGACGGCGAGCGCCAGCAGCGCTCCCTGTTCGGCATGATCCGCAACACCGTTGAGAGATCGCCGGGCGACGTGCTCTCGGCCTACCGGGACAACGCCGCGGTGATGCGCGGCCCCGAGGGCGAACGCTTCCTGCCGGACGGGTCCCACCACTACGGCTACCGGCGCGAGCCGCTGCACATCCTGATGAAGGTGGAGACCCACAACCACCCGACCGCCATCTCCCCCCATCCGGGGGCGGCCACCGGATCCGGTGGCGAGATCCGCGACGAGGGGGCCACCGGCCGCGGCTCCAAGCCGAAGGCGGGTCTCACCGGCTTCTCCGTCTCCAACCTGCGCATCCCCGGCGCCGAGCGGCCCTGGGAACAGGACTTCGGCCGCCCGGCGCGTATCGTCCCGGCCCTCGACATCATGCTGGAAGGGCCCATCGGCGGTGCCTCGTTCAACAACGAGTTCGGCCGTCCCAACCTGTGCGGTTATTTCCGCACCTTCGAGGAGCGGGTGCCGGGACCGGACGGGGCCGAGCTGCGCGGCTACCACAAACCGATCATGCTGGCGGGGGGGCTCGGCAGCATCCGCGAGGAGCTGATCGGGAAGTGCATGTTCCCGCCAGGGACACCGCTGGTGGTGCTGGGGGGGCCGGCGATGCTGATCGGCCTGGGCGGGGGTGCCGCCTCGTCCATGGCCAGCGGCGCCTCGGCCGAAGAACTGGATTTCGCCTCGGTGCAGCGCTCCAATCCGGAGATGGAACGGCGCTGTCAGGAGGTGATCGACCGCTGCTGGGCCCAGGGCGCGGAGAACCCGATCCTGTTCATCCACGACGTCGGTGC